>JAESQS010000059.1 GCA_016765035.1 Kordiimonadaceae bacterium | reverse complement strand
GATACTCTCTATTCTTAATTTTCAAGCATACCCTCTTCCCGCATGAAAGTGATGCACTCGTCCACTGATTGTTCAAGCGGAATAATCTGAAAGCCCAGTCCTTTTATGGCCTTATCGCTGCGTGCATCTTGGGTCTCTGTGGCAAATAGGGCTTCTTCAGGTGTTACCATGGGGCGCTTACCTGTGAATTTTGAAACAAAGAATAAAATATTCGCCAGTGTTTTTAACAGGAAGGCTGACATGGGTTTTGACGGTTTTGGCGCTTTGATTTTTGCCGCTGCAATGGTCAGAAATTCTTGAAAGGAAGCTTTGGGGCCGCCGAGTATATAATTATGGCCTGTTTTGCCCTTGTAGTAGGCCGCCAGTACCCCTTCAGCAACGGCGCGGCCATTGGCAAAATTACCCCCACCGGGCGGCGTGCCGGGCAGCGAGCCATCGGCCATTTTTTGGATAAGACGTGCCCAATTATGGCTATCATACCGCCCCACGATGTGCGTTGGGTTTACAATAACGGCATCAAGGCCACGGTCTACGGCCTCTTTTACTTTGCGCTCGGCAAAGCTTTTTGTGCTGATATAACTGACCCAGCTTTTGGCGCCAAGACGCTCTGTACTTTCTGTTATAGGGCCATGATGTTCGCCAAAAACGGCGATGCTGGATACATGCACTAAGCGTTTCACATGTTTGTCCAGAATAGCCTGCAACAGAGACCGGGTGCCTTCGATATTTACATTTTCCTGCTGGGACGCTTCTACTGCCCACGTGCTGGTATCTGCGGCGGCATGGAACACACAATCCAGCGTATCTGGCATACAGCGGCGTACATCGCTTGCTACAATTAGGTCCCCTTTCATTAGGATGACTTTATCACTGAGAATTTTTGCAGCTTTTTCAGGGCTGCGGACCATAGCTGTAATAGTCCACCCTTCTTCTAAAAGAACATCAACAAGGTGCCTCCCCAGAAACCCTGTCGCCCCCGTAACAAACGCTGTAGGCATTATTTGTTCCCCTCAAAATAAGCGTATACTTGCGTTTGGCACAGTTTGACGCTAGATGCAGTCTAAATTATATCTCATACTTCTATATAGGACGATGTGTGTCATGCAACGTGTAAGCAAGTTTTTACGTCCGCTCGCATTTTTTCTCGCAGTGGTTTTCATCGCAGGTAGCCCGCCAGTGAGGGCAGATGATGTTGCCACTGTGAAGGCGATGTTAGAGAAAGCCATAGAGACTAAAGATAAAGCAGCCTTTGATGCTGTCTTAAATATGGCTGTTGTCACATGGCCTGGTAAACGCAGCCTTATTTTGAAAACGGCGCAGGGCATTCAGACGGATTGGCTGGACGCCACGTATGTTGCAGAAATTAACATCTCCGATGAAGCTGCTGTAGAAGCCGCAGCGGCCTCGAAGTCACGGGGTATTATCTATTATATAGATCCGAAATTATGGAACGCGCAGGCTGAGTTAGGCGCAGGGAGCAGTACAGGGGATACGGAGGAAAAAGCCCTTTCCATTGGGTTGAAATTTAACCGCAAGTTTGGCAAAAAATGGGAACATGACCTTGATATGGGTTTTGATTTTGCCCGAAGCAGTGGCATAACCAAACGCCAGCGGTTTGTAACCAAATATGAGGCTATTTGGCGTCCGTGGAAAAGTGTGTTTCTCTTGAATTTCACCGAGATGGAGCTCGACCGTTTCTCTGGGTATGATTACAGGGTTGTGGAGAATATAGGTGTTGGTTTTGACTTGCTTGATACCGGCAGATATAAATTCCGGGTGGAAGGCGGCCCCGGTATCCGCTTTAGCCAGTTAGAAGATACAGGCTTCCGCGAAACGGAGTTTCTAGGGCGTTTGTCAACGACGTTTGACTGGAAAATAAGCGAATATTTGTCTCTGCGTGACAAGACTTCAGTCATTTTTGCCACGGAATCTAATACTGTGGAGAATGATTTGCGGCTGTCTGCTAAACTCAACAGCCATATGACGGCGCGTCTGTCGTTTGATACAAAATATGACAGTGACCCACCCATCAATACATCCGCTTGGGATACATCTACGCGGGTAACCTTTGTATTTGGGTTTTAAAAGTCGCCTAACAGGTGACAGGCGATGCGCCGTGTGTGTGGTGCTTGCCGATGTTCTATCAAAAACACCCCTTGCCACGTACCGAGGCGCATACGGCGTTCCTGCACAGGAATTGACAGTGACACATTTGTCAGGGCGGATTTGATGTGGGCCGGCATGTCATCTGCCCCTTCGGCTATATGCCGATAAAGCTTGGGGTTCATGGGTGCTAGGCGGTCAAGCGCGTCAATCAAGTCAGGCTGTACGGCAGGATCGGCATTCTCTTGAATAGTCAATGAGGCGCTTGTGTGCTGGGCCATGAGGGTTAACAAGCCATTCTCAATGCCAGTTTCATACACCCAGTCGGCAATGTCGGCCGTGACTTCATACAGGCCAATGGTCTGTGTCTGTAGCTCGAGAGTGGTTTGTTGTTGTTGCATGGCAATGCTTATATTTACCGTATGTTGATTGTGCGCGTAATGTCCTGTGGTTCGGGGCGTTCCACATCAATATGTAACAGTCCGTTTTCCATATGGGCATCAGAGACTAGCATACCCTCTGCCAAAACAAATTTACGGACAAATTGTCGGGCGGCTATACCGCGATGCAAGAAAGCCTTTTGCTCGCTGTCATCTTGCTGTTTCCCATGTACGATGAGCTGGCTTCCTTCCACAGTGATGGAAAGGTCTTTTTTGAAAAATCCTGCAACAGCGAGTGATATCCTAAGGGTGGCCCCCTCAATTTGCTCGATGTTATAGGGGGGATAGCCTTCGCCAGCATTTTTGCTGACTTTGTCAAAAACCTGTTCTAATTGGTCAAATCCAAGCAGAAAAGGGCTGTTAAAAATAGATAGGCGTGCCATAGCTTCCTCACACAGAGCGACAGAGCTTTTGCCCCACTCGTGGCGGCGAAAAACTCTTGATTTCCAAGCTGGGCCCCGACTGGGCGCCCTTTTACAAGGTGGGGTGCTTGTGTAAGTGCTTCAAGAGGAATTTTAGATCGTATCTGGTTTACTATGCATCACCGGCCCACGCTCCGCTTACTATCTGGCCCAACCACCCGCTAGGATACACTGTGGGGTTGGTCCAGATAGCGGATACGTTCTAAAGGTCAATACTGGCTGTAAGGGCCCTGTCTTTTATGGGTGTGACCTTTTTTGCCGCAGGCACTGCTTTTTTTGTTTTTACAGTTTGTGGCTTGCCTTCAGCCTTTTCTGGCGGGCGAATCCAGCATTTAGTTTTGCGCTTTTTCAAGGCATTACATAATGTTTTGGCTTCTTTGTAGGTCTTTAGGGGGCCAGCATTCAGGCGGTAGTAAAAGCCTTTTGGTGGCGCTTCGTTACTGCCAAAAGTCACTTCAGAACGGCGAGGGGGTACGTTTTGAAGCAAATCACCGCTCTGACGATATAATATAGTCCAACCGCGCATCAGGTTTTTAATGGAACGGTAGGCGCCAATTTGCAACGCCCAGCCCTCAGGCTCCATCAACGGGGGAATTGTTGTCAGCACATAGTTTTCTCGTGGTTTCGGCGTCAGTTTAGCAGCTACCTGCTGGACTTTCCCGATCACGCGTTTTGCTGCTACTTCGCTGCTTTTGTTTTCTTTTAGTTCTAGGTTTGCATATTCAGCGCGTGTCCATTCTGGCTTAACCGTGCCTGTAATCAGCGCTTGCATACGTTCCGCGTTTCCAAGGCTTTTTAACGAGCGATAGAATGTGAATGTTTCATTGGTTGTCGCGGCATCAAGGTCCAGCCGGGCCATTTTGAAGGCTTGCTGGTCTTGGCCATCGAGCAGGTAAGCCATTGCCAGATTTTGCCTGTCTCTGGCCGTCCCGCCAGTGCGCACTATGGGCTCAAGCAAGGCAACGGCTGCTTTACTTCTGCCAATGGCTGCAAATATCAAGGCTTTATTAGATAGGCTTACAGTATCGCTATTGGTTTTAAAGGCCGCGATTGCCTCACTGGTTCTTCCCATTGCCGCAAGCGAAATCGCTTGTCCTGAAAGTGGCTTTGGGTCACCGGGGCTCATGAGAGCTGCATAGCTGAAAGCAGAATGCGCTTCGTCGAATTTGCCCACGGATAATTTAACTTTTCCAAGGTTATACCATGTGCCAGATGTTGCTTGCTCGCGTTTCACCAGCGTTGCAAGAATTTCTCCGGCTTCTTCATTAATGCCTTGTGCAATCAAACTATTTGCCAAAGCATTTAAAGCTCCCGGGTCGCCCATTACGGCGCCCAGATGACGATATAGAGGGATGGCGGCTTTATGGTCACCACGCTCTGCAAGGTTATCGGCAATGGCTTTTAGTTCTATAAAGCCACTTTCCTGAATAACAGTTGAAGCAGTCCCTGTGTTTGTCGGTACGGGGGCAGAAATGGCGGTATAATTGCTGCCAGTACTACAAGCGGATATTACCAAAGCGCTTGTACACATAAGTAGTGGCTTGAAATATATTGATTTAATCATGTTCTGCTCACGTGGCTCATTACCTGAAATTATGGGTTAAACCTAATGTGCAGATGTAAAATAAGCTTTAAGTAGTGGTTGCGCTTTTAGCTATAGTTGAGATAAATTTTATCTATTGAAATTGAAGGTGCTATGGGTTGGGGCATGGCGCTGCTGTACTTCGTGGTTAGGGAGGACTGCTATGGTTCGATATATTTTTGTTATTCTTATTATGGTTATGTGCGGAGCGGGTGTTTTTGCGCAGACCTCAACTAATGAATCCACAAATGAAACGGCTGTGGAAGATGCGTTAACATTCATTCGAAATGGTGAAATACAGCGCGGTGTTGTCGCGTTGGAGGCCTTGGCACTTCAGGGTGTGCCTGAGGCGTTGTTTCATATGGGTGAAATTAACAAGCTTGGCATTGGTAAAGACCAACCGTCTATTCCTGTTGCTACAATGTATTACCGCTTGGCTTCCCGGCTTGGTCATGAGCGGGCGTCACTGCTGCTTGCTAACATCTTGTTTTTTGATGGTGACGGCAGCGATGCAACATTCGCAGAAGCTATGACAGCGTGGCAGTCTTTGGCGCTGGCGGGTAATGCAGAAGCTATTTACATGCTGGGCATGGTTTATTGGAATGGGGAAGCGGGCACAAAACGGGATCCTGTCCGGGGCTATGGCCTTGTGTGGCTTGCTGCCGAAAAAGGCTATAGCGGCGCGGAACAAAATGAACTGTCAATGAAAGGGATGCTCAATAGCTCTGCGCGGAAAACAGGGGTTGATTATGCGCAAAACCTGAATGAACGGGGTTTTAGTGCCGAGCCATTGGCTATGGACCTAGTGTTGGATAGCGTGCCTTCTGCGGCCGGGACGATATCAACACCGATCCCCGAAGAAGACAAGCCCTTGGTGAAGCCGGAAGATTGGACAACTGTCTGGCGGCTCGAAGTTGGGTTTGCCATGGACCAAGATAAAGTAACTTTGCTGCAAAAAGTAATTAATGGTCGCCAGTCGAAAGTAGTGGGCGGGCTTTTTAGCGAAGTTATAGATTCTGCTAATCGCCCCGGTCTTTACAGGCTGGTTTTTGGGCCAGTGAAATCCATGCATGATGCAGTAAACCGTTGTGTGGATTTGAAGCGTGCTGGTTATGATTGCTTTGCCAGACCACCGGAAGAGAGCGATGATGATGAAGACGACTATGAAGATGAATAGAGTGTTTTCTGTTTAAGGTTTTGTTGAAAAGGCCCGGTTTTGTCCGGGCCTTTTTGTATGGTTTTGAAGAGGCTTGATTGGCCTTAAAATGCTTTTTGGCAACCCACCGTAAGGGTAAGGCCCATATCAAGCGCATTGGCATTTTTATCTTGCCAAACAGGCAGGCCAGCTTCAATTGCCAGACGGTGGCCTGCACCAACTGTCGTATTGAAACCTGCATAGCCCCAAGCTACTTGTCGCGCATCGGTTAAGGCGCTCATCATGCTTCCTGAAACGGCGTTACGGTCACTATAAGCTGCACGGGTGGAGAAACTAACAGCGTCATTGAGCATAAAGGCAGCCCAACTGGTTAGCTCAAACTGATCCCCCATTCGTTCTCCGGTAGCATTATCATCCAGCCAAATTTTGGCATTTGCCTGTGCTCCAAAAGACCAGCCATTCATAAATTTAGTGTATGTTGCTGAAGGTGTGAAACCCCATGAACCTGTGCCAGTTTGCATCGTAAGGGCCAGCGGGGACCCCATTGAATTGGTACCTTTTGTGCTGCCAGTCGGCACAGAAGTACCAAGGGTTATGTGGAAACGGCTATCTTTGCTGTCATGGAGTGCAATCATGGCGCTGAGCGTTAAATCGCCGATATTGCTGGCGCCCATTTTTTGCGTGTTGCCCATCATGATCATATCCATTGATGTATCGACATAATTGATCATACCCATAAAGGTAACGGTATCTGATGGGGCATACATAAGGCCAAGCATCGCCATATTCATGGTCATGGATTGAGGGCCCATTGTTGTACTCACTGGGTCATTCATATCCATCGTCATGCCGCGCAGGCTGGCCATAAGCTCGCCTTTTTTATGGAAGTGATCTGCCATGACGCCAATGGGCGCATGGCTGTCAATGCGTTTACTATTTGTGTCGTGGGCGAGGGTGCCGCTAGACAATAATGTACTTGTGCAAAGCGCGCATAAAAGCTGCCCGCCAAGAATGCGAATATTCATTGTTAGAATCCTAATGTTAAACCGGGGCTGACCCTGTGGGTTGCCCTTACTATAAAGTTTTGCTGATAGTCGGTTTAGGATGCAGGTGGGCCGCGCTGTACCGTTGGTTGGGTTTCTGGGCGGGAAATGATGAAAGCTGTATAAGGCGCACATCGGGCACAGTGCTGTAAGGCTATTTGGTTGAGGTATAGTGTGCTTACGGGTTGTGGCTCTGCCCCAACTGTCCCTTGGCACCCACTGAGGCAACCAGCGCAATCATGCAGGGTGCCTGCTTCGCCACTGCTGTTGCAAATGTCGGCAAAAGTAAGCGTGCGGCCATCTGGCGCAGTTAATTCCGGGAACGTAATATAATCTGCGGCACCGGATGCAACGATACCTTGGGCCGATAGTAAAAAAGCAAACACAAGCGCAGGCAGAAGCCTGTCGATCATTTTAATAGTTTGTAAAAGGCGCTTAAGCATACCTCCCCTTAGCAGCCGGGAGCACGAGTAGAAAGCTAAAGGGTGCCCCTGCGCGCTTTTTACACACCCTTAATGATTGGGGGTGATATTATTTAGGTTTGCCGGGCCAATTGGCTTGGATTTCGAGAAAATCCATAAAGTCTATTTTATGGGCATCAAGCCATTTTTCGCTGGGTCCTTGCCAGCGGCAGGTTGCCCAAGAGACGGCTCCAGACTTGCTAAAGATAATACCTTCTTGTTCAAGGTATTTGCGGTGGCGCGCTGCACCATCGCGGTCACTGATTTTACCAGCGGCGTTAATAACCCGTTGCCAAGGGATGTCTTTGCCTGAAGGGGTTGCAGCCATGGCATACCCGACAATGCGGGCCGTTGCGCCGGTGATTAGGCTGGCAACCATGCCGTAACTCGCGACTTCCCCAGCAGGAATTTCCTGCACCAAGTCATAGATTTCAGGGAAGCAGCTATAGTTTTTGGGCATGGAACCATTCTTTGTTTGTGAGCCTACCAGTAAGGTTATTTCTTGTTGGCCATCACTTGCTGCTCTATCCAGCCGTAGGTTTTTTCCAGACCAGTACGCAGGCTTTCAGTGGGTCGCCAGCCAAGCTTTTTTTCGATCAAACGGTTGTCAGAGTTTCTGCCTCGCACACCGAGCGGGCCGGGAATGTGGTTTTTCTCAATAGTTTTGCCTGCAATGGCAGCCACATATTCAACAAGTTGATTGATAGACACCATTTCGTCAGAGCCAATATTAACAGGCCCTTCAAAGCTAGAGCGCAAGAGGCGTGTGCTGCCTTCCAGACATTCATCAATATAGAGGAAAGAGCGCGTTTGCGTGCCATCGCCCCAAATTTCAATCGCGTCACCACTGTTCACTTCGGCGATTTTTCTGCAAATGGCCGCAGGGGCTTTTTCTTTGCCACCATCCCATGTGCCTTGGGGGCCAAAAATATTATGGAAACGCGCAACGCGGTTTAACATGCCATGATTGCGGTTATAGGCTAGGAATAAACGCTCGCTAAAAAGCTTTTCCCAGCCATATTCGCTGTCTGGGGCGGCGGGGTAGGCGCTGTCTTCGGCGCAATTGGGGTTGTCTGGATCCAGCTGGTTATATTCCGGATACATGCACGCGCTTGAACTATAGAAAACATGTTTGATGTTTCGTTTATGGCATCGTTCAGCAATATTCAGGTTAAAAGTTGCCGAGTTATGCATAATGTCGGCATCATTTTCTCCCGTGAAAATATAGCCTGCGCCGCCCATATCTGCCGCTAATTGGTACACTTCATCAAAGCAGCGATCTATAACCCTGTGGCAGACACCTTGCTCGCGCAAATCCCCGATGACAAAATCATCGGCTTCTGTGTCGCCATATTCTGGGAATTTCAAGTCTACTCCGCGCACCCAAAACCCTTCGGTTTTAAGCCGTTTGATCAGATGGCTGCCAATGAAGCCGCCAGCGCCGCAAACAAGTGCCGTTTTCATAATATATCCCAATTTCTACTGTTTATTCTCTAGGTTTTTCACCATGTTAGATCGTACCGGTTTAAGTTGCAGCATATAGCAAGCCTTGTACCAACTATAGAGTAAAATTCAGAAAAGAGCTGGCCCAACGATTGGGCACAGTCAATTCAAGCTTAACCTTTTTATGGTTTGATATGGTGTAGAAGATAGCCGCAAACCTAAAGGGAGAATGTTATGGCGGAAGCAAAAGTTGCTGCAAAAACGCCTGCGATTGTTACGCTATTGGAGGGCAGGCAGTATTTTTGGTGTACATGTGGGCAATCTGCAAAGCAGCCATTTTGTGATGGCTCGCATTCAGGTACGGACTTTACACCGCAGATGTTTACAGCCGCAAAAGATGGCGACGCCTTTCTGTGCCAATGCAAAGCAAGCAAAAATACCCCTTACTGCGATGGTACCCACGGGAAGTTACCTTAACTTTTTAGGGAGGGTCGTGGGCCAGGGATGCAGTAGGGTCGCGCTCACTCTTTACATCCTGTAAAGCGCGACAACACCGTTTGCGCTGATGGTATGATCAAGGAAAAACCCTTGGGCAACTATATGCTGCAACATGGCGTTGGTTGCCTGCTTGCCCACAGCGTCATAGTGAATTTCCATAATGATTTTCTGGATGTCTGTGATATCGGCTTTCAGGAATAAATCAACTTCCCCGCCTTCGATATCAATCAGGAGTGTGTTGATGTTGTGTGTGCTCACAGCATCTTCAAAGCAGGCCGTTGGAACTTGTATGGTTTCGTGATTTCCTGCGGGTTTCACAAGAGACGAAGCCCAAAAATCTTCATGGATATGAAAATCAATCGAAGGCGCTGCATGTTGCAGGGTTGCAGCAAGAGCTACTTGCTGGACTTTGATATCAAAACCGTTGCGGGAAAAATTATCGTGCGCCCAATCTACGAGATAGGGGTTTAGCTCAAAAGGGAAGATATTCTCCTGCCCAACAATGTTTGCTGCCCACATGCTGGAAAGCCCCGTGGCAGATCCTAATTCCAAAATACGGTCGCCTTTTTCCAGCATGGCTTTCATAATATGAAGCTCTTGTTCTTCGTACCAACCACGCATCATGCCTCGTAAAATGCGCGGCGAAATGGCCTCTTTATCCACCCCAATATCAAACCCGTGCAGTTTGATAATTTCTTTTGGCGAGAAGGCTTTTTGTACAGGTTCTGGCATTATGAAGAGAGTTCCTTTGGCGTTATCTAACAGTCAACCACTGTGGAGGAAATTGGCACTGTTACCGCAAGGCCCCCTTCGGCGGTTTCTTTGTATTTCGACTGCATATCCCGCCCGGTGATGCGCATGGTGCGGATCACTTTATCAAGAGAAACAAAATGGTTTC
>JAESQS010000058.1 GCA_016765035.1 Kordiimonadaceae bacterium | reverse complement strand
GCAAGAGTTTTAATGGCGGCATCGGTATTGTTTAACTGAAATTCACGAGGTTTCAGTACTTCAATTTCCAGCCCGGCATTTGTAAACATATCTGCAATGGTTTTTTTGGTGAAAAAACGCAGGTGTGTTCGGTCCAGCAGGCCAGCATCTTTATACTCAAAGGCACCATTCACTAATTCGAATATCATGCTCCAGTGGGCGGCATTGGGGATGCAAGCGCAGATATGGCCGCCGGGTTTCAGGTAAGCAAGGTGCTTTTCAAGAGCGGCCCATGGGTCAATAAAATGCTCCAGAACATCGCCATATATTATCAAGTCAAAAGAACCAGGTTGGTACCCATAGTTGGAAAGGCTGTCTTTTTCTGCATTTCCAACTATGACATCATTACATCGCGGTAACGCTTCTTTTGCTGCGGCTTCAAAAAGCTCAAATCCAACTGTCCTAGAGGACGAATTCTTGCTTTTATAGGCCTCTAAAAACATGCCAGCGCCACAACCAAATTCGATGGCAGAGTCTGCTGTTGGGCAAATCTCTAATAATTCTTCGTTGATATTCGCATAATATGTGGGTGCTACAATCGACATAAATAACTCAGTGTTTTATATTGGGACTATACTTCCGGCATATGTGCCATCAACCTAGGCCCCATACGTACCGGTTCTATGCGCTTGGTTAGGCCAGTTCGGTCATCGGTTTCTAGGAAGGTACCGCAAATGGTGGCTTCACCACCTGCAGGCGAATAGCGCTCTCGGTTCATTTTAGTAAGAAAACGACTGATGGGTTCTTTTTTGTCCATGCCGATCACGCTGTTATAGTCGCCGCACATGCCAGCGTCGGTTTGATAGCCAGTGCCGCCGTCTAAAATTTGGCAATCAGCCGTGGGGACGTGGCTGTGTGTGCCAACTACCATGCTCACGCGACCATCCAGATAATGGCCCATTGCCATTTTCTCGCTGGTGGCCTCGCCGTGGAAATCAACAATGATGGCATTCACTGTTGCGCCCAGTCGGTATTTTTTTAGGACTGCATCAATGGCGCGAAACGGGCATTCCATTGCATTCATAAACACACGCCCCATGGCGTTAATCACCATTACTTTTTTGCCGCGCGGCGCGTCATAGATGTTGAACCCGCGACCCGGTGTGCCTTCAGGGTAATTGATAGGGCGCAAGATGCGGCCATCATTATCAATCGCAGTTAAAATTTCTTTTTGGTCGAAGGTGTGGTTGCCGCCAGACGGTACATCGGCACCAGCCTGAATAACTTGGCCTGCAATTTTGCTGGTGGTACCAAAACCAGACGCCGCATTTTCAGCATTGACGATGATAAAATCCAGTTTCAGCTTTTCACGCAGGTCTGGCAGTGCATCGATCACAGCAGTACGGCCAGAACGGCCCATCAAATCACCCAAAAACAATAGCCGCATAAGAGGTAGCTTTCTAAAACTGTTATCAATATGGGCGGGAAACTGCCCGTAGTTTCTGTTTATTCTTTTGGCAGGATTATGCCTGCCTCAGTAATAACCCCCTGCATAGGCCAATCATGCTGACCACGAGGCATATCTTCCACGAATTGGGCAGCATAAGCAAAGCCAAAAGCTTGAATGCTTGTATGGGCCGCTAAAGTTCTATCATAAAAGCCGCCGCCCCAGCCTAAACGGTAACAGGCAGGGTCGAAGGCAAGCAGGGGTGCCAGCAGGGCAGCAGGTACAATAGAAGGTGCATCATCGTCGGGGTGTTGTGTGCCAAATGGTCCTCCGATTAAGGGGTCCCCTTGGCCCCAAAGCCGAAATTTAAGCGGCGCATTGTCTCCGTCAACAACTGGCAATGCTGTTTTATAACCAGCGCGACTAAGCGCCTGCATTAAAAAACGGGGGTCAAGCTCATCACCAATGGGCCAATAGCCTGCAACCACAGCCCCTTTTGGCAGGGAGGATAGGAAGGACAAGCCATGCAAGCTTGCGTCTTCCGCTGCTTGCACGCCAAGCATTTGGGCAGCTCCGGCGCGTACACGCTTTGCTGTCCCCCTAAGGGTGTTTTTATCTGTTTGCTGATTAGTCATGATTTCAAAATGGGTGCGGGACCGCTTCTGCCGTGTTGACGTATGTATTCTCCGTGACCTGATAGTTCAGGTGGGCGCCGTATGATAAGGACCACGGCCCTAGTCAGGGACAGCTCCCTGGAGTAAGTTATGGCCCCGGGAATTACTGCATATCTTACGCACAGCGCAGAGCCCGCAAGCCTTATTTAGGGTGTTCCGAGCTTTTCTGCAATAGCTTCTACCTCACTTGCCACTTCATTCAGCACGCCTGCCATGTCATCTTCGCTGAGAGAACCAATAACCCCTTGATTTCCCTCACCTTCCAGCGCGTCTTGCAATTCGTCTGCAATTAACACGGCTGCCATTAAAATAAGGCGTGCTTCATTCACATTGCCAAGTTTGCCTGCAATGGCTTTGGTTTTACCATTCACATAGGCCGCTAGTTTGTGCAGTCGATCTTCTTCACCGTCCGCACAGGCGAGGGGATAAAGCTTACCATTAATCGTTACTGAAATCTGTGCCATTTACGCGGTCTCCAGCATATTTTCCAAGTCGGCGATGGTTTTGTCCAGCTCGGCTCTTATTTCTGATTTGTCCTGTTGCATGGCTGTAATCTCTGCCTTCAACTGTGCATTCAAAGCCTGTAGCTGTGTGGTATCAGTGTTGCTACTGGCAGCACTGGCTGATGTTTGCATTTCTTCCTGCAAAGCAGCATAGCTGTTTTTCAATTGTTGTGTCTCTTGCAGGAGAGCCGCTTTTTCGTGGGTTAAAATATCTACCTGTTTTTCTGCCTCAGAAGAGGCTGGCTGCAGCGCAAGTGTGGCCACTTGTTCATGCAGTTTCAGGTTTTCTTGTTCGAGAGTGCTAAGGCGGGTAGCCATCTGCGCTTTTTCTTCAGCGATGGTCGCGGCAGCGTCTAATGTGCCGCGCGTACTGGCCACGCCGTGAGCAAGGGTAGACAAGGCTGTTTCGAGTCGCGACCTCGCAGCGTCTAAATTGTCCCCATTCCTAGTATCTGGCACTTTGCAATCCCCCCTAAACTCCGACATTCCAAAAAAGCGTCATAAACCCCCCGTTAAGGCGAATTTCCATTGAAGATAGGGTGTTTGCGGGATGCGCGTCAATCATCACAGCGCTTTCCCTACATATTTTCTTGTAAAAGCCCCTAATTCAGCAGTTTCAGGTGTTGACTAGGGCGGCCTTCCCAGCCATTTTGACCGCAAATTTTTAAGTAGCCATTTCTTATGGGCCTAGCGAGCAAGTAGATTCTTATGAGCGACACTTCTTTGAGTAGCGAAACTGACCAGCAGCGCGTGATGGCAAATGCCATTCGCGTCCTTTCAATGGACGGCGTGCAACAAGCAAATTCTGGTCACCCTGGTATGCCGATGGGTATGGCTGATGTCTCTACAGTCTTATTCTCTAAGTTTATGCAGTTCGACCCAGCATGGCCAGCATGGCCCAACCGCGACAGATTTGTTTTGTCTGCGGGCCATGGTTCAATGCTGCTTTATTCGCTCCTGTATCTTACAGGGTATGAAAACCCAACCATTGAAGATATTAAGAACTTTCGCCAACTACACAGCCCGACGGCTGGCCACCCAGAGTTCGGCGAATGCCCTGGTATTGAGACAACAACCGGGCCACTTGGGCAAGGGCTTGCCACATCTGTGGGTATGGCGATTGCGGAACGTCTTTCAAACAACGAATATGGCGACGAGCTGATTAACCACTTTACCTATGTGCTCGTAGGTGATGGGTGTTTGATGGAGGGCGTAAGCCAAGAGGCAATCTCTCTCGCAGGCCATTTGAAGCTTTCGAAGATGATTGTCCTGTGGGACGATAACTCGATCTCGATCGATGGCTCCACAGACCTTTCAACAAGCGAAGATATGCAGGGCCGTTTTGAAGCCGCTGGCTGGCACGTTCAGTCTGTTGATGGCCACGATGCTGAAGCTATTGAAGTGGCTATTCGTCTGGCACAGGAAAGTGATCAGCCTTCAATGGTTGCGTGCCGTACAACAATTGGGTTTGGTGCGCCAAACAAGCAAGGGACTTCAGCAACGCACGGCGCACCTCTGGGCGACGACGAAATTGCGGCTGCGCGGGAATTCTTGGAGTGGCCTCACGCGCCATTTGAAATTCCTGAAGATATTCTCAATGATTGGCGCGCTGTCGGTGCGGCTGGTGCACCTAAATCAGCAGTTTGGAAAGACAAGTTTGGGGCTTTAGACCAATTTGTTAAAGAAGACTTTGAGCGCCGCCAGAATAAAGATCTGCCTGCTAGTTTTGAAACAACAATCAATGACTATAAAGCTAAGCTTGTTGCCGATCCTGTAAAGGTGGCAACGCGCAAAGCAAGCCAAATGGCGCTTGAAGTAATCAATGGTGCTGTGCCGGAAACAATTGGTGGCTCTGCTGACCTAACTGGGTCTAACCTAACCAAAACAAGCCAGACCGAAGGCATTACAGCAGACGATTTCAGCGGCCGCTATATGTATTACGGCATCCGCGAATTTGAAATGTGTGCTGCGATGAACGGCATGGCGTTATACGGCAACCATATTCCGTATGGCGGCACTTTCTTAGTGTTCACAGATTATGCGCGGCCTGCTATTCGGTTGGCGGCATTGATGGGCCAGCGGTCTATCTTTGTGATGACACATGATAGTATTGGTCTTGGCGAAGATGGCCCAACACACCAGCCGGTGGAACATCTGGCTAGCTTGCGTGCCATGCCTAACCTAAATGTTTTCCGCCCTTGTGATGCTGTTGAAACAGCAGAATGTTGGGCGCTTTCGTTGCAGGCTAAAGATACACCAAGTGTTCATGCGCTGACACGTCAAGGCCTCAAGCAGCAAAGGCTGACACATACAGAAGAAAACCTTTGTGCAAAAGGCGGGTATATCCTGCATGAAGCCTCTGCCGAGCCAAAAGTGGTGTTGATTGCGACAGGGTCAGAAGTTGAACTTGCGGCAGAAGCCCGTGAAGAGCTTGAAGCTGCGGGCATCCCGACGCGTGTTGTTTCTATGCCTTCTACCGACCTGTTTGATGCGCAAGATGTTGCCTATAAAAGATCTGTGCTGCCTGCCAAGGTGCTTAAAGCCTCTATTGAAGCTGGCGCGACATTTGGCTGGGAACGCTACACAGGCATAGACGGTGTGAACATTGGCATGGATACATTCGGTGCTTCTGCGCCAGCCAGTGACTTATACAAACATTTTGGTATTACAACGGACGCACTTGTGGCTGCCGTGAAAGAAAAGCTTTAATCCAATATGGTCAGTAATCAGCTGACCATCATACTCTTATCGGAGGATCTCCCCAATGACTGTACGTGTTTCCATTAACGGGTTTGGCCGCATTGGCCGTAATGTTCTGCGCGCTATCTATGAAAGCGGTCGTACGGACATAAAAGTAGTGGCGATCAATGACCTTGGCGACGTTGAAATGAACGCTTATTTGCTTAAGCGCGATAGTGTACATGGCCCTTTTGGTGGTGAAGTAAGCGTTGATGGCGATTATATCGTTGTGAATGGTGACCGCATTCGCGTAACGGCCGAGCGCAACCCAGCAGACCTTCCTTGGGGTGAGGAAAATGTTGATGTAGCAATGGAATGTACAGGCATTTTTACCAAGCGTGAAAAAGCTCAGTTGCACCTTGATGCGGGCGCAAAGAAAGTACTGATTTCTGCTCCGGGAACTGACTGTGACCGTACAGTTGTTTACGGTGTGAACAGCGACAAGCTTACCGCTGACGATGTGATTGTTTCCAATGCGTCTTGCACCACAAACTGCCTGTCGCCTGTTGTACAAATCCTTAATAACCTAATGGGTATTGAGCGCGGTTATATGACAACTGTGCATTCCTACACTGGTGACCAGCCTGTGCTTGATACGCTGCACAGTGACCCACGCCGCGCACGCGCTGCTGCCATGTCGATGATCCCGACATCAACGGGTGCTGCCAAAGCTGTTGGCCTTGTATTGCCTGAGCTTGCAGGTAAATTGCAGGGCTCTGCTATCCGCGTGCCAACACCAAATGTATCCCTTGTGGACCTTAAGTTTGATGCAGGACGTGACACATCAGCGGAAGAAATTAACAACGCCATGAAAGCCGCTGCTGAAGGCCCAATGAAAGGTGTTCTTGGCTACGAAGACATGCCTGCTGTGTCTATCGACTTTAACCATAACCCTAACAGCTCAACGTTTGATTCCAGCCAAACAGTTGTAATCGATGGCCGTTTTGTTCGTATTCTTACTTGGTACGATAACGAGTGGGGCTTCTCAAACCGCATGTCAGATACGGCTGTTAAAATGGCGTCACTGGGTTAAGGTCTGGGTAAAGCGATTATATATAGGGCGGTCTTTTAGGCCGCCCTTTTTGTTTCATCGATGTGAATAGGACTGACAAATGGCTTTCAAGAGAATTTCAGATCTAGGCGACTTAAGCGGTAAAATTGCTGTTGTACGCGTTGACCTTAATGTGCCCATGCAAGAGGGCAAAGTTAGCGATGACACACGCCTACAGGCCGTAAAGCCAACGGTAGACGCTATTGCGTCTGCTGGTGGGCGCTCTGTCTTGCTTGCACACTTTGGCCGCCCAAAAGGCAAGGTCGTTGCTGAAATGAGTTTGAAACCCATTGTGCCTGCTCTGGCTGCCGTGCTGGGGCGCGATGTTGGATTTGCCGATTTGGGTGCTGATTTGCCTGCCACTGATGTGGTGGTGATTGAAAACACCCGTTTCCATGCAGGGGAAGAAACCAATGATCCGGCCCTTGCGGCGCAATTCGCGGCACTGGGTGACGTTTATGTTAATGATGCATTTTCCTGTGCGCATCGGGCACATGCCTCGACAGAGGGTATAGCCAAGCTGCTCCCTTGTGCTGCTGGTGAAACCATGGGCGCAGAGCTTGAAGCACTAGAGAATGCGCTTGGCGAGCCTAAAAAACCTGTTGCAGCAGTGGTTGGCGGTGCCAAAGTTTCTTCCAAACTTGCTGTGCTCGAAAATTTGGTTGAAAAAGTAGACCATTTGATCATTGGCGGGGGCATGGCCAATACATTTCTCTTCGCTCAAGGCTACAGTGTGGGGGCTAGCCTTTGTGAAAAAGATTTGAAAGAAACGGCCAACTTAATCCTCGCCAAAGCTGAAGCCTGTGGCTGCCTTGTACATTTGCCGTGTGACATTGTGGTTGCCAAAGATTTTAAAGCCCATGCAGCGCATGAAACTAAGGCTATTAAAGAGGTTGCCGAGGGTGAGATGATTTTGGATGCGGGGGCAGAAACTGTTGAAACCCTTGCAGAAGTGATCGCTGATTGCAAAACGCTGGTTTGGAATGGCCCGATGGGCGCATTTGAAATGGAACCTTTTGATAAGGCAACTGTGGGCTTGGCCAAGGCTGCGGCAGCGCTGTGTGACAATGGCAGTTTGCTGGCTGTAGCGGGGGGCGGCGATACTGTTGCCGCGCTGGCACATGCGGGTGTTAAAGACAGCTTTACGCATATTTCGACGGCGGGGGGTGCTTTTCTTGAGTGGATGGAAGGTAAAACACTCCCCGGTGTAGCGGCTCTTGAGGCATAATGGGGGCGTATTCAGCGTAAGTGTATTTCTATGGCTGTGCCTACCTTTCGGGTAGGAGGCGTGGGCGGGTCTGTTTCTACCTAAATCGGTTAGGCTCTAGCAACAGCATCCGCCATGCTAATTTACTGACTGAGCAGGCTCTGCTATTGGCTCGCTGTCCCTTAGCTCTTCGCTGACGACATCTTTCTTGGCGCCGAGCTGGCGAGTAACGCGGAAAATTTCTTCTGCTAGAATGCGGCGGTCGATGGGTTTGGCGATAAATCCGTCAAATTCTTCTGCTGCAACTTTGTCCCGCATAACTTGGTCATTCTGTGTTGACGTGGCTATGATAGGTGTCCTTTCATACCTTGAATCCAACCCCCGTATTTCTTCCGCAGCCCGGAAACCATCCACTTCTGGCATGTGTAAATCCATTAAAACAAGAGATGCCTGTTCCAAATGTGGGTATATTAGCCTGCGTTTCATAAATTGAATGGCAGCTTCTGCTGTTCGGCATGTTTCCACCCTGTGCCCAGTTTTTTCTAATATGCTTTTTAAAAGCAATTGGGACACGGGTGTATGCTCCACGAGTAATATTAACAGGCTTTCTTGTTGCTGCATGGACAAGGCTGAAAAGTCATATTCTCTTTCAGGGATGCTACTGGGGACTAATACACGGAATGTAAAAGACGAGCCTACGCCAAGGGTGCTTTCAACGTCTAGAGAACCATTAATCAGCTTTGCAAAGGACATGCAGGTAGTGAGCCCTATGCCAGCCCCTTTTTGTCGCCGGACATTGGGGGCGTTTGACCTGAAAAAACGATTGAATATCCTTGGTATATCTTTCTCAGAAATGCCGATCCCGGTGTCAGAAACGGTGATGGTTAAATCGGTTTCATCATCTGCCACGGCAACAGGTTCAATGGATATATTGATGGTGCCTTTCTCAGTATATTGAATGGCATTTCCAATTAAGTTGACCAGAATTTGCCGGAAAATACGGGGGTCACTATCAAGCCAAATGGGTTCATCGTCGCTGCAGGTTATTTTAAGGCTTAGCCCTTTGTCTCGTGCGCGCGGCAGAAGTGTATCTAAAAGGCTTTGTATGTTGGTGTTGAGGCAAAATGCTTGTGGCACAGGGGTGACGGTACCGGCTTCAAGCCGACTGGTTTCTAGCAAGTCGTTAATCAGGTCAGACAAAGTGCTGGCAGACGTTTCCATAGTGCGTAAATACAAGCTGGCTTCAGTGTTCAGACCGGTTTCTTTAATCAAGTCAATAAAACCCAGAAGGGCCGTGAGGGGGGTTTGAATTTCGTGGCTCATATGATGCAGGAAATAATTTTTTGCAGCGTTGGCTTTTTCGGCATTCAACTTGGCATTCTCAAGCTCTAACCGTTGGGCATCAATTCGACTGGCCATTTGGTCCAGTGATGCAGCGATGTCTGCGAATTCATCGGTGCCTTCAATGGCTGTGCGGACGTTTTTTTCGCCGCGCGATATGCGGGAGGCAGTTTGTAAAAGCGGTAGTGTTCGCCTTTCTAGATGGCTACGCAACACGATAATTGCTGTAACAGAAACAAGGAGCAGGAAGGTTGCCAGCATCTCTGATGGATATGTAGCTATTTCAAGGATAGCGTCAGTGATGCGCTTATAGTCACGGATAATGATAAGCCGCCACCGATAGTCTTTGTTGTCCCGTGTAAATTGTAACGCTGCATAGCCAGCAATATAGGGACTATTTGCGGAAGGCTGCCCCAATAAAATCCGCCTTTCCTTCGACGCCTGTTCAATGAGGTCCTCCTGAACAGGCAGGCCAAGGTCGTTAATATTTTTGCCTATATAGCGAGATCGACTGCTGTATTTGACGGTGTTGGTTTCGTCCAGAATAAGAACCCGGTATGTGTTGGGGTCAGTGCTTACATAATAAATCTCTTTGTTAAGCTGGCTGTTCTCCTGAAGGAGCAATAAGTCTGCGAAGCGGCCATGTTGAACTTGTAGGACTGCACGTGTTTGCTGTTGGCTGTGTCTCTCAGCTTGTTTTTTTGCAGCAGGAAGGCTGACAGCATAGAAAAAAATCACAAAGACCAAAGCGCTGCTCAGAAGCAAAAGGGGAATAAGGTGTCGCATGGGGATATTCTTGAACATCTAATCCCCCCTGAATGAGGTGGGTTGAGAAACTGCCGTAAAAAAGGGGTTATTATCCAGATTAGGGAGATGGCTGGTTTTACTACTGCTGGTTAGCAATAGATTTGCTTTTTTTCGACGTTCAAAAACCTCTTTAAGTTTTGCCCAGTCATTGGCCAAAAAACTTTGGTTATCTTTTGCTGTAGCAAAACGTATGAGGTGCCTGTTTTCTTCAAAGTCTTTATCGTCCATCAAAGACGCTTTAAATGTTGCGTTTGGTTCAAGGGTATTAAGGTGGTCCACTGCTGCTAACCAGCCTTTAATCAGGTCTGCTACACGGTTGGGGTAGGCTTCTAGAAAGGGGGTGCGCACGAGAAGTACGTCTATTATTTCACCTGGTATTTGAGAGCTATCAAAGAGGGTGTGTGCCCCCATTTTTTTGATACGGCTTGCCGCTCGGCCGTATACGGAGGCCGCAGAGAGGTTTTTAGGCCTAAAATGTTGGTCCATATCTTCATTGGGCAACGGTACTATTTCAATATCAGGGAGTGTGAGGCCATTTTCCTGAAGGGCTCGTAAGAGCAGGTAGGTGTTGACGCTGCCGGTTTCCGTGCCAACACGTTTGCCCTTCAGGTCGGCAACTGACTTTATACTAGGATTGGCCAGTACCATATCAGCGCCGTTAGACCAACCTAACACCAGCACAATTGTAATGTTGTAGCCTGTTTCAATGTAATTAATGGCCCGGCTAAGAGAAACAGTAACGGCATCTATAGAATCGCCCTGCAAGGTTTGCTCTAAGGTGGAGGCATTAATATTCTCCACTAAATGCACAGAACCTTTAGGGAAAAAGCGGTGTTGTTCCGCAACAAAAAGAGGCTCATAGCCTATCCAGTAACTTGCCGATACGCGTATGGGAGGAGGCTCCTGCTCTGGGGCGCAGCCAGCCGTCAGTAACAAAAGGGCCAATGCAACCCAGCTCCTTTTATGGCCTCTAAATGGCATAAAAGTCTGCCTGTTTTCCAACGTGGGGCTTCGCATCCATACTCCTTCACCATAGAAGCATAGGTACGAACTCTTAAACATGCCTTAAGGCCATGAGGAGCGACAAGTTTTGTTGCAGAAATCAAAAGGTTTGTGTATCAAGAACTCGCAAATCTGTTTTTAAATTGCTGCAATCAAAACGACAGCAAGAAAACTATATTTTAGGAAGAAATCATGAGACCAGGCGTCGTATTCGGTGATGATTATGCTGAACTCGTTCAAAAGTGCAAAGACGGTGGCTATGCCCTCCCTGCCGTAAATGTTGTTGGCACAAATTCTTTGAACGCAGTGATGGAATCAGCCGCCAAAAACCAATCAGATGTTATTATTCAGTTTTCAAACAGTGGTGCCCAGTTTTACGCAGGTAAAGGCCTGAAAGACGGCTTTGGCGCTAAGGTGCTGGGAGCAGTTGCTGCCGCCCGCCATACGCAATTGCTGGCCGAGCATTATGGTGTTTGTGTTGTGTTGCACACGGACCATGCCAACCGGGGCCTTGTGCCATGGGTTGAAGCCATGATTGAAGAAAGCCGTAAAAACATCAAAAAAGAAGGTGTGCCGCTTTATAGTTCGCACATGCTTGACCTTTCTGAAGAGCCTATTGATGAGAATTTAGAGACATGCGCCCGTGTCCTAAAAGACATGGCCCCTCTCGGCATGAGCTTGGAAATAGAGCTTGGTGTAACGGGTGGTGAAGAAGACGGTGTTGGCGCTGATGTAGGTGAAGACTTTGAAAACCCCAGCCTGTACACCCAACCTGAAGACGTGTTGAAGGCGTATGACCTGTTGACGCCTCTGGGGCATTTCTCAGTTGCGGCTTCTTTTGGTAATGTGCACGGTGTGTATAAGCCCGGTAATGTAAAACTCCGCCCAGAGATACTCAAAAACTCTCAGGACCTTGTTGCAGCATCCCGGTCCCTTGGGGCCAATCCGCTCAACTTTGTTTTCCATGGAGGATCTGGTTCAGAAAAGGCCAAGATTGAAGAAGCCGTGGGTTATGGTGTTTTTAAATTGAATATCGACACGGATACACAATTTGTATTTGCAGAAGCAATTGGGTCCTATGTTTCTAGCAACGCAGACGCTTTTAAGTGGCAGGTTCATCCAGAAACGGGTGCGCCGTTTAAGAAACAATACGACCCACGGGTTTGGTTGCGCCACGCCGAACAAGCCATTGTAACGCGTCTTGATGAAGCGTTTGTTGATCTTGGGTCTCGTGGTAAAAGCTTAGCCGCTAGCTAAGGATATATTGGATTTGGTATGACAGATAATGACGAGGGTTGCGGGCTTTATCTTATAACGCCTGCTGCTATACCGGATGTAGCAGCTTTTGCTAAAACACTGGCTGGTGTGCTTGCGACAGGCGCTGTGTCTTGCGTGCAATTGCGCCTTAAAGATGTTGAAAATTCTGTTGTAGAAAGTGCTGCAGCTCTGTTGTTACCTGTCTGCCACCAGTATGACGTGCCGCTATTGATCAATGACTATGCCGAGCTTGCAGCCAAAGTGGGGGCTGATGGGGTTCATTTGGGGCAGGAGGACGGTGATGTTGCTGCTGCTCGCACCTTGCTTGGCGCTGATAAGGAAATTGGCGTTACGTGTCATAGCAGCAGGCACTTGGGCTTTGAAGCCGGTGAAGCGGGCGCTAATTATGTAGCCTTCGGGGCTTTTTTTGAAAGCCATACCAAAACTGATGCAACGCTGGCGGACAAAGAAGTTCTAACCATTTGGGATGAAGTAACAGATATTGCCTGTGTTGCAATCGGAGGCATTACGCCAACAAACTGTAAAGAATTAGCAGATGCTGGCGCGCATTTTGTCGCCGTATGCGATGCCGTATGGGCGCATTCGGAGGGCCCTGAAAAGGCTGTTTTAGCCTTTCAAAAGGCTCTTTTATAAATTTTGAGTATCCAGTCAAAATAATACCTAAGGTTGTTTATTGTAGAGTAAAGTGAATGCGGTGTGTATGGTTTTTGCACTTTATCCGCATCGGTATTACGCTTTTATCAGGCAGTTTTCTTTTGTGGTTGGTGCTCAATGATGGCGCCTAGCAGGTCTTTGAAATGCCGCCTAACATCATCGGGCATTTCATCAATATAAGAATAAAGTATGGTAGCATCGTCCATGTCTGTTTCTGTATCATGCGGCGATTTCATTGATGTGCTGAACAATTCCGCTACGTCAACCTGAAAAATTGCTGCGATTTGGGCAAGTTTACTGGCAGAAATTCTGTTGCGGGCCTTTTCATATTTTTGCACTTGTTGAAATGTTAAACCAATAGCATCCCCCAACTGGGTTTGCGTGATCCCACGGTCTTTTCTTAACTGTCTAATACGTTTGCCAACTGCAATATCTATTGGATCTGTCATAATCCCCCCCTTTAACAACTATAGATTTTGAATAGTAACTACTGGAGAGAGTGTCTATATTTTTTTTACACACAAAATATGGTTCGGGAAAGATACAAGAATTGCTTGGCAAAAAGAGCCCCGAAAACCACGTTAAAGACGCGCTATATCCTATTGGGATAATGTACTTTTTTGGATATGCGATTTTATCGCCTGTGATACTATCTCGTTTTAGGATAAATTTTTTACCGGGCATTTGATCAGGCTCAAAAAAAACTAAATTTGACACAATTTTGAAAGTAATTTGAAACGACTCCATTAAAAACATGCTCGAGCGCATTGAAATAATGGGTATTTTTAGGTGTCTAGAAAAGTTAAATAGGGTAGAAGATTAGATATATGTATCTTTAGTTTTAGTTTGGCAAAATCTAGCGGCCCATTGCGCCGCACGGGCAAATCTGCTACATCGCGCCAAATTTTGTTCTTTGACTTTTTAGGAATTGAGAGGCTGTGCCATGAAAATTGACGGCAATAATATCCGCCCAGGTAATGTGATCGAGCATAAAGGCGGTCTGTGGCGGGCAGTTAAGACGGCTCATACGCAGCCAGGAAAAGGCGGCGCATATCTACAGGTGGAACTTAAAAACCTGCGGGACGGTAGTAAGCTGAACGAACGATTCCGTTCCAGTGCAAAAGTAGAAAAAGTGCGATTGGAGCAAAAAGACTATCAGTATCTTTTTGCTGATGCGGACATGTTTACTTTCATGGATGGCAAAACATACGAACAAATTGCGATTGCTGCTGAAGATGTTGGCGACGCAGCGGTTTTTCTGCAAGACGGTATGGACGTGAAAATTGAATTTCACGAAGAGGCGCCCCTTGGTGTAGCACTTCCAGATAAAGTAACGTTGGAAGTCGTAGAAACTGAGCCTGTAGTAAAAGGGCAGACGGTTTCAAGCTCCTACAAACCTGCCCAGTTAGAAAATGGTGTGCGCATTGGTGTGCCCCCCTTTGTAAAGCAAGGCGACAAAGTGGTTGTTTCAACTGCTGACCGGGAGTATGTCAGTCGCGCCGAATAACATCGGCCCCACGTTTAATCTTAAGTAAACCTGTTTGGCCTATGTGTGGGCCAGCAATTTACCAAATATAGCTCAAAAGGTATTTCCAATGGCACGTCGTTCGCCGCTAATTAATGTTATTGTTCCCGCGGTTATGAAAGCCAGCCGTACCCTGCGCCGAGATTTTGGCGAAGTAGAGCAATTGCAGGTCTCTAGAAAAGGCCCTGCAGATTTTGTTTCCATGGCAGATAAGAAAGCTGAGGAAACCTTGTTTGAAGAGCTTCGGCACGCTCGGCCTGATTTTGGTTTTCTCATGGAAGAAGGCGGCGAGGTGAAAGGTAAGCGCGATGATATTCGCTTTATCATCGACCCGCTCGATGGCACCACAAATTTTCTGCATGGTTTGCCCCATTTTGCAATTTCTGTAGCAGTGGAAGAACGGGGCGAAATTACTGCTGCCGTTACCTATGCGCCGCTCAATGACGAATTATTCTGGGCTGAAAAAGGCCAAGGTGCTTATTTAAATGATACCCGCTTGCGTGTATCTGGTCGGAATAAAATGGAAGACGCTCTGTTTGCAACAGGTATCCCGTTTAAAGGACGGGGCAACCACGAGCGGTTTATTGCAGAGCTGGAAGAATTCATGCCTGCAATCGCTGGTATTCGCCGGTTTGGTTCTGCAACGCTTGATCTCGCATATGTCGCTGCTGGCCGGTACGATGGTTATTGGGAAGCTGACCTCCAGCCATGGGATGTAGCGGCGGGAATATTGCTTGTTCGCGAAGCGGGTGGCTATATTACTGATATGACAGGTGGCACCAACATTGTTAAGGGCGGCACTGTTATAGCTGCGAATGACCGCCTTCATGCCCCAATGGAACGTTTGATAAAACGTGTACAGCGTAGCATGACCAAAGCCGACTAACGGCTAATCGTACTTTTTTCTATAGGGCTGCTTCATCGAAGCGGCCCTTTTTTAATGCTCTGGCCACGGCCGTCTGAGGTAGTAAATGCGCTACACAAAGCTATGAAAAGCTAAATAAAATCAGGTAAATAGTGTCGAAAATGCCAGCTTCTCATTGCAAGTCACAATTTCGCCTTTAAAGTAGGCGCAAAATATTATGCTTGTGTTGGCCCCTTTTGGGCCAAGTTGTTTCTTCGTGAGGGAGGCGGGGATATGCAAAAACCGCAAAAATTCATTACACGTATGACACTCTTTACCTTTGGAGTTGTTTTGTTGACGGTGTTGTTGAAAGACACTCTCATCACAGCCTTTCTTGCAAATAAGGTGTTGAACGGCTTTATTGCCGCCATGTTGCTAGCGGGCACTGTATTTGCCTTTAGGCGCGTGTTGGACCTGAAGCCTGAAATTGAATGGATCAAGGCTTTTAAAAGTCAAGAAAGTGCCGCGACCTCTGTTTCTCCGAGGCTGATGGCACCCGCAGCCTCGCTTTTGTCTGCGCAGGAAGATACCGGTATGCGGCTTTCAACGCTGTCTATGCGCTCAGTGCTGGATGGTATTGCCACTCGCTTGGAGGAAAGCCGCGAAGTCAGTCGGTATTTCACACAGCTCCTTATCTTCCTTGGCTTACTGGGTACCTTTTGGGGGTTGCTTGGTACTATTGGGGCTATTGGTGGCACCATTAATGGCTTGTCAGTTGATGGCGGCGATATGGCGCTGATGTTTGATGAATTGAAAGCGGGCCTTGGAGCACCGCTTTCTGGCATGGGTACGGCCTTTTCCAGTTCTTTGTTTGGTCTAGCAGGTAGTTTGGTACTTGGATTTATGGATTTGCAGGCCAGTCAGGCGCAAACCCGCTTTTATAATGGTGTTGAGGATTGGCTGGCATCGGTAACGCATCTTTCCCGGGGTGAGTTAAATGATGGCGTTGCAAGCCCAAGCTCTTATATGACAGCCGTTTTAGAGCAAACAGCAGATGGCATTGAAAAGCTACAGCGCACGCTCAAGCAGTCTGATGAAAACCGCCATAAAGGCATGGAAGCCATGGTGGCTATTTCTGAAACACTAGCAGGTCTTACTGACAAGACCGATGAGCAGGCTTCCCATGTGGCTCGCTCGGTGGAAACAAATAAGGCGCTGGCCGTAGCTATTAGTCAACTTGCGGAAAGTGGCCTTAAGAATGACACGCCAGCCCCAGCCGCCCTTGATGATGCGACGAAGCAGCATATTCGTAATCTGGATGTTGGCATCAAACGGTTGATAGAAGAGCAAGCCCGAACGTCTGAAATGATGGTGGATGAGCTTCGCACTGAAATTAGATTGTTGTCCCGCACACTTGCAGCGGGGCTTGATGCTAAAAAGGAAAATAGTGGAGAAAGCAGTTTATGATCGGTCGCCGCCGAAGCATAAATATGGGCTCTGATAGCAGTTGGCCCGGTTTTGTTGATGCATTGTCATCGCTGCTGCTGGTTATTATCTTTTTACTTTCTATGTTTGTTTTGTCGCAATTCTTCCTAGGGCAAGCTTTGACAGGGCGGGATGAAGCCTTGGCAGAATTACGGGGGCAAGTCGCCCAGCTTGGCAATTTACTGAAGCTTGAAAAACAGGCCAATAGCTCGCTCAGGACCAGCATGGCCGATTTGGCAACCTCTTTGACTGCGGCTAATGCAGACAGGGATAAATTAGCCGCCAGCTTAACGGCTGTACAAACAGCTCTTGGTGCCTCTGATGCAGGTTTGGCAGAAATGACGGCAGCCCGTGCCCGGTTTGAAAAAGAAGGGGCAGAACTGGCAGAGAAATACGGGATAGCCACCACAGACCTGTCCGCTGAAAAAGAGCTATCTCGCCGTGCACAAGAACAAGTGGGCCAGTTGCAACGCAATGTTGAGGCCCTTCGTGAACAATTGGGTCGCTTAGAAGCCGCGCTTGACGCCAGTGATGAACGAGATAGGCTTAATCAAGCTGTTATTGTTGATATGGGTCGCAGGCTTAACCGGGCGCTTGCGAGTAAAGTTGAAGAGCTTGCTGGGTATCGGTCTGAGTTTTTTGGCCGGTTGAAAGAAGTATTGTCCACTCGGCCTGAAATCCGCATTGAGGGGGACAGGTTTGTTTTTGCGTCGGAACTTCTTTTTTCCAGCGCAAGTTCAGAGCTTGGCCCTGAGGGCCGAGCTGAGCTTAGAAAATTTGCGGAAACACTGGTTCAAATTTCGAAAGATATTCCTACAGATCTATCATGGATTTTACGTGTTGATGGGCACACTGACAAACGGCCTATCTCTACTGCGGCGTTCCAAAGCAATTGGGAACTTTCCAGTGCGCGGGCTATTAGCGTTGTTCGTTTCCTGATTGAGGCAG
>JAESQS010000005.1 GCA_016765035.1 Kordiimonadaceae bacterium | reverse complement strand
TTCCTCAAATGGCAGATGCAGAAGCCGTTGTGGCCGACCTGCCCGACAACCCCAATATTGAGTATATAGGCCTTGTACTGAACAAACGTGGCTATATGCGCGCACTTGCCACCCGTGACGGTAATAAACGCGGTGTCGACGAAGTCGGTTGCGTCACAACGGCCTCCAACACATTTGGTCAAAAGAACCAAGGCCAAAACCGCGCAGAAACAATTGCAGAATCCAAAGCAATATTAAAACTGGCCCAGCGTGATGGCATTGGAGGCCAAGTAACAATTTCCACCGCATTCGGCTGCCCTTTTGAAGGGGAAATATCCTTACAAACAGTCTTGGATATGGCATCTGAACTGGCCGAGGCGGCCCCACGGGAAATAGCCATAGCCGACACTATTGGCGTGGCCGTCCCAAATCAGGTGGAAGACATGATTGGGGCGCTGAAACAGCTAATGCCTGACATGACGCTTCGGGCGCATTTCCACAACACGCGCAACACTGGCATAGCCAATGCGTGGGCAGCCTACAGCGCCGGGGCTACTGTGCTTGATAGCTCTGTGGCAGGACTAGGCGGTTGCCCCTTTGCTCCGCGAGCCACAGGCAACATTGGCACAGAAGACCTGCTGTACCTGCTGGACAGGTCGGATGTAAAAAGCGGCGTGGATTTAAACGCCATGATTGACCTTGCAAAATGGATTGGGCAAATTCTTGGCCGTCCTGCACCTTCTATGGTGTCGCAAGCAGGCGGATTTCCCCAAGCGAAACAACCCCTCTAAACCAGACGTATCTGCTATCATGTTCTGCTGGGGTTTACACCACTATCAGCCCAGCACAGCAGGCCAGTGTCTCTAGGCCATTAGCCAGCTTTCAATTTGTGTATTTATCCCAAATTGCCTTATATGTGGCCGTTTTTTAAGGCCTATAGTACCGTTTAACTATGCCAGTTTATACATAGCCTTATCACTCTTTGTAGCAGGTTTAACACGCCTTTAAGCTTGTTTTAAATGGCTAACATGATCCACATAGAAACCAAGACGAGATTGCTTAATAGGAAAATAGTAAATCGACGCTTCACATGGTTGCTGGTCAAGTGCACACAAGAATGTATAAAACGTGCGCCGACATAGGCCCATGCCACATAGATCATATTTGCCGTGTCTTTTTCAAAAACAACCGCAGCAAGGCATACGGCAAAAAACAACACGGGCATTTCAAATTGGTTGTGAAAACTGCGCTGTGCCACACGCACATTCTCTGGCTCGCCATCGCCTGAAAATGTAACAAAATGTGAGCCTTTGGTTTTGCCCTCAGCAAATGCTGTTAGCCTGCGACGCGCCAAAACAAAAAGTGAAACAAAAACCAGCGCCCCCTGCGCAACGAATGGATATAAAATACTTTCAGTCATAACTCTTCACTCCCCTAAAAAATTTCTGACATTCCTTATCTAGCTCAACCAAGACCATTTGCAAAGACAGCGCTTTAAACGCTTCATGAGGCCATCAATCCCGGAAACCAAGCCCCCAGCGGATACTACAATAAAAATGAATAGATATTGTATAAATACGCATATATAATGGTTGCTCGGTTGTATGGTGGAGCTAAGTATTTATGTTGAGTTGGGATGACCTCAAGTACTTCCTTGTAATGGCAGAGCAAGGAAGCCTTTCTGCAGCAGCAAAAAAGCTAAACATCAGCCAACCCACGCTTTCAAGGCACTTAACAGCGCTGGAAAATGCCGCCGGTGCCAGCGTCTTTATACGCACCCGCTCCGGGTTGGAAAAAACAGGCCTCGGCGAGCAGATGATGCGCTATGCCCAAGACATGCGTGACAATGTTCATGCGTTAGAACGTGTTTTAACCGGCCATAGCACAAGCCTAAGTGGCAGCGTGGTGGTTTCCTGCATAGAAAGCATAGGCGCTGACTGGCTGGTCTCTAACACGCGGCCTTTCCACGACCAATACCCCGGCATCACCATTGACTTTAAACTCACTGAAGTATCATCAAATATCTTGCAACGTGAAGCTGACATCGCCATCCGGCTCTACCAACCACAAGAAAAGGACTTGGTGGCAAGAAAAACCGTGACGATGAATTATGGCTTCTATGCAAGCAAAGAAAATATTGAAAAGCATGGCAAACCAACAAACCCGAACCAATTGAAGCACCATAAGCAAATTTTCCCCCACGATGAGATTCTCACCATGCTTTCAAGGGACATACGCCACACATGGCGGGGCAATGCCCATGCCTCTTTCCGGTCAAATAGTTTTTCTGCAATGACCGCAGCCGTACGCGAAGGCTATGGCATTGGCGCCCAAAGTTGCCTGCAAGCAGACAAAGACCCCAATTTGGTGCGGGTTCTGGAAGATAGAACTATCTTCAGCGCAGACCTTTGGCTTGTAAGCCACCCGGAATTACGCCGCAGTGCAAGTATACGGGCCATGTATGATTTTATGGGAGACTTGTTAGTTTCAAATGCCAAGGGTTTCGCTGGCACCAAATAAAGCATGTCTTGCTTAATATGCACCACCAGCCCTTCGCTTATGGCTAGGTATCTAAACCTTCATTTTCAAACTTATGCACAGCAATCACTTCATTACCGCAGCCCCGGTATTCAATGGTGTCAAAACACCCATATGCCATGATTATGCCTCTGCCATGCTTTTTCTCGTGGCCGGCATCAGCTTTAGCATACGCTTCATAATCAAAACCTTTCCCGCCATCTTTCACATGAAACTTTAATTGGGTAGGCTTGCGTGTAAAATTAAGTGTCACATAGCGCTTAGAAAATTCAGGCAGAGCCCTTCGGCGCTGTACTTCTTCGTGCAGCGTACCGTCATCGATTAAAGCGCCTTTTTCATCATGCCCAATTTCCAAACATCCATGCTCTACACTGTTAACCAGCAGTTCCGTTAAGCCGATGGAAACCGGGATGGGGCTTGGGCTAGCCGCAGCCAGCATCGACGCCAAACCCTGTGCCTCTCGTCTCGTAATAAACTTGAATTCACCAGACACAATATGGCCAATGGCCGTTGTGCGGACAAGCAGCTCTTTGCGCAAGCGGCTCACCTGCCTGAATTCTTCAATTTCTGCGGCCAAGATAACATTGATGGCCTGCACACCCAGCCCCACATCCACAACTTTGGACGCCCCTACTCGTACCAACTCTTTGGCATCATAATCCGTATTACCATCAACAATAACAATGACAGGGCCTCCCGCTCCACGAAAAGCCACATCAACCTGTTCAAGATATTCCAGAAAACGTACGCCGGGCGCGGTTAAATCAAGAACGCAAATGCAATAATGCTTATTTTCCTGCAACCCAATAACACCAAGGTCTTCGGGCTTATTGGCACGGTATAGCTGTAGCTCAATACCGCTTAGCCTCTCCAGCAAGGGTTCCAGTTTCCCGCCTTTAGAAGCATAAACTACCGCAAGCGGCGTGCGCGTATCTTTCACCAGTGTTTTACTCATCATGATCTGGTCCATGCCTGTGCACAGCAACCGCTGTTAAATCATCAGGCAGCGATTCCGCTTGCCCATCAAAAAAGCGCCACAACAGTTTGGACACAAGGCTTTTTCGCTCACCAGAGCTAACGATTTTCTCAACCCATTTAACAAGGCCGTCTTCCCCCAGAAAAGACCCATCAGGCTGCACTGCTTCCACAAGAACATCTGAATAACAAAACAGCGTTTCATCTTTTTCCAGCCGGTCCTCATGGTTGATATAATCCGGTTTTTTAACAATACCGATCGGCATACCCGTACTATCCAGCAAGCGCACAGATTTATCGCTTACGATCATGGGGCGCGGAGCCCCGGCACCAGCATATACAATATCGCCGGTTTTATAATTGAGCGTATAATAAAACATCGTCGCAAACTGGCCGAGTGCAAAGTGCGGCTTCAAGGCCCTGCTTAAATCTGTCAGGAATGTTGCAGGGTCCTGCATGGACCATTTGAACCGCGCCATGGTGGCATGAATTCTAAAAGTATTCAGCGCCGCCCCAACACCATGCCCAGAGATATCCAGCACAAAAACGCCAATTTTATCTTCTGGCAGCATCCAGCAGCCCCACAAATCACCGCCAAGCTCAAAACAAGCTTGGTAATAATTTTCAATGACAATGCCGCACTGCTCTTCCATCTCGCTAATGGTGATGGTTTCAGGCAGCAGGGATTCCTGCATTTCCCGCGCCAGCACAAGCTCGCGCTTCATGCCTTCCATAAAGTCCGTCAGGCTGGTGATCAAAAACCTGTTTTCCAAATGCATCCGCACCCGAGCCTGCAATTCTGGCTGGTTGATGGGTTTGGAAACAAAATCTGTCGCGCCAGCTTTAAAAACCTCCACCCGTTCCTCGGGCGTTTCTGATGCAGACTGAACTAAAATAGGAAGGTCTTTAAAACGCTCGTCTGCCCGAAGTTTACGGCACACTTCATAGCCAGAAACCCGAGGCATATTCAGGTCAAGCACAACCAAATCCGGTGGATTTTCCTCGATAGCAGTAAGGGCTTCATCCCCATCACTGGCGTAATGTATATTTTCCAAGCCACCGCGTATAAGGCACATGCCAATCATCTGGCGCATCAGCGCCATATCATCCACAATCAGAATGCGGGCATTGTTAACACTACCCTCAATCCGTGCTTTACCACTGAAATCTGTGGTTTCGTCCGGCTTTATATCCGCCATAAGCTCACTTTCAAATCAGCTAAAGCTTTGTTAGCCGTCCAGCAAATCAGAAAGCTTTGTGAGTTTTAACATGCTTGCAACATGCCCTTGCGCGCCTTTAACACTGATGCGCCAGCCAGCCGTTTCGGCTTGTTCACGAGCAATCAAAAACATACCAAGGCCAGCGGAATCAACCATATCAACGTTTGTCAGATCAAAAACACATTTATCAATGTCAATTTCTTCAATGTCCCTCAGCAACTGCCGAAAGCTTACATTTTCTGAAAATGTGATATCGCCTGTAAACACGACACATGCATCTTTACCGCTATTTTCGATACGATAGTCCATTCAACGTCTCCTTATAGTATCAGACCAATATTTATAGTGTCAGACCAATATTTTAGTGTCAGGCCAATATTTTAGTGTCAGAATAATTCAATATCATCGTCGTCATCCGAAGAGCTTTTATCAGCAACTTCTTCCTCTTCGTCGTGCTTAAGAACCATTCCTTGTACAAACCTCTTGCGCATTTCACCCAGTTGGCAGCGATCAATCATAGACGCTAACCATACTTCCATCATTTCAGTATCATCTTCAACTTTAGCAAAGCCGGCGGAATTCCGGGTTTCCTCTGCCAAATCAAAAGACAATTCATCCAGTACTTTCATGGTGGTGCGCACACCGTCCAATTGTTGCTGGGTTTTATCCTGAAACTGAAACTGCTGAATAAGCTCTGAAATCTCAAGCTGAAGCTTGTTTGACAAAGAGGCCGGAAAAGCAATCTTCTCGGAAAAGGCATCATTTTGCGAAACAAGTGCTGTCATCATGCCTTCAATTCTATTTTTGGCTTTCAAGTTTCCGCTCATATCCAAACTGGCGATAGATTGTAACTGCTCGTGGCCCTGCTCAATGCCCGTATGCACAGCATCCACCCGTGACCGCAGCGTACCGGCTAACTGGTTAATATCTTTTGACAGTTCCCGCACTTCATCAGCAACAACCCCAAACCCTTTGCCCGCCTCGCCTGCTCTGGTTGCTTCAATTTTGGCATTAAGGGCTAACAGGTTTGTTTGCTTGTTAATTTGTTCAATCTCACCAATATGCTTTACAACTTCATTCACATCAACAACAACGTCATCCAGTGCATACACCAGTGTCATTGCTGTTTGTGCCAAATGCAACACATTCAAAATACCCTCGGAAAACACTTGTTCCAAATAGGCGATCACTTCGGTCAGCGTGAGTTTCTCATCGCCCAAATCCACAACAGATGCCGCTTCAACAATCGAGTCTAGGCTTTTGCTTTGATCCTGTGCATTTACCACAAGGCTATGAAACAAAATAGATAATTCGTCTGTGCTTGATTCTACAAGCTTGGCGACAATGTCAATTTCATGGTCCAGCGTTGAAAAACTACGATCAAAAACACAGTGCATCTCCAGCCAACGCTGCAACGCTGCGCCCAGAATTTCCTCCCGGGTTTGCGGTTCAGTCTCACCTGCCGCGTCAAGGGCATCAGCCCCGTCTGTACCTGGCTCTTTAATGGTTTCGCCGTCCACTTCTGTCTTCGTAGCATCCAATGTATTAGGGTCGTCGGTCACACTTTCAGACTCTTTCCAATCTTCCGGTAAAACGGCTAAATCACCGCTACCATCTTGGGAAAGAGTTTCTGCTACTATTGGCATTATGTTTTCCGATACGAATGAATTTAAAACCATAGTGCTCTATTCGTCTTGCTAGATAGTTAACCATGAAAAAAAAATGTGCTTACTTTCATTTAGGCCAGCAAAAACTCTCAAGAGTCGACGCTATTTTCGACAAAGACACTTCATGTTCCACACCGCCAACTTCTTTAGCAATCCTTGGCATTCCATACACAACGCAGCTCTCTTCTGATTGCCCAATGGTGATACCGCCATTCCGACGTATCGAAAGCATACCGCGCGCACCGTCGCGTCCCATGCCCGTCATAATCACAGAAATAACTTTGCCTGTAACATTCTCTGCAATGGATTCAAAAGCCGCATCAACGCTGGGTTTGTGGCCTGAAACTTCATCGTCTTCGCCATGTTCAATGACAAGGCGGTTCCCCCTGTTTATAACCCGTGAATGGTATCCTCCATGGGCCAAAACAACCGTACCAACCTTCAGTTCCATACCATCCTTAGATTCAACAACGTTCAGCTTTGCACCATCATTCATGCGGTCTGCAAATCCAGACGTGTAGGCCACAGGCATATGCTGCACCAATAAAATGGGCGGCATAGTGGCCGGCAGAAGCGGCAAAACATCTTTAATCGCTGCAACACCGCCTGTTGATGCACCTATAGCAATCAACTTCACGGTGGAGCGCCCCCGCACTATATTCGACATTCTTTTATTTAAACGGGAAGGCGCCCTAACTCTGGCCCCAGCCGCGATTTTCACTTTAGAGAGTATCTCTTGGCTCATAGCCACAAAATTAGTCTGCAAATCCACTGTGGGTTTGCCAATAACATCACAAACCCCCATTTCCAGCGCCCGAAGGGATTGGGCTGTGCCGCGCTGTGTCAATGATGAAATCATCACCACAGGCATGGGGCGCAATGTCATTATTTTTTCAAGAAAACTAAGCCCGTCCATTTCGGGCATTTCAATGTCTAGTGTCAGCACATCAGGGTTGTGCTGCTTGATCAGCTCGCGGGCAACCAAAGGGTTCTCTGCAACACCAACAACTTCTATTTGCGGGTCAGCGTCAAAAACGCTGCGCAAAATCTGGCGCACAAGCGGCGAATCATCGCAGATAAGAACCCGTATTATTCTAGCCACACAAAAATCCTACTGTTGTTAACAACCATTCAGTTACGCCTCACAAAAAGGCCCGTAAGACGCTAAAAACCACACTACCCCGGCTGTAAAACTACCGAGAGCACCAGAAGCCCCTCGGCTTTAAGCCCGTTAAAATAATTCAACATCACCACCGCTTGCTCCTTTCTTCGCGATATTGCGCTGGTAGGAACTTTCTTCACTGAATACTTTTCTGTCTGTTGCACGGCGCATTAGCAGCCGGTCTACTTTGCCTGTTGAGGGGAAATAATGAATGCGGCGGGCATGGTTGCCGCGCAGGTCAGCCCCTTTAATGATAAAGCCTTCATTGCGCAGATATTCTTCTGCAAAATCGGCATTCTGGTGGCCAATATTGCCCCCCTGCCCCAGCACATTACCGCCACCAAACAGCTTAATTTCAAGGTTTTGGCGCGGGCAGCCCATTTTCATAATGTCATTAATCAACACTTCCATGGCGTGGTTGCCATAGCGCATCGCCGCATTAGAAGTACGCCAACTGGAAGAATCGCCCATGGGCAACATAAAATGGTTCATGCCGCCAATGCCTGTTTCAGGGTCGCGAATGCACGCAGCTACACAGCTACCAAGCACTGTCACCAGCATTTCACTGGGTTCCCCGCTTACATAATGGTCACCGGGCAAAAGCTTGACGACCATATGCTTGTATTTCGTGTCAAATTACCGGCGTATACCGCCATCATTGCGCGTATCATTTCTACGATCGCTGACAGGCTTGGGCATGGTCATCCGCACTCCTGCAATCGACGATCTACTTTAAAGGAGGACCGACCAACATTCCTAAGGTTGCTAAAATTCGCGACGATCGCCTCTGCGTGGCCCACAAATAAAACACCATGAGGCTGAAGCAACTCAACAAATTTCCCGACAAGCCGTTCCTGTGTTTTTTTGTCAAAATAGATCATCACATTACGGCAAAAAATCACATCAAACTTAGATTTAACAGGCCATTCATCCATAAAATTCAGATATTTAAAGCGGATCATCTGCTTCAAACTATCTACCATCTGGATATGGTCGCCATCATTTATGACAAACCGCTTCATTAAAGGTGCCGGTATGCCCTCACAGTCGCGGGACCGGTATTTGCCGCTCTTTCCTGTGTCCAGCATATTGGTATCAATGTCAGTTGCGAGAATTTGCACATCCCAATTTTCTCGTGCAGGCAGTGTTGCGGCAACTGTCATGGCTATTGTGTAGGGTTCCATACCGGACGAACAGCCTGCTGACCAAATGCGGATTTTCTTGTCTCTTTGCTTTTGTCTTGCTTGTTCAACACGGTGCTTCAGCACATCATTGCGCAGGTAATCAAAATGGTGAGATTCCCGAAAGAAGCGCGTCAGGTTGGTGGTCATGCTATTCACAAAATCACCGGCTTCCTGGTCGCCATTAGCAGATTCAAGAAAAGCCAGATACTGCGTGAAGCTTCGCATACCCAAGGCACGAATTCTGCGAGAAAGGCGGCTATAGACCATCTCTTGCTTGTTTTCGTTTAGGTCAATGCCTGTCCGGCCATAAACCAATTTGCGAACAAGCTTAAAGTCGCTTTCCCTAAATTTAAACTGGCGGTCTTCCATGCTGATCCAAAATCCACTTTAAGTCGGTTGAAATTGGTCCCAATCACCTGATGACCCCGATAACGCGCTACACACTAAAATGTATTACTCATAATCAATAAAGGAACATCAACAAGGCTTGCCTATGGCCTTTGGTATTAACTTGCTGGGTAACTAAAGAGAGGCAACTGGGGGCCTCGCAAGGCCCTCAGTGCTTTTTCTTAGGGCTTAAAATTCAGCCCAATCATCATCGCCGCTCCCTGCGGGTGCTGCTTTGGCTTTAGGCTTAGAGCCGCCCTTGGACGCTGCTTTTGGCTTGGATTGCAGCACTTTATCAAGCGCTGTACCGCTGGCTCTGTTGCTGTCACTCCGGTCGGCACTACCATCCACTTTAAAGAAGGCAACCCGCTCTTGCATAATGTCTGATTGCTCTTCGAGCGACCGGGCAGACGCTGCGGTTTCTTCCACAAGCGCTGAGTTCTGCTGGGTCATATCATCCATTTCAGCAATGGCTCGGTTAATTTCTGCAATGCCCGTTGCCTGCTCTTGGTTCGCAGCGGCAATTTCAGAAACCAAATGCGTCACTTGCCCGATGGAGGAAACAATCTCGCCAAGTTGCTGGCCTGCTTCATTCACCAGTTCCACGCCATCTTTCACTTGGTTGTTACTATCAACAATCAAGCCTTTGATGTCTTTGGCGGCTTCGGAGGACCGCTGAGCAAGGGCTCGCACCTCAGAGGCCACAACAGCAAAGCCTTTACCCGCATCGCCTGCTCTGGCGGCTTCCACCGCAGCATTCAGCGCCAGCAAGTTGGTCTGGAAGGCAATTTCGTCAATCACCACAATGATATCTGAAATTTTACGGCTACTTTCTTCAATGCGAGACATTGCATCCACAGCGTTATTCACAACAGTACCGCCTTTTTCCGCCACATCGCGGGCTGCATTCCCCTGCTTGTTGGCTTCATTGGCATTTTCGGCGTTGGTTTTAACGGCCCCTTCCATTTCTTCCATGGATGCGGCGGTTTCTTCAAGCGATGAAGCTTGCTGTTCGGTCCGCTGGGACAAATCAGCACTGCCTGATGCAATTTCAGTTGAGGCATTTCCAACCTCGCCAGATCCCATCATAATTTGCAGCAGCACTTCAGAAAGCTTGTCGGCTGACGCATTGGCATTTGTTTTAAGATCATCAAACGTGCCTTGATACTCTTCAGTAATGCGCTCTGTCAGGTCACCAGCCGCCATTGATTTCAGCATACGCGCCAAGTCATTCAGACCTTTTTCGCACACTTCAGCAAAGTTATTGATGCCAAGCGATACATTTTTCATGAAGCCATCTTTGCCATCAAGGTCAATACGCTGGGTCAAGTCCCCTGCAACAGCAGCATCCACCACAGTATTAATCTCGGCTTCAACATTCCGTTCCAGGGTCACATCACCCCATTCAATCACTGTACCAAGGCGTTCGCCGTCTTCATTGGCTACAGGCGATGCAATCAGCGTAAACCTACGGGTACCAACAGCAATTTCTGCGGCGTGTGTGCCCGCAAGGTTGCCAATCATATTGCGCTGGTGCGATGGGTTTTTGTGGAAGATATCAGGGTTGGTGCCCATCAATTTACTACTATTAAAGTTTGGTAGCACTTTTTTGATATCAGCTTCAGCATCTTTAAACATGCTCACCATCGCGTCATTCATGTAGGCGATTTTCATGTCTGCATCAGCCACCATCACATTGGCAGTTACTTTATCCAGTGCCTGCTTCACTTGGGCATTAGAATCAGACAGCTCTTTATCGAGCTTCTCCTGTGCCAATCTATCCGTAATATCAGCCCACTCAACACTGGTACCAAGGCGGTTGCCTTCTTCGTCCAGCACAGGGTTTGCAATCAAATCAAACGTACGGATACCAATCATGATACGGCCATCAAATGTACCGGTCAGGTCACCCACCATGCGCCGCTGATGCGCTGGCACTTTATTGAAACCATCAATATTGGTGCCCATCAGTTTTTTCGCATTAAAGTTTGGCAAGTCTTTTTGGATGTCGCGTTCAGCGTGTTGCATCATCTCCTGCATGCTCTCATTCATGTAGATGATGTTAAAGTCAGGGTCTGCGATCATCATGTTGGTTTTGGCACCATCAAGCGATGTTTTGATGCGTCCGTTCTCACGGGCCAATTCTGCCAGTTCTTCCGCCTCTGCCAGTTTTGCAGTGATATCTTCCCACTCAACGCTGGTGCCAAGGCGCGTGCCGTCATCATCCAGCACAGGGTTGGCGATAAGGTCAAACGTACGCACACCGATGGAAATTCTACCATCAAAGGTGCCTTTCAGGTCACCCACCATGCGCCGCTGGTGCGCTGGTACTTTATGGAAGCCATCAATGTTAAAGCCCATCAAGTTATCAGCATCAAAATTGGGCAGTTCTTCCTTGATATCAGCTTCGGCGTTTTTCATCATCGCAACCATGGTTTCATTCATGTAGATGATGTTAAAGTCGTTGTCGGCCAGCATCACGTTGGCTTTGGCACC
>JAESQS010000057.1 GCA_016765035.1 Kordiimonadaceae bacterium | reverse complement strand
TAGCTGCCAATGCCGCCGCCACGAGACGCAAGCCACACATTTTCTGTCCACAAGTCTACAATAGAGCCAAGCGTGTCCTGTGCTTCGTTCAAAAAGCAACTGATAGGCAAACCGCGCTGCGTGCCACCATTAGACAACACCGGTGTGGACGGCATGAACCACAAGTTTGAAATATAATTATACAGGCGTTGGGAGTGCGCTTTGTCATCACCATAAAAAGACGCAACGCGAGCGAATAAATCCTGAAAACTTTCACCCGGCAACAAATATCTGTCCGTCAGTGTCGCCTTACCAAAATCTGTAAGTTTATCATCACGACTGCGGTCGATTTCAACCGCCCCACCATGCTCAAAATGGGTGACTTCAAACATATACCTACTACTCCCTCTTCCGCCATATACATGCGGCACAGACACCTCACCTGCGCGCAGAAACACCCATAGTGTGCCTGACGCAGGAACAAAAGTCGAACAAATCGACTTTACTCAAATTTTTCAGTAACTTACTTAAACAGGTCGTTATAATTCCTGCCCGAGTCGCTTCTTCCCGGCGACGCGAGTAAGATAAGATCGAAAAGGGGATCACGTCAAGATAAAGTATAATTTATTAGTAAGCCTTACTATATCTTGTGTTTTTTCGAATCAGTCGCGATTGTATAGCTGCACCCAAACTACGAGTCGCAGCATGATAACAAGGGAATTCAACGAGTCGCGTGGATCAAAGGCCTTTACGGCCAATCGCCAAAAATTTCTCGCGGCGAAGCTGTTTTAAGCGGGCACCATCAACACCGGCCATATCCTGCAGAGCATTTTCTAAGCCATCGCCAAGCATGTTCATAGCGCGCTCTGGGTCCCGGTGCGCGCCCCCCAATGGTTCAGGCACAATATCATCAATAACACCCAGTTTCAGCAAGTCCTGCGCGGTGATTTTCAGCGCGCCCGCAGCTTCAGCAGCTTTTTCATTGGTGCGCCATAAAATAGAAGCACATCCTTCTGGCGAAATAACAGAATAAATTGCGTGTTCCATCATCAACACTTTATTCCCAGCAGCAATTGCTACAGCACCGCCAGAACCGCCTTCTCCGATAATACAAGTAACAAGGGGTGTTTCCAGACCAAGGCACGCATCAGTGGAACGGGCAATCGCTTCTGCCTGCCCCCGCTCTTCTGCGCCCACCCCAGGGTAAGCGCCTGATGTATCCACCAATGTTATAACCGGCAGAGAAAAACGGTCTGCCATTTCAAGCAAGCGAATGGCCTTACGATACCCTTCCGGGCGCGCCATGCCAAAGTTATGCTTCAGGCGACTTTCCGTGTCTGACCCTTTTTCATGCCCCATAACAAGGCAAGCTTCACCTCTGAAACGCGCCAAGCCACCAATAAGCGCATGATCATCGCCAAACGCCCTATCACCAGCAAGAGGCGTAAAATCTGTAAACAGCTTCTCTACTATATCAGAAAAATGCGGGCGCTCCGGGTGGCGGGCAACCTGTATTTTCTGGCTTGGAGAAAGTTCAGCGTATGTGTCTTTCAGGAGTTTACCAAGCTTGGTTTCAAGCTGGCCAACCTCAGGGCCAATATCAACACTAGCAGAACCACCCGCCAAACTTCTCAGTTCGCGAATTTTTCCTTCTAACTCGGCAATTGGCTTTTCAAACTCAAGAAATGTCATCATGTCGCCAACTTCCTTTTCTACGGCTTCGGCAGGCTGTATTTTATCCATAAGCACAGTAAACCATGTTTCTGCACCAATATCAAAGAAGCGCAAAATCCGGGATGTGCCAGCCAAAGTCAAGAAATCAATAGGCCCACATCAAACTAATCGTCCTGATTAAAATTAGGGCAATAAAACAAGCCAAAAATACTGCGGTTTTTTCCTAGCCGGTGGGTAGGACAGAGAGGAAACGGGAAGTGGTCAAATATGGCTCCCCTAAAACGGATACGCTTTAGCGGGCGGTCTTTTCCCGCAACTTACGAAGCACTCTTGCCAATTGCAGTCGAAGTTCTTTCAATGTCTCACCGACTTTAGCAACGGACCCATCACTGCCCATGGCCTCTAACTGTGCAGATAAATCAGCCACACTTTCTGCGCCAAACACCAAGCTTGTCGTTCTAAATTTATGAGCTAATTTTTCAATTTTTTTAAAATCATCTGCTTCAATTGCATCTGCCATTGCACGCACGACATCAGGGCCATTTTTCAGATAGTCAGCAAGCTCCGGCTGAAAGTCATCCTCCAGCACAGCTTCCGTTTTTTGCAATGCTGCCCAATTCATAACTGAATGAACAGTCGGCCCTTCTACCCCATTTTCTGGCTTTAAGGTCGCGGACAACTCTCCAGAAGCGGCTTTTCCTCCCGACACAATCGGCCTAACGTTCGTCTCGGGTTCAAGGTTAGCTTGCTGCGGCGATAAGCGGCCAGAGCCAAGGGGCCCAAGGTGGTTTTGTAAAATGTTTGAAAGATTATTAATTGTAACAGGTAACTTCACCACCCCCGTTAAGCCCGAACCTTGATAGTTTCCAGCTCCATTCCCGCCAAAATCAGGGGTAACCCCAACCACAGGCACATGCGCATTATGGTCAGAAAGCTGCCTGATCTCCATAATGGCCTGCACACCGTCCGCCTCAGACAGCAAAATATCCACCAATATCAAATCATATGCTTTGTCTGCTGCTGCCTGCACAGCCTGTTTGCCATTTCGTACTACATGATACCCAATAGGGAATTGTTCCAGCACATGCACAATCACGTTGGAAAAAACCGGGTTGTCTTCAAGGACCAATATCATCTGGTCATTGCCCAAAACAGAATGTTCCCGCATGAAAATTAAACCTTATAAAATCTAAGCAGTTCAATCGGGGCACACACTACCATGGCGGCACTTGCCAAACACTTAACCCCCGGAAAGTGAGGCGCTAGTATCCCTTTTAGTTGTTAGAGCCATCACCGGCCCACGCCCCGCTTACTCTCTGGCCCAACCACCCGCTAGGATATACTGTGGGGTGGCTGGGCCAGAGAGTAAGTGGGCCGGTGATGCTCTAATTAAAACGGATATGCTCTTGAGCGTATACAATCAAAAACGAAAAAGTAATCTTTCCATTGTAGGGAAGTTTATGGCAAGCATGAGAAACAGTTCTCATCACTGAATAAGAACAAAGCGTAAGGCAGTAGGAGTTTTTAGCATGACACAGTTCCGACCGGTAACAGACAGCGTGTCCGTTTCGCCTCAAATTTGCATCAATGATATAGATGAGGCCGCGTCTATGGGTGTGTGCCATATCATTAATAACAGGCCTGACGGGGAAAGCGCTGACCAGCCCACAAATGCCGACTTATGCGCCTACGCAGAAAGCAAAGGCATCCGCTGGACTTTCATTCCCATCGTACCCGGGCAAGTAACAGCCGATTCTGTGGCCCAAACAAGTGATGCCCTAAAGCAGAACGAAAAAACACTGGCCTTTTGCCGGTCGGGCACCCGGTCATGTAACCTGTGGGGCCTATCACAAGCTTATGCCGGCACTGAAGAAACAACAGTAATTCTTCAGAAAGCATCTGCCGCTGGCTATGACCTTTCTGGTATTATACCCGCGCTTGAGCAACTACGGGCTGATGCTAAATAGGGTTTATCGCTTAGAGTAGAAACATCACAGGCCCATGCCCTTACCTCTGCTTCAACAATAAATAACCGATCGTTTGGTTATTTATTGTTTTGGTCAAAGCACATCAGCAAAAACGTATATTCTTCTGCCACTTCAAACAGGCGCTCAAACCGGCCTGATTTACCGCCATGCCCTGCACCCATATTGATTTTCAACATCAACAAATGATCATCTGTTTTTAGGTCGCGTAACTTAGCAACCCATTTAGCTGGCTCCCAATATGTTACGCGTGGGTCGTTCAAACCGCCAGTTACCAGCATCGGCGGGTAATTTTTTGGCTCAAGGTTGCTATAGGGGCAATATGCCGCCATCATTTCATAGGCTGCTTTGTCTGCAACAGGGTTTCCCCACTCGGGCCATTCGATGGGCGTAAGCGGCAAATCACCATCGAGCATAGTGTTCAGCACATCCACAAAGGGCACATGCATTGCCGCGCCTTTAAACAATTCAGGGGCTTGGTTTAGCACTGCGCCCATCAGTTCACCGCCAGCACTGCCGCCAGAAATACTGATGCCGCCCTCCGTTGCATAGCCACCTTCTGTTAGCGCCCCAGCAACATCAACAAAATCATTGAAAGTATTTTCACGCTGGTCAAGCTTCCCGGCTTCATACCAGCCATAGCCCATTTCATCCCCACCCCGAATATGGGCTATGGCATAGGCAAAGCCTCTATCGAGCAACGACAGCCGTGCCGCTGAAAATGAAGGGCTCATACCAAAGCCATATGCCCCGTAGCCATATAAATGCAGGGGTGTGCCCGCGCCCTTTTTCCAGCTTTTATGATAAACGATACTAACTGGCACTTGCGCGCCATCTCGCGCTGTTACCATCATACGTTCCGACCGATACTCAGCCTTTTCATACCCTGATGGTATCTCTTGCTCTTTGCGTAAGAGCAATTGCCCAGACCCAACCCCATAATCATAAACAGCCGGTGGTGTAATAAGGCTGGAATAATCCAGACGTATAAAATCCTGTGTTGGTTCCTGATTTTCCCCTAGGGACACTTCATAGACAGGCTCGGGCAAATCCACATAGGTTCCGCTATCTTTGGACCAAATATATAATTGGTCCAATCCATCCAGCCGGTCTTCCACCGCCACAAAGCTGTCAAACACCTGCATCCCGTGCAAATAGCGGGTATCTGTACCTTCGACCACCATTTGCCAGTCAGGCTCTGCCGTCGTGTCATTCGCCAGCGCATAAATGCAATAATTTTTATGGTCTTTATTGGACCGTATAAAAAGGCCCTGCCCTGCATGGTCCACATAATAATCATGCTTTTCTCTGCGCGGTGCCAAGCATAGTGGCGGGGCAGACAAATCCGCAAGCGGCACCAAATGGTTTTCAGCGGTCACATGGTCGCCTGTGCGGATGACCAGATACTCCCTTGAGTTGCTGCTCTCAATACGCACAAAAAAAGCAGTGTCTTGCTCTTCATACAGCGTTCTATTGCTTTGCTTACCGAGGCTATGGGCCGCCACCAGGTACGGACGCCACTCTTTGGAAACCTTCACATAAACCAAAGCGTTGCTATCACTGCCCCAGACAATATCACCTGATGTTTCCGTCACCACATCATCCAGCAACTGCCCGGTCTTCAGGCATTTCACCCGTATTGTAAACCGCTCAGACCCGTTATCATCAACGCTGAATGCCAGCCTTTCACCATTTGGGCTAACACGCAGCATACTGAGTTTAAAAAACTCTTTGCCTTCTGCGGCTTTGGCTTCATCAAACAAAAGCTGCCAGCCACCTCCTGTATGGGGGTCAACCGTACGAGGGCGATAATACCAACTGCGATATTGCGAGCCTTTCTCGAACGCCCATTTAAAATCATAGCGCCCGTCTTGCCATGGCACACTGGCATCATCTTCTTTGACACGGCCTTTTATCTCTTCAAACAGGGTTTTTGTCAGGTCTTTCTGCGGTGCCATGACAGCGTCGAAATATCCATTTTCCTCTTTCAGGTACGCCAATATTTCTGTGTCAGTTACGTCCGGGTATTTTGGGTCACGCAACCAAAACCACGGGTCCGACCGCGTATAACCGTGATGCGATGCCCGGTATGGTTTTTGCCCGGCTTTAGGTGGCTGGATTTTTTCTGGCGCAGTCAACATGGCAATCATTCCCCAATCTGTTCATTAATATCCGAGAGACACTCTCTTGAGCATCTTTTTATGGTGCGTTTATTCTTTAAAACAATAGCTTCTGTTGGTAGGCTCTCCTGTACTAACTGTAAAGCCTGTGATACCCATTTTTACTGCCATATTCACCAATATAAAATCCCCACAAAGGGGATATAGTTGCTATGGCCGCGCCCACCATTGTTTAGTATTGAAGTTCATATAAATATGAGACATTAGGAATTACTATATGGCTACCAACCCCCAGCATCTTTCTGCTCTTCGCAGTGAACTGAAGCAACAAAGGCTTGATGGCTTTATTATCCCGCTGACGGACCAGCATATGAGCGAATATGTGGGCGATTATGCCCAGCGCCTTGCTTGGGCAACTGGCTTTACAGGGTCCGCTGGCAATGGTGTTGTCTTAGCCAAAAGCGCCGCCGTTTTTGTAGATGGCCGCTATGTCATCCAAGTGGCAGAGCAGTTGGACGAAACGCTCGTCGAATGGCATCATTTTGAAGAATACCCACTGCTTAAATGGCTTACTGATAAGGCCACTGAAGGTCAACGCATTGGTTATGACCCAGAACTGGCAACAATATCATGGGAACAAACCACCGGTGCCGCCCTTGCCTCCAACGGCATCGAACTTATTGCCGTAGACAGTAACCCTATAGATGCCGCATGGATGGACCAGCCCGAGGCTTCGCTCGAAAAACTATTCGCGCAGCCCGCTGATTTTGCCGGGGCCACACCCGAGGAAAAGCGCGGCCATATAGCCACAGCCCTACAGGAACAAGGGGCCGAAGCCGCTGTCATTGGTATGCTAGACAGCGTGGCATGGGCTCTTAATATTCGTGCCGCAGATGTACACTGCACGCCTGTGCCTCACGCCTTTGCAATTTTGGATGCCAACGAACAAGCAACCTTATTTGTTGACGAGCGCAAACTTGATGAGGCTGTCCGGGTGCATTTGGGCAATAAAGTACGGGTTGAACCACGCACTGCCTTTTACGCCGAGCTTGAAAAACTGGGCCGGCATGGCAAAAAAATACTGGTAGACCCCGCCACCAACAATGCCAAAATATTCAAAACATTGTCTGATGCTGGCGCAACGCTTATTGAAGGACAAGACCCCTGCATCCTGCCAAAAGCGCGTAAAAATGCGACAGAACAACAAGGCACACGCGATGCTCACATCCGCGACGGTGCCGCTGTTACCGAATTTTTATGCTGGCTGGAACAGGAAGCGCCAAAAGGCCAATTGGATGAGCTGGGGGCCGCAGCTAAACTGCTAGAAATCAGGGAAAAAACTGGCCTGCTGAAAGATATAAGCTTTGATACAATTTCAGCGGCAGGGCCACATGCTGCCCTCCCCCATTATAGGGTATGCGCAGAAAGCAACCTGAAGCTTGAAATGGACAGAATTTATCTGGTGGATAGCGGTGGCCAATATAGGGACGGCACCACGGACATTACCCGTACTGTGATTGTCGGCACCCCCACATCGGAAATGAAAGACTGCTTTACCCGAGTGCTACGCGGCCATATTGCTTTGGGGACTACACGCTTCCCCAAGGGGACATCTGGCATGGCGCTTGATGCCATTGCGCGCCGCCCTTTGTGGGAAGTTGGGCTGGATTATGACCATGGTACAGGCCACGGCGTAGGGTCTTTTCTCGCAGTACACGAAGGCCCGCAACGCATCGCAAAATTTGGTACAAATGTACCGCTGGAAGCAGGCATGATCCTGTCAAACGAGCCAGGCTACTATAAAGCAGGTGATTTTGGCATTCGCATCGAAAACCTTGTCCTCGTACAGGCCTGCACACAGCAGGAAGAACGCACGATGTTTGAATTTGAAAATCTTACTTTTGCCCCCATCGACCGCAACCTGATTGCCGCCGAGAGCCTAGGCCAAGGGGAGCTGAAATGCTCAATGAGTATCACGCAACTGTTTACGAGAAATTAGAACCTTTACTGGATAATGATACCAAAGCTTGGCTGAAAAAAGCCACGGCGCCTATCATGCCCTAGGTTTATATCAAGGGTAGCGGCCCCCTAAATAATTTGCCCTGTAAGGGGGGATTTTATCATGGAGCACGAGGTATTATGCAGAAATGGCGCGGCTCTTTCAGAGGGGACACCCCCAATTGTTGGGGCCTAGTCTGAAGGAAAATGCCCGTGGCAGCCCAACAGAAAAAATATTTCATCAGCACATTGGTCCCAACTTGAAGGGCCGGGACTTTTTCCTTGGAGATTTGCACGGGCGGCTCGATGCCCTAATTCTGGCGATGGGCGAAAATTCTTTTAACCCCAAATGCGACAGAATCATTGCCGTAGGCGACTTGATTGACCGAGGCCATAATTCCTATGACATTTTAAAGCTGACCCGTGAACCCTGGTTTTATTCAGTAAGGGGGAATCATGAAGCCATGTTGCTTGAATCCAATGATAACAGCTCCTTCAAGCAATGGCTGGAAAACGGTGGGGAATGGTTCTTTGAAATGGCTGGAGACGCTATCATTGATAGCTTTGGCCTTGCACTGAACTTGCCAACCGCCTTGTCCGTTGAAACACCAGATGGTGCCATCATTGGTATTTGCCACGCTGAATGGCCACAAGAAGACTGGGCCAATGTTGAAAAATGCCTCGATGACCCTGTGATCGCCAATACCATGATTTGGGGCAGAACTGTCGTTTCCTCCAAAACCTGCCGCTGGGATAAAACCGCTGCCCTCACTATCCACGGTCACTCCTTTGTGCAAGAAATCACCAAATTCGGCACAGCATTATTCATCGACACAGGCTGCGTTTTTAATGGAAAATTATCGATGATCGACTGCGAGACCGCGCTACGCTGGCCTGAGGCCAAGCCCTAACCCGAAGATAATCCTACCCAGTGCAAATCACGGTAATCAAAATAGCGGGTAAATTCATTACCATCCCATTGCATGGCCAGCGCCCGCTCTTTTGCATAAACGCGTACACAGTCTGGGTTCAGCACCACAGCACATGACCCTTCGTCAGTCGTATAAAGCAAGCCATCCGCCCCTTGGGCGCCAAGGTCAGCAACAAGGTCCTGCGCGGCTGATGCACGCCCGTCTAAAGCATGGGGGCCATAGCAGGCCGAGAATGTATCCGTGTCTCGTGCATCAAAAAAATCGCCTGACAGCACATAGCGCTCCATAGCAAATGAAAGCTGGCATGCAGCCTGCTCCGTATCTTTAAGAAATTGGCCATATTGCTCGCTGGCAGTGCACACAGCGGCCCTTATGTTTTGGCAAACAACCATATGCGGCGTTGCAGACAATGCAAAACGCCATTCCGGCGATGGATGCGCAAAAGCGGACCGCACAGCAGAAGGCATAAGCGCATGATGTGTAAAATTATGCCGTGCCGCCCCAGTATCATGGCGAGCCCTCGGTGATCTCACGTCGATCAAAGATAGCAAATCCTGCTCGTCTTCACCGAGCACTGCAAGCGTGGGCGCAGATGGCATGGCCATGGGCCTTAGGCGAAAGGCCGCTGCCCACTTAACCGCGACGCAATCAAGTGTCTGCGGATCTATTGCTGAGGATATGGCTGGCATAGTCACTCCGGCTGCATAAGTCCGTCCAAATATGTGCGAATAAAATATAAATCAATGAGTTCACCACCCAAAAGGCGGTCAAGTGCGGTTTGCCCAGCCAATTGGGCATTTTCCTTCTTAACCCAACTCACTGCCTGTTCAGCACTATCAAACAGCGTGTTCAGGGCATGTTGTATGGCAATAATATGCGACAACCGAGATAATGTATCATGGGGCACGCCAGATATTTTACCGGCACGCCAATTATAAAACGTGCTGCGCGAAGGCCTGCCAAGCAGAATCATCTGCTCCTCCACATTTAAACCCCAAATATCAGATAACTTGAAAAAAGCACGCAAGCCCATAGGGGCTAGTTGCTTATTTTGTGTCTTGGTTTTTAGCCTGTCGTCCATGCTTCACCCTCTGACCCAATTCGCCAGAGAGTACGCTTTTACAACTGCCACTGCAACAGGAGGATGAAAACACCAGAATTTGCTGACTCCTAATGAGTGCCATCACCGGCCCACCTACGCGTCCCGTATTTCAAAGTCAGAGGTAATTTCGGCCAAAGCACCAAGTTGCACCGATGCTGAACAGTATTTCTCTTTAGACAATTTAATGGCGCGCTCTACATGGCGTGGGTCAATGTTATGGCCAACCACCACAAAATGCATATGAATTTTGGTGAAATATTTAGGCGGCTCGTCGGCCCGCTCACCATCAAGCTCCACCCACGCATCCGTCACATTCTGCCGGGATTTTTTCAACATCAACATCACATCAATGCTGGAACAACCACCAAGACCAAGCAAAAGCATTTCCATAGGCCGGATACCATGATCCAAGCCCCCATCCGCTGACCCTGAATCCATAACCACTGCGTGCCCAGAGGGTGATTCCCCCACAAATGTCATGTCTCCGGCCCATTTTACTCGAGCTTTTTTTGCCATTATATTAAATCCTTGCCACTAAAATGAATAAAGGCTTTTAACCGGCACACCTTTTGCAATCAAGAAGTACAGGGCATAGTCATGATAATTGCTGACTTAACCCACAGCGCGTACAGTTACTCGCTGGTAACCTTTTATTAAAACATGCGCCATAGTATCCTATGCGCAGGATTTTATATAGAGAGTGTATATGTACCACTTGGTGTATATTAGCGATCGGAATCAAGGACATGCTCGGGATATGGAGCAGTTCGTAAACAATGCCTCTAACTTTAATGAAGAGCATAACGTCACAGGTGCGCTTTGGTTTAGCGATACAGAGTTTATCCATCTTATGGAAGGTGACACTGGCGATCTCGAAACTGTGTATAATTATGTTACCAATTCTGCGTCTCACAACAATGTAGAGCTTGTCTGCATCGAAGAATGCGGGCGACGTTTCTTCGGAGACTGGTCAATGGCCAGCTTTGGCGACAATACGCACAGCGGCATGATTGCCCAGCAATTTGGAACCAGCCGCTGTTTCCAGCCCCGCAAGTTACCCCCAGACCGGCTTATCAACCTGATATACTTCCTTGAAGAAGAGCGTAAACGCAGCGCTGAAAACGCTATTTGCTAGTGCGCATTCGCTTTAGGTAGTATCAGCGCCGCCCACTTTCTTGCATTAATCAGCAGGAAAAAGCGTGTCCGTGTCGCCTTCAGCCCACTGGGGATATTTTTCCATAACATCCCTAAAAGGGCTTTCATCCATCAATCCAGCCATCCATGCCTGTAATTGCGGGTAAGGGGCTGCGGCGAACCAGTCTCTATCCACACCAGCAAACTGCCGAATGAAAGGCATGACTGCATAATCTGCAAGGGTCGCCCTATGCCCAAATAAAAACCTGGATGTAACCAGTCGCTGTTCCAGCTCGGCCAGAAAGGTTGCTGCTGCTGTCCGGTGTGTCTCAGGCTGCGCATCTTCGTACCTGTTCGCATATTTATAGCGATCAAGGTGTGGTTTAAACTCAGTGTCACACTTGTTGATCAAATGAAGCATTTCCTCCAGCCCACCAACTTGAGGCTGATACCAGCCTTTGGGGTCAGCTTGCTCAAGCGCCCAAAGCATAATGTCCAAACTTTCATCAATAACCTGCCCTGAAGGCAAACAAAGAACAGGAACCGTTGCTTTTGCAGAGGCATCCAGCATGGCCGCAGGTTTGTCCCTCAACACCACCTCCCGCAAGCGGACCTGTTGGCCGCTTACAAAAAGCGCAAGGCGCGCGCGCATGGCATAAGGGCAACGCCTGAAACTGTATAAAATAGGGAATGTCTGATGGGTCATACTATGGAAATCCTGCCTGAACGTCTTACCACCCTAACGGAAAGGCATGGTCCTTGGCAAAATGTCATTCCATTTCAAGCACAGAATCGACCTTTTTAATAGCAACTCTTAATAGAATAATTAATACAAAGCCGATCATATAGCTTGTTATTAATAGGCGCTCTCATTCGCAACAAGATAATGAGAAAAACTGTTTGTTTACAATCGTTTATATAATAATAAAAGCGATTGCCCACAGCGAATTTGCCTGCTAATATTGGATAAATTTTACAATTATAGGAGGCACTCATGCAGGGCGACCCTGAAGTTATCAAACACTTAAATATAGTTCTGAAAAATGAGCTAACGGCCATTAACCAGTATTTTCTACATTCCCGTATGTTGAAAGACTGGGGCATGAAGAAGCTGGCAGAAAAAGAGCATGAAGAATCTATAGACGAGATGAAACATGCAGACCAACTCATTGAACGTATTTTGTTTCTTGAAGGGCTCCCTAACATGCAGGACCTTGGGAAACTTAATATTGGTGAGAATGTTGAAGAAATACTTGAAGCTGATCTTGGCATTGAAATGACAGCCCATAAGGACCTGAAAAAAGCTATCGCTTACTGTGAAGACAAACGCGATTATGTTTCACGGGACCTATTTGAAAGCATTATGTCCTCCGAAGAAGAGCATATCGACTTCCTTGAAACACAAATCACACTCGTGAAATCCATGGGTCTGCAAAATTACGTTCAGCTACAGTCCCCTCCTGCTGACGGCTAAGACCGCTTACCACAACACACTTTCAATTTGATTGCTTGAGGCTGCCTTATGGG
>JAESQS010000056.1 GCA_016765035.1 Kordiimonadaceae bacterium | reverse complement strand
GCGCGGGCGATGGCCACACGCTGCTGTTCTCCGCCGGAAAGTTTGGACGGAATATGGTCAAGCCTGTCTTCAAGTCCTAATCGGATAAGTATCTTCTCAGCGTCTTTCAGTGCTTCTGCTTTCCTCATACCCCCAACTTGCTGGGCAAGAGCAACATTTTCAACAGCACTGAAATCAGGCAGCAGGTGATGGAATTCATAAATAAAGCCTAGTTCTGAATTCCGCATCGCACTGCGAGCGTCATCTGAAATGCCCGTGACTTCTTTGCCTGCGATTGTTAGCTCACCAGAGAATTTACTGTCCAACAAGCCCGAAATTTGCAGCAATGTGGATTTACCAGAGCCTGACGAGCCAATGAGAGCCACCAGTTCACCCGGCTGCACCTCTAGGTCAATGCCTTTTAAAACTTCAATTGTTTTATGGGCTTGGTGAAAATTACGTTTCACATTCTTAAGCGAAAGAACTGACATATCTTACTCGTGCCTCAGAATAGCGACAGGGTCTAGCCTACTGGCGCGAATGGCAGGGATGATGGTCGCAAAGAAAGACAGCAGCATGGCCACCAGAATAGTGATGGACACTTCTGTTGGATTAACATCCGCTCTAATCTCTGAAATCCAGCGCGTTGCCGGATCCCACATTGTCATGCCTGTGATCCACTCAACGAAGTTTTTAATCTGCTCAATGTACGTCACAATAAGGCTGGCCATTATGCCACCGGCAATAATACCAATGGAACCAATGGTTAAACCAACAATCAAGAAGATGCGCCTAATAGAGCTTTGTGTTGCGCCCATAGTACGCAAAATGGCGATATCACCGGACTTTTCCTTCACCATCATCACTAAACTAGAAGACACGTTAAACACTGCCACAAGGATGATCAGTGAAAGAATAAGGAACATCGCCACGCGTTCTGTCTGCAATGCACCCAACAATGCGGGGTTGAACGACCGCCAGCCGCGCACCACTGCCGAACGCCCTATAATTTCATCAAATTGCGGTAAGGCACCATCGATATTTTCAGGATCATCTAAAAACACTTCAATATTTGAAACTGTATCACCAGCCCGGAAAAACCTCTGGGCTAGTTCAAGCGGCATTCCGATGAAGCTTTCATCAAACTGGATAAGGCCAATTTCAACAATAGCTTCAACGGGAAACGCCAAGTACCTAAGTGTAGAGCCAAAGGGCGTAGAAACTGTATTTGGGCTAACGATGGTGATTGTATCCCCAACACCCACACCCAAACGACGTGCGAGCGCATAGCCAATGATAATGCCACCCTTTTCATCAAGGCCCTCGATAGAGCCCCGCAAGATAGCAATATCCTTCATACCTTCTGCGCTTAGATGCTTTGGCGGCAGTCCGCGTACAATACCGCCAACGGATTGGCCATTTTTAGTGGCCATAACTTGCGCTTCTACATACGGGCGGACTTTCACCACGCCGTCTACAGTCCGCAATCGTTCTACCAGTGCCTCATAATCAGGTATTTTATGGTTATACCCGTAAACAACTGCATGGCCCTGGTGCCCAAGGATGCTTTCAATCAGCCCTGCGCGAAAGCCGTTCATGACTGACATAACCGCAATCAACGCTGTCACACCAAGAGCAATAGCCACAATAGACAAGATCGTATTGAGCGAAATAAAGCCATCACTTGGCGGCCGCAGTAAATACCGCTTGGCAACGCCCCATTCAAATCCCTTGGCTAACACCCTATTCCCCTATCAGGCAGCTAATTGCTTCACAATATCAGCGGTAGCAACTTCAGTTTTCTCACCAGTGGCACGATTTTTAAGCTCAACTGCGCCATTTTTAAGGCCACGAGGCCCAAGGGCTATTTGCCACGGTAATCCGATAAGGTCCATATTCGCAAACTTGGCACCAGCACCGTCTTTGGTGTCATCATACAGGACTTCGATGCCCGCCGCTTGCAACTCAGCATAAAGCGTGTCGCAGGCTGCAGTGCAGTCTTCACTCTTGGCCCCAAGGTTCATCAAGCCAACCTTATAAGGTGCAACTGATTCAGGCCAAATAATGCCATTTTCATCATGGCTGGCTTCAATGATACCGCCAACGAGGCGTGATACACCAATACCATATGAACCCATTTGCACATTTGTTGGTTTGCCGTCAGGCCCTTGCACAGATGCTTTCATTGGTTTGGAGTATTTATCACCAAAGAAGAAAATATGCCCAACTTCAATGCCGCGCCCAGAGACAAGCTCCCCTGCCCCGGCAGCCTTATCTGCATCATGCATTTCTTCAGTGGCAGCGTAAGGTTTGGTCCAAGTGTCTACAATTTTCTGCAATCCAGCGTCGCTATCAGGTGTGTCTACGGGCGCTTCCATTGTAAGAAACTCTTTATCAAAGAAAACTTCGCTTTCGCCTGTATCAGCAATAATCAAAAACTCGTGGGACAAATCACCCCCAATAGGGCCAGTGTCAGCGCGCATCGGAATTGCTTTTAGGCCAAGGCGGGCAAAAGTACGTAAATACGCCACAAACATCGCGTTATAGCTATTCACTCCATCTTCTGCTGTCAGGTCAAAGCTATAAGCATCTTTCATCAGAAACTCACGGCCCCGCATCACACCAAAGCGCGGGCGAATCTCATCGCGGAACTTCCACTGAATATGATACAAGTTCTTCGGTAAGTCCTTGTAGCTATGCACTTCCCGGCGGAAAATATCCGTAATCAATTCTTCATTCGTTGGGCCATATAGGCTCTCACGGCCATGACGGTCAGTGATCCGTAGCATTTCCTTGCCGTAATCTTCATAGCGGCCACTTTCCTGCCACAGGTCGGCGGACTGTATGGTTGGCATCAAGACTTCAATCGCACCGGCACGGTCTTGTTCTTCGCGCACGATCTGTTCGATCTTCTTTAAAACCCGTAACCCAAGCGGTAACCACGTATAAATTCCAGCAGCGCCTTGCCTGACCATGCCAGCACGCAACATCAACCGGTGGGACGCAATCTGAGCTTCCGCAGGATTTTCTTTAAGGGTTGGTAAAAAGTAGTGGCTTAAACGCATAGCTCTGTATCTCTTATTATAATGCCTCATGGGCAGATAACTCGGTGGAAGGACTCGTAAGTCCTCATTAACGTTTCTTTTGCCGGGCAGACACAAAATTCGCAACGAGTTTCTTACGTTGATGCAACATTACCCTCTTTGGGTGTAAAATTCGCCTTTAAAAATAGATTCTGAGCGATTTTGTTGCAATCCAGCAACAGAAATAAGAAACTCATCTAATCGCCCTCTGTTAGAACACACATGTGTGATGACAAGTATCAAACCTCTGCATACAGTCGCACCTGCACCGAGCAATGAGGCATCGAATAAAAAAGTGGCCCATGCTCAGGGAGGAATGCAGAACACATCAGAGTACAGGGCAAAAGCCCGACCTGATATATTCTTAAAAAACGAGGCTTTTATGCCTTGTTTTTTTTTGCCTTACGCAAACAAGACCGTAATCATGATCAAGGCCGTTGGCACCTCTGGCATAGCCTAGAAGCTAACCGGTTCAATTTGCATCACCGGCCAACGCCCAGCATACGCTCAGGCACAACCACCCCCTAGCATACACTGTGGTTAGTTGGGCCAGATCTAAAGCTGAGAATAAGCGTAACTGTAGATACCCGAAACGGATACCCTAGTCACAAGGATACACTTGCCTGCATAGGCCAAAAGGAGTGTGCTGAGATGGCTTTACCCGCGAGGCGGACGAAAGCTTATCAAACCAGAGGTTGCTAAAAAATAATAGCCAACTGTCAGCGTAAGCGCGATGATAGTTGAATATATCACTTTTTTCTTTAGATTCGGGTTTGCTGGTGCGCTTGGCATTGTGCCTTTTGTCACACCCTCTTCCGTTTCAGACTGCGCTTGCACGCCAAAGGGCAGTGACATGAAAAAAACCAGCCACCAGATTACAATAAAAACAAGAAGAATTGTTGCGGGGTTCATTGGCCTAGACCTGCTCTATTTCAACAAGAGTGCCACTAAAGTCTTTAGGGTGCATAAATAACACAGGCTTCCCGTGGGCGCCTGTTCTTGGTTCTCCGTCGCCTAATATGCGGGCGCCGTCAGCGACCAGCTTATCCCTAGCGGCGTAAATATCTGCAACTTCATAACAAACATGATGCATGCCGCCAGTAGGGTTCTTCACCAAAAACTTTGCAATTGAGGAATTTTCACCAAGCGGAAACAACAGTTCAATCTTGGTATTCTCAAGATTTACAAACACCACTGTGACACCATGATCTGGCAGATCAATTTTATCAGAAACATCCGCCCCTAATGTATCACGGTACTGTTTTACTGCTGCGTCCAAATCAGGCACTGCAATCGCTACGTGGTTTAATCTGCCAATCATAATCTTTACCTAAAATCTATATATTCTTGTCGGGTTATAAGCGTTGCGACACCGGGGTTTTTGCCATTGGTTTTACGGCAAAAACGGCGAATGGTAATGCGGCTTACTTCTTCAACATCTTTATCGGACAATCTGCCTTTACGGGCCATGCGGTCAATTGCCGCTTCTAGCTCTGCCAGCATTTCGTCATAGAATAATTCAGGGTCACGGCTAGGCAACCCCATCAATGCCATTGCAGGCTCTGCTGCCAGTGCGCCATTATCATCAAACACAAGGCTGATGGTAACAAAACCGCTTAAGCTGCTGCGGCGGCGTTCTGTTATGGCTATGTCGTCTATGGAGACAATAATCTTGCCATCAAGCGCCAAGCGGCCAACTGGCACTTCATCAATTTTTTTGAGGCCAGTCGATGAAATTTCAATGATGTCGCCGTTTGCAGGCACCAATGTATGCTCGATGGCCAAACTGCGTGCAAACTCAGCATGTTTCATCAAATGCCGTACTTCACCATGTACTGGAAAAAGCATTTTGGGACGAACCCAGTCATACAGCCGAGCAAGCTCAGGCTGACCCGGATGCCCTGAGACATGGATAGGCGCATCTTTTTCAGTAATCACATTGATTTTACTAGCGGCAAGTGTGTTAAACAAATGCCCTAATGTTAAGTCATTGCCCGGTATGATTTTCGAAGAAAACAATACATTGTCGCCGGGACTAAGCTGCACATTCTTGTGTTCACCGCGTGCAATCCGAGCCATAGCGGCACGGGATTCACCTTGGCACCCTGTACACGCTATTAATATTTTATCACGGGGGATATCAGCAATATGCTCTTCGTCTACAAGGGGCGGCAAGTCCCCAAGGTAGCCCGTTGATTTACCCACATTATAGATACGCTGCATTGACCGCCCTATAAGGGCCAGACTACGGCCTGTCGCCTTTGCAACGGCACCAATGGTATCAAGCCGCGCCACATTAGATGCAAAAGTCGTGATAACCACCCGGTTATCCATGTCTTGCACCACTTTAATCAGGTTTTCACGTACTGTCGCTTCCGAGCCGCTCTCGGCAGGATTAAACACATTGGTGGAATCGCCAATAAGGGCCAGAACGCCTTCGTCACCAAGGCTTGTTAGAGCCTCTGACGGGCACGCAGGGCCAATAAGGGGGTCATCATCCAGCTTCCAATCACCTGTATGAAACAGCGTGCCCTTCTCTGTTTTAATGGCAAGGCCATTGCCTTCGGCAATGGAATGCGCCAGCGGTATATAGCGTACAGAAAAAGGGCCAACTTCGATATCTTCGTGTGCTTCGACGATATGCAGAATTACTTCATCTTCAATACCAGCTTCTTGTAATTTACCGCGTATCATCTCTGCGGTGAAAGCTGTGGCATAGATGGGGCACTTAAAACGGGACCACAAATGCGGAATAGCGCCAATATGGTCTTCGTGGCCGTGAGTTACCATCAAGCCGACCAAACGGTCGCTTTCGTCTTCTATGAAGGAAGGGTCGGGAAAAATGAGGTCAACGCCCGGTGTGTAATCATCGGCGAACATCATGCCGCAATCCACCATCAACCACTGGCCTTTATGACCATATAGATTGAGGTTCATCCCTATCTCGCCTGATCCACCCAGAGGCAGAAACAAAACTCGATTATCTTTTTTACGCATATACGACATAAGGGCTTATTTATTCAACTTATAGATCAGGCGCAAGCCCTCAAGCGTTAACGCGTCATTTACATGGTCGATCATATCCGTGCGATCCGCAAAAATACTGGCTAATCCACCCGTTGCAATAACTTTAAGAGTTGAGGAATGTTCCTTTTTCAAGCGTGTTATGAGCCCCTCTATCATACCAATATAGCCCCAAAAAACACCGAACTGCATGGCTTCCAGTGTTGATTTACCTGTCACACGGTCATGGTCAGGGGCCGCTACGGCAATACGGGGTAGTTTTGCAGCCGCCTGATGAAGCGCTGAAAGTGACAGATTAATGCCAGGGCATATTAAACCACCAAGATAGGCACCGTCTTCGCCAACAACATCAAAGTTTGTCGCTGTCCCAAAATCAACCACGACAAGCGGCCCTTTGTAGCGTTTGTTAGCGGCCACTGCATTAACAAGGCGGTCGGCCCCTACTTCATGCGGGTTCGTAACTTGTACATCTATACCAAGATTGATTGAGGCGCTGCCAATAACCTGAGGATCACATTTGAAATATTTTTGGCAAAGTTCCACCAATGGCCGGTCTACAGGGGGCACCACACTTGCGATTATTGCCCCATCCACATCATCTGTCGTATGGCCGTGCAGCATCATCAAGTGGCTAATCCACACAATATATTCTTCCACAGTACGTTGATCTACTGTGGAAAGGCGCCACTGTTCTTTAATTTCTTCGCCCTCAATAAGCGCAAAAACTATGTTTGTATTACCTGCGTCAATGGTCAGCAACATGCTGGTACCCTTTACTTACCTGTGAACGCCGTTAAGGGGCGAGACTAGGGAAAATATCTGCAACATATATAGTCTTTTTCGTGCCATCTGCCAAAATGACATTTACGGCACCTTGGTCATCAAGCCCTACTATAGTCGCTAAAAAGCTTTCAGTGGCAGTTTGAATTTTTCTTGTTTCACCAAGGCCCCACGCATGGCGGGTCCATTCTTCCCGGATAGGGGCAAAGGTACCCACTTGCCATGCATCAAGTCGGGCCTTCAAATTTTTGGCTAATTCTGTCATTGCTGTGCGCACATCAACAACCTGCCCCGTTACATTCGCCAGTGTCGTTGCCGGAAAAATCGCATCATCAGGGCAATGGACTAAATTCATACCGATACCAATGACGAGATAATCCAGCGCTTCGCCGCCGCTTGCGCTGCTTTCAATTAAAACACCTGATGCTTTTTTATTCCTAAGCAATACATCATTTGGCCATTTACATTGTGTGCTGGAAGGCTCTGCCCCTAGCGCTAAAAATGTATCGCGCACGGCAAGGGCTGTAATGAAGGGAATGGGCGCTACATCAGCCAGCTTCAATGCTGGCACAAAAAGAAGCGAGCAATAGAGGTTTCCCGGTTGGGATGTCCATACTCTGCCCTGCCGCCCCCTGCCTGCTGATTGTGTACCAGCCACCAGCCAAACTGGCCCTTTAGAGCCTGAGGCAGCCATTTCTTTGGCAAGGGTGTTCGTGCTTTCGGTTTCTTCATAAAAGAAAGCCCCGACGCCGTGTGGCATCGAGGCTCCCCAATCTAGATATTCGCTTGAAGCCACTAGAACAGCAGAGCTTTCGCAGCCCAGCTAGCAGCACCAACAAGGGGTGCTATCAGAATGATATAACTCAGGGGTGAATTGATCAGCGCTGAAATACCAACAACAAGCGACACTGCCCTACCGTGGCCTCCATCAAACCCAGCCACAGGTTCGTCAAAGAACATAATTTTCACGACACGCAGGTAATAATAGGCACTGACAACACTGGCGAGCAAACCAATAAGCGCAAGCGGCCACAAGCCTGCTTGCACAGCAGCTAGGAAAACATACCATTTTCCCCAGAAGCCAGCGAGCAACGGAATACCCGCTAGAGAGAACATCAAAGTTGCGATTGCAATTGCCATAGGCAAATTATTGCGTGACAGGCCTGCAAGGTCAGAAATATTTTCCACCATGCCTTCGCTGCGGCGCAATGTTAAAACAGCCGCGAATGTGCCCAATGTCATTGTCAGATAAATCGCAATGTAAATGAGCAACCCTTCAACACCCTGCTGCGTACCAGCAGCCAAGCCAACAAGCGCAAAGCCCATATGGCCAATGGATGAATATGCCAACAAGCGTTTGATGTTTGTTTGCACAAGCGCGATGAAGGCCCCAACAAGCATGGACGCGATGGATATAAAGATAATCACTTGCTGCCACTGGTGTATCAAATCAGGGAATGCTGTAACCAAAACCCGTACAAACAGTGCCAGAGCTGCCACTTTCGGGGCTCCGGCAAAGAAGGCTGTAACAGGTGTTGGTGACCCTTCATAAACATCCGGTGTCCACATATGAAAAGGCACCGCGGAAATTTTAAACGCAAGGCCAGCCATCATAAACACCATGCCTATAATAACGCCCATAGGCACATTTTCAGCGCCTTTCAGGCTATCAGCCAAGACAACAAAGTCTGTTGTGCCAGCAAAACCATATACGAAGGAAATACCGTACAGGAGCATACCGGAGCTTAATGCTCCTAGTAGGAAATACTTAAGCCCAGCCTCGGTAGAGCGCGTGCGGTCTCTGTTCATGGCAGCCAACACGTAAAGCGTCAGGCTTTGCAGCTCAAGGCCCATATACAGGCTCATGAGATTGTTAGCGGAAATCATCAGCATCATGCCAAGGGTCGCTAACAATATAAGAATTGGATACTCAAAGCGTGCGATTTTATGGTCACGCATATAGGTGCCAGAAATAAGTATCACAACACCTGCGCCCAGCAGCACCAATACCTTCATAAAGACAGCGAAGGCATCAGTAATAAACATGCCGCCAAAAGTAACCTGCCGCTCACCGCCCACTTGCGTCAACATTGTAACGCCCGCAATAGCAAGGGTAAGCAATGCTAAGTTTGCCATTTGGCTATAACTTTTATCGCCTTGGAAAACACCCAGCATCAAAAGTGCCATGGCACCAATTGCCATTACAATTTCTGGAATAACCGGAATAAGGGTTGGTAGTTCACCGTTCATCGGGTCGGCTCCTAATGCGCGCTGCTAACTGGGATGCTTGGGGCAACCGCAGCGTGCTCTGCTGGTGATGAGAAATGAGTTTCAATCAGGTTTGACACTGAAACATGAATAGGGTCGAGGAAGCTGTTCGGGTAAATACCCATCCAAAACACCACTATGATAAGTGGTGCAAAAATAACTTTCTCGCGCAGGCTAAGGTCTGGCATTGCCTTCACATCGTCTTTATCAAGCTCACCGAAAATTACCCGGCGTACAAGATACAGCATGTAGGCGCCACCAAGAACAACACCTGTTGTCGCTCCAAAGGCAATCCAGCTATTGTAGGTATAAGCACCGTTCAGTACCAAAAACTCCCCTACAAAGCCACTCGTACCCGGCAAACCAATTGATGCCATTGTGAATATAACGAACATAACGGCATAAATTTTCATGTTGATGGCAAGGCCACCGTAACGGCCAATTTCCCGCGTATGTAGGCGGTCATAAATAACACCAACACAAAGGAAAAGCGCTGCGGCAACAATACCGTGGCTCAATATAGTGAAAATTGCGCCTTCAATGCCGTTCACATTCAGTAAGAATATGCCAATGGTTACAAAACCCATGTGCGCTACGGAAGAATAAGCAATTAGCTTTTTAATATCTTCCTGAACAAGCGCCACAAGAGAGGTGTAAATCACAGCAATGATAGACAGGCCAAACACAAGCCATGCAAAATGCTCCGTCGCTTCCGGGAACATAGGCAAGCTAAACCGCAAAAAGCCGTATCCGCCCATTTTCAGCAAAACACCCGCCAGTATTACAGAACCCCCCGTTGGGGCCTGTACGTGCGCGTCAGGTAACCATGTATGCACAGGCCACATCGGCATTTTAACAGCGAAGGACGCGAAGAATGCCAGCCACAGCCAGTTTTGCACATCAGGATCAAAATGGTGTGCCATCAGTGCTGGAATGTCAGTCGTTCCTGTTTCCATATACATATAGAGCACAGCAACGAGCATCAGCACAGAACCAAGAAGCGTGTAGAGGAAGAACTTAAAGCTCGCATAGACGCGGTCAGCACCGCCCCAGACACCGATTAGCAAATACATCGGTATCAAACCACCTTCAAAGAAGACGTAAAACAGGAAGATATCCAACGATGTGAACACACCAATCATCAAGGTTTCCAGCAAAAGGAAAGCAATCATATATTCCGCAACGCGGGTTTCGATCGCTTCCCAACTGGAAAGAATAACAATAGGCATCAGGAAGGCTGTCAGAACAACGAACAACATCGAAATACCGTCAACACCGACATAAT
>JAESQS010000055.1 GCA_016765035.1 Kordiimonadaceae bacterium | reverse complement strand
GCCAGACCGGTAATTTGCTGGTTTGCGGCCAATACTGCTGAACGGATACTGCTCGCAGCGCCATCATTTTCTGCAAGATCATATCCAAGATACCCCCAAGGCAGCGATCCCTGCCCTTACGAATATTATCCAGAGGAATTTGACCGTCACGCTCGATTTTGAAGACCTTATCGAGACGCTCCAGAATGTCTTTGCAGTCGTAATAACGCAGACTCTGGATAAAAAAGTCTTTGGTGGGAAATCTGATTTCTCGCTGCTCCAATAGCGGTGGAACAGATAGCAGCAAATGGGATTTACCAGCATTTTGGTTATTCAAAACACTTACATTCTGCGGTTTGGTGCCACCATAACCGATCGTGGTTATATTGTAGATTTCGCTATAGCCAAACTCGGAATAGTCATTATTGCGCCTTAGCTCACGGCCTTCTTTAACAGCGTCCGAAAACCGTAATGCATCAATCCGCTTACGCAATTCGAAAATCATGCCTGAGTTACTGAGAATGGATAGCTGGTGATATTCCTTATCAACTGGAAAGTACACCTGCTTTATTTTTGAACTAGTCACAGGGGTATCGTCCGACTGAGCCATGGCCATAAAGCCGGACTTTAGCTCGTCGTAGTTTTTGGACTGGATATTTAGCAATGCTTTACCCAACGCCGAATCCTGTTGAATGTGCTCCAGCACGGAAACACCATCTTCCGTTATCAACGAAAGAAATTTATGCACATCTAAAGCGGCGGCGTTACCTAGGGCATCTGCTTGGGCTTCGATATTACCTGTGCGCAAATAGCCGTCTGGGGCTCTCAAGGATTTTGCAATCACGGATGTGGCATAGCCGTTTTTGTTTTTTCTTGAGCTGGGATGGCTGAAGGTACAGGGATGTGTCGATATAGATATTTGACCTGCACGTTAGCCGCATTTGGGAGCCATTTTTCAAGGGAGAACTCCTCTTCGCACTCCGCTTCTATTTCCCTTTTTTGCTCATCGGTCATATCTGGCTTAAGTTTCTTTTTGAGCCAACCTTCTTTGCGTTCAGCAAAAAAGGCATCAATCGTCAAATCAAGCATCGTATTTCTCCCTTTCATACAAACCTAACTGGTCATTGTATTCATACGCTTTGTTGAGGGTATCTTGGTAAACATCCAGGCTGATTTCTCCGTAGTAAATTGCAGCCTTATCCAAAGGCATTTCTCGTAATTCGCTTTGTATCTGCAACAACTGGAGATAATCGCGCTGCAGCCAAAGTCGTTCGGATTGCTTCTTTGTTAGCGGCACGGTGGTGATTTGATAAGCATCGTCCTGACAAGAAAACTCGCCCGTGTTGAGGCGACTAAACTCACCCTTGGAGTCGCGCTCGGTAAACCATGCGTCGCCCCTACCATTTATTACACGGTAAAGCTGAACGGTTTTTGTGCTTTGGCGAAAGCGGTTGAGAATTTGCGGTAACGCGGTGAGGTACCAGTACCACTGAATATACCCTTGCAGGGTTTCCGGCCCTTTTCCTTCGTAATGAGTCAACTGACTGTCGATAACAGCATGCTCCAGAAGAGCCATCGGCGTTTGGCTATGCTGCTGTCTTGCCTGAATTCTGGGTGTGGCATCCAGACGGGTATGTATCAGCGTCTCATCCACCACCTTGAAAAGATCGTGGCTTTGCATAGCGCCATAGTTTTTTGTCCCATCTGCTTTTACTTTCGGTAACTTACTAGCCACTTCATACCCTGGTCTGCAAAACCGCGGTTCTCTTGGTTTGTCACCATCTTTCAGCGTTCGCCAGTTGTACTGGAGAATGCCTACATTAGGATGTTCTGCCTCACCGTCACGATGCCGTTTGACCCGCCCTGCCAACTGAAGGATGGAGCGATAAGAGGAGGGTTCGATTACGGCCCAGTCGAAATCGTGGTCACGCCCCACTTCTTCAACAGGTGTAGCGACCAGAATAAACAACAGATTTTTCACATTGGGCTGTTCGCTGGTAATGTTGTCCAGATGGCTACGAATCTGCTCGCTATTAAAGGCTTGCGGTTGTTCGTCTGGCTTTTCTTTACGCTTCAATACACCATCAAGGTGCTTTTCCTGTTCATGGCGTAGTAGCAGTACCTGCCTGCTGTGATAAGCCATTACTCGTACTTCAGTATCTGAAGGCCAGTCATAATTCAATAAAAACTGAGTAAGCTGGACACAGGGTTGGATATTGGCAATACGTACCACGCCAAAAGAAACCTTTAAGCCGGTTTTAGTATCTACCGTGAGATGGTGTTCGTGCCTTTCCAGTGCCACTGGCGCTATACGATTGAACCAAGACACTTTTTTACTGGTGATATCTGACTCATCATTGCTCTACATGGCTTGCGAGCAATCAACCACGATGGCTTTCCGTTTTGCCGTTTGCTTACCTAATTGCTGTACCCGCTTATCTATATACCGGTCATGGGTTTGCCGATAATCAACTGCCGAGTCTTGATTGCTAATGTCTGTGATATGCGTAGAAAACTCATCTATCCAGGCACACCCCACCAACGGGCTGGTATTACGGGTTTTGCAATAGAGTAACCAGCCTTGCTGGTAGGCATTGAAATAGCCTTCTGCCATTGCCGGTGGAATGGTCGCCGAGGAAATCATCACCTTACGCCCCAACATGCCCGCCAGATGAATCAGGCGACCAATGGCAATTAAGTCACCGCCAGTAAAGTCATCCACTTCATCAATCACTAAATCCGAAGACAACAAACGCAAAGCGGGCAGAATATAGCGCCCGCCCCGTGTGGTTTCCGTTGCGGCAATGATGTGGTCGATAGTGCAAGCCAAAACCGGAGCGTAGAGCAATTGCCTGTCTTTATTGCTCTGTAAAACCGTTGTTAAACCTTCTGCGGGCAACTCGCCTTGGTAAACGACTTCGTCGGAATTAGCCAGTAGGGTTTCGACGGATTCTGAGCCATATTTTTCCTGCTCTTGTATGTGTTCCTGTTTGTTTTGGTAGTGCAGATCAGCAATCGCTTTAGAGCCAATTAATACCGCCAGGTCGCTACCGTCACTGTTCTTGAATATACGCTCGCGGTATTCATCACCAGTTTGCAAGGTAAGTGTGCGAAGCCCCAGTGCGAGGATATAGCGCAGGCTCTCTCCATCGTCTGATAAGGCCATCATGACTTTGGCATTGGCAAAGGTTTTGCCACAGCCCGTGCTGGCCATATTGACGGCAAAAAAACCTTTTCGGGTGTCGTCGCACGCTTTACGCCAGTCACGCACTTTTTTAGCGGCTGTATCTTGCCAGGCATAGAGAGATGGGCTTCTACGTTTCAATTCCGCTGTATGAAAACTCGGCTCCAAGCTGTTTTCGATAACTGGTAATTTGCCGACAATATTTTTGGCACTTTCGTAAACCCCAACCAAGTGCTGATCCAACGCCTGCTTGGGTGATTTGTCTTTCTGGGTATTGGCAATCAACCCCGTGGCAGTATGCCAATTGCGGGTCTGGTCAATATCAAGGGATGAAAAATAGTGATCACCCAGCATCAAAGACAAGCGGGCATGGTACAGCAGCACTCGGTAACTGCCATTGTCGATGGCCTGAGCAATGGTGTCTTGTGAGTCCAGCAATTTGCCTGACCAGCGTTTGATTTGT
>JAESQS010000054.1 GCA_016765035.1 Kordiimonadaceae bacterium | reverse complement strand
GTACCTGAAAAGCAGATTATGCGTGAGCACATGAGCGGTGTTAAGCGCAACCGCCCGCAGCTCGATCATGCCCTTAAAGGCCTTCGAGAAGGTGACGTGCTTGTCGTCTGGAAACTGGACCGGCTGGGCCGCAGCTTGAAAGACTTGGTTGAACTTGCTGAATATCTGGAAGCCAACAAGATACAGCTGCGAAGCCTTACTGAAGGCGTGGACACTACCACGGCCTTGGGCAAGTTCTTTTACCACATCATGGCGGCACTGGCTCAGTTTGAGCGTGATCTTATCAGCGAAAGAACCGTTGCTGGTCTTGAAGCTGCGAAGCTGCGGGGTACTTGGAAGGCTCGCAAGCCGACCATCGACCGGGCGCAGTGGGCGCATGCCTTGGAAATACTCGCAGATAACCCGCACTTGAGCCCGTACAAGCTCGCACCTATTGTTCAAACTAATGCTGTTACTGGTAAGCGCCCCACTAAATCCACGCTCCATAACTACATGGACTTGTTGCGCGAAGGGGCTGTTTACCCTTGGGGTGATGAACACGATTGAGCTGTGTCTTGTCGGGCTTCGGAACTTTTTTTCTAATCCTTTGGTTGTGAAACGGCTGCGTGATACAATCGACAGATCAGTAATTGCAAGGGAACTACTATGACAAAAAGTAACCAATTTCTCTCTATGTGGTGGGATAACGACCCCACACCCCTCAATTGCGGTGCCTGTAATAGCCCTATACTTGGGGAAAATGGCAAAGCTCTGAACGGAACAAAAGTTGAGTGTAGTAGTGATGCTATTAATTCTGGCATGCTCATTTGTGGATGCGGACAACATACTACTGAGCGCACATTTGGCACTAATGCCTAAAGAGACAACTGATGACTTTGAGTTATGCATTGCCTTTCCCCTTCTTAGGTATCCACATCGACCACAATTTACATGTTGGGCATTTCGCCTGCCTGTGTGTTTTGCTGACATGGGTAGTGCATGGATCAAAATCGTCAGGATAAGGGCTGTGCTTATCTTTGTCGGGGCAGTGGTCCGGCTCCATGTACTTTGGACGCCATCCGCCTTTTCGTGTTTCACCAACTGGGGACCTTGAAGCGCTCATGCTTTCACCTCAAAACGTTGAAGGGTTTTATCTAGGTCTTGAGTGACTGAAGCTTTTAAGCGCTCTATTTCGCGGACAAGCCTTGCTTGATGAACATCTGTACAGACACGGCTTTCAATCTTCTTGATTGCCCGTTCAAGGTCATAGCGGGTATTCCATTCTGATTGTTTGACCCCCAGCAGTTCGCATATCCGCGCCTCGTGTGCTTGAAGGTCAGCTTTCATCTGCGGATATTTATCTATTAGGCTTATTTTACCAGAAACATCTTTCCCGAACTTCTGGCGCAGTGCTTCATGTGATTTGTAATGTTCAAACTCCCTACATTGCGGGCGGTAAGGTTTGGTTTCTCTTCTTTTGCCATCCATCAGGAGCTTTAAGAGAAAATCACTGTCCAGCTCTCTAGGTGATAGGGTTGGGCGTTTGGCTGTGCTCCAACCTTCGCCGTTGAACGTAATTAGGCCGCAACCGTCAGGCAGGTCATTTTTTGTGATAAGCCCTTTAGGAACAGCAAACGTTACACCCCACGCATAGTTTAAATACCCGCGCCATTTCGCTGAAGTAACATCACTTCGAAAATCTGAAACTGACACCTTCACCTCAAATGCATGTGGATTTGGTTTTGAGAAGCTTTTGTTAATCTCCAAAACATCTGGCCGCTGACTTCCTGCCGACCCACAAGGAAGGTCTTCAAACACCATCCGGCTTTCATGCATGCGATGCACTGCCAAGCTGTGTGCAAGCTCATCGTGTGTCATTTCGGAATGGACAGCTTTGGACGATTTCATTAGTGGAGCCTCCTAGCTACAGCGGCACCCTGACGAGTTGTGGTTATGTCAGCATCGAAACAGCCGCTCCATTTCACAAGCTCGGCCTGCACATATCCCAGACGAAATAGTGTGCTCAATTCGGGGCACTGGTAGTAGAGGCCACCAACCCAATCGATGTGCTCTAGCAACTCGCGCTCTTTGCCGTTGAGTGAATGCCCAACTGAGGACCTCATGATTTGCCCCTAGCTTTCATGGCCTTGCGGACAAAATTTATGCCACCATCGCGAAACCGTTTATTTCCGTAATCCTCCTCGGAGCACATCATCTGCGAGAACTGCTGAATAATATTTGCTGCAGTTTTTAGATCGTGCTTTTCCGGCTCTCTGTATCTAAGCTTGTCACAAAGGTCGCTCATAGCCTCACCAGGTATATACCAATATACTTCCCCGTTTGACGCTGCCAGACCATCAATTGAAAACTTAAGTTTATTGTCAGCTTTAGACCCGTTTTTCATTGGTCAAACTCCTTTTCGATAATCGAAAGCTGTTGCTTCATGAGTTTGATGCTCTCAGGGCTATTGAAAACAATCGCAGCTGTGGGAGTAGGAGAAGCCAGAGGGTAGCCCCCAATATCTCCATTGTGATTAACTGCCGTCATTACAAAGCATGGCTTATCGCCATAGCTACCGAAGCCAGTCATCAGCTTGTTAGCGCCTGCCTCAAACATAAGCGTGACATCAGGAAGTGCATTTGCATGATCTACGGCATCCAATTTAACTTTGAATTGGTAGTCAACTGTAGACCGTGCTTCAGTATTGCGGGACATATTCAATCCTTGGGTCTCTAGACATTTTGTCCAGTTGTGGGGCGCGGTGAACAAAGATTTCGCCAAAGGTGCATTTGCCATATGCTTCGGCAATGTCGGTATAAACGCGATACCGAACCTTGCCCGCTGAAGGACCGAAAATGTGAAATGGTTGGTTGGCGTTGTACGAGCAAACGCGCCAGCACTTTTTCAAGAATGGTTGATCAACTGATGACCTTGAAGCGCTCATGATGCGTTCCCTTCAATTTTTGACATGAAATGCATGTGCCTGCGCGCCGACCAATAAGCTGCCTCTGCATGGCATTGGTACGCTGCAGATCCTCCGGTAAATTCGCGAGCGTCTTTACCGTCAATATGCAAGCCGCTATTGCCATATGTTTCCATCTGGTGACGGCGTTCCATACGGTAGTAGTGACGAAGTGCGCGCCATCTTCTAGCGCCTGCATTTCTGACAATTTCGGAATAGATACCTGATGACCGCATTAGCTTACCCCCTGCAATAATGGTAATTGAGCAGTTGCGGCCGCATCATTGAGCCAAAGGACTTCAACTCGTTCTCGTGCGCCGTCTGCATGGGCTTTGCGCTCGATGCGCTGCCAATTTGTGAAAAGCTCTTTATCGTACAGGTCGCAGGCGTAACCGGACAAAACAACGGATCCTTGGAGCTGCTGCAAAACTTGAGCTAACTCGCGGTGATCTTCGTCGGTCATTTCATGAACATAACCCTTGCTGGGCTTAGTGGTTGAACTGCACCTGGTAGAGTGAACATAGGGTGGGTCCACATAGTGTAGCGCGTCCGGCGCGTCGTGATCTTTCAAAACCTGTAAGGCAGGCCTGCTTTCAATAACAACACCACGAAGCCGCTTAATTACTTTGGTCAGTGCCAGCGGGTAATTGCGCCAATCGTGCGCCGGCGTAGAACCGGATCTATTGCTGTTTGATCTAAAGCCGGAAACAACTTTGGGATTAACAGCGTTTGAGCCAAAGCCCATATATGAGCGAACCACTAGCCGGCGCGCATCTTCAACGCTGTCTTCGCTAGGCTCTAAAGCAGCAAAGTAATCTGTGCGGCTATAGGGTGTTTTTTCGAGCAGCTCCACCAATTGGTTAGCCGTCTGTTCATTTCTCAATACCTGAAAGAAATTTACAACGGCTCCGTCAAGGTCGTTGTAGACCACACTGTAACAACGTGGCTTGCGCAATAGTACCGAAGCAGCTCCGCCGTATACTTCTGTATAAATACGGTGCGGCGGGAATTGGTCAATAATCCACGGTGCAAGCTTCCACTTGCCGCCATGCCAGCGAAGCGCGGGGCGAGTTACTTTTTGATCAACTGAAGACGATTTCATCATTGCATCCTCTTCAATGGGCTTTTGATACGGATGATGTCTGTCTCACTCAGTTTCGTTGTGTCCTTGAAACAAGTGCAGGCCCAACCCCGCGCGATCATTTCATCGGCTAAATCACCGAAACACATTTCACCACCGTTCTGGCGAAGCAGGTACATCATGCGCTCTGTTATGATTGCGCTACGCTCTGGTGAATGGACAACTGCTGACGATTTGCTCATACCTCACCCCTCGCTTTCATCATTACGTAGGTGGCGGCCATTAGCGCGTCTTTGCCATCAGCATGAGTTACTAAATTCGATTGGCTGGCTTCACGCCAAAGAGTGTCGAGCACTTCGAGTAATTCAGTCTCTATGGGGCGACTATTCCAAGCCGTTATTGCTTGCTCTTTTTCGTGCCACCAGCAGGTCTGGTTGCCGCATTTGTTGCATC
>JAESQS010000053.1 GCA_016765035.1 Kordiimonadaceae bacterium | reverse complement strand
TGGCGTTGTACTACTGGTTGATGCTGCTGAAGGCCCGATGCCACAAACCAAATTCGTAACAACCAAAGCCCTTGCGCTTGGCCTCAAGCCAATTGTTGTTGTGAATAAAGTTGATAAGGCAGACGGCGACCCAGACAAAGCAACTGACGATGTGTTTGACTTGTTCATCGCGCTTGAAGCAAACGACGAACAGCTTGATTTCCCAATATTATACGCTTCCGGCCGTGATGGCTGGTGCGATAATGAGCTAGACGGTCCGCGCGAAAACCTGCACCCACTGTTTGATAAAATCATCGAGCATGTTGAGCTGCCAGAAGTCGTGCAAAGTAAGAATGTTGAAAAGCCATTCTCCATGCTCGTTAGCTTACTGGACCGTGATAACTTCATGGGCCGCATCCTGACCGGACGCATTGAAACTGGCCGAGTAAAAGTGGGTGACCCCATCCAAGCAATAAGCCGTGACGGCAGCGTGGTCGATAAAGGCCGCATCTCCAAGCTTCTTGCCTTCCGTGGGCTTGAGCGCATAGCCGTTGAAGAAGCTGAAGCAGGCGACATTGTTGCCATTGCTGGCCTGCCAACAGCTACTGTTGCGGATACTCTGGCCGTTGCTGAAGTAACAGAGCCAATCCATGCTATTCCTGTTGACCCGCCAACACTTGCAATGACTTTCATGGTGAATGACAGCCCTCTGGCTGGCCGCGAAGGCAAGCATGTAACAAGCCGCGTTATCCGTGACCGCCTTTTGCGGGAAGCAGAAGGTAATGTCGCAATCAAAATAACTGCCAGCCAAACCTCAGATTCGTTTGAAGTAGCCGGCCGCGGCGAATTGCAACTTGGCGTTCTTATTGAAACAATGCGCCGCGAAGGTTTCGAGCTTGCTATTTCCCGCCCTCGGGTGCTGTTCAAGCAGGACGAAAACTGCAAGCGCCTTGAGCCATACGAAACTGTACAAGTTGACGTCGACGAAGCCTACCAAGGCGTGGTTGTTGAAAAAATGTCTCTGCGCAAAGCTGAGATGACAGGCATGGTGCCATCAGGTGGCGGTAAAGTGCGCCTTACGTTTGATGCCCCAGCACGCGGCCTGATCGGCTATCACGGTGAGTTTCTAACCGATACACGCGGCACCGGCATCATGGCCCGCGCCTATGACCGGTATGACGCCTATAAAGGCCCAATTCGCGCCCGCCCACGTGGTGTTCTTGTAGCTACAGCCGGTGGTAAAGCTGTTCAATATGCGCTTTTCTACATTCAGGAACGCGGCACTATCATGATCAACCACGGTGTGGATGTTTATGAAGGCATGATCATTGGCGAAAACAGCCGTGACAACGACCTTGATGTAAACGTGCAAAAGTCCAAACAGCTGACCAACATGCGCGCCTCAGGTAAAGATGACGCCATCAAAATGACAACACCGAAGATCCTGCCGCTTGAGCAAGCGCTGGCTTACATCAATGATGACGAACTGGTGGAAGTAACACCAACAAGCATCCGCCTGCGTAAACGCCACCTTCTACCGCATGAGCGCAAAAAAGCTTCTCGTACAGTTGAAGGCTAGATTACATTAAATTTAGATTACAGTTCAGGGTAGTGTGTGCATCCAGCAACACTACCCTAAGTTTATGTAAAACAACCTAATTTTTGAACTGCCCACCCCTTGACTATGCTCCCACGATGCAGGAAAAGGCCCTCGGCTTTGGGGGTCAAAGTTTACGCGTCGTAAACGCCCCTTTCGCCCTGTGTATTTTTTGGGGTTTTTTATGAGTATCTTATCTAAAACAAGCATCATCGCTACTGTCCTAGTAGCATTCACAACTGGTGCTGCTGCAATAGACGGCCACTTTAATGGCCCATATATAGGCGCTGATGTTGGTTTCACTGATGAAGGCGAATTTTACTATGGTGCAAATGCTGGAATTCGTACACAAACCTATAATAACATTGTGTTTGGCGCTGAAGCGACGTTCGGCGATTATGCCGTATCAGAAGACTTTAACATTTCCGGTCAAACTGTTACAGCAGGCATAGACTATAGCTGGTCTGCTGTTGGATATATTGGGTATGTGTTTGGCCTAGATAAAAGAAACCTGATTAAATTAGGTGCAGGCTATAATTCTTTCCATGTTTTTGCTGAATCACAAGGCATCAAAGACAGTGATTCAGCTGGTGATGTCCGTACATTCGTTGGTTATGAGCGCGCATTTGTCGGTAACTGGAACCTTCGCCTCGAAGCAAACTATATCAAAGTTGAAGGCTCAGACGGTAGCATGGCAACTATTGGTCTCGCATACCAATTCTAACCTTTGAGTGATATTGATGGCGCGTACTAAACTCCGCTATCAATAGGTATTACTAATTTTATAAGAGTGCAATAGCCAGAAAAGTGTCAGGCACCCATCCACTAAGTATCGGTGCCTGACGTCTGGGCGTCATAACCGGGAGGAACCGGGAACGACCAGATTTGTTAAATCACTACAGCTCTATACGCAGGCTATTCCCTACTGGTTCCGCTGCCTTACATCAGATACGCGCCTACATCTTGGGGCGGCAGGCTAGCGGAGCATTTTCTGAAAGATAATGATATTTCCGTAGATCTGCTTTGCACCATAGGCGATTTTGAAACTGCGGCACGTATGGTCGGAAACGGCCTTGGCGTAACGCTATTAACCGATTGGTGCGGACGCGAAGACATGGCTTTAGATGTGGACTGGGCACCCATCCATGAGCCTGAATACCAGCGGAAGATCATACTGATGCGCCACAGGGAAGCTCTGAAAGAAAAAGCACTGGCCGCCTTCTCGCAGAAACTTAGAGAAACCCTGCATGAAGCAAGCTAGAGAGGTGTATGGGTGCGCCAACTGAAGGGTTATTCACAATTGGATAACTAAAACAGGCGTGCCCTAACTGTTGCTAGGAACTGCGAGCCAGTTTTTGAAAAACTCATCACCGGCTAGTGGTTTACTGAAGAAGTACCCCTGCACAGTGGCACATTTTTTATCTTGTAAATATTTCAGTTGCTCAGCAGTTTCCACGCCCTCTGCCGTCACCCTAAAGCCCAGCACTTCGCCGAGGCTAAGAATAGCTTCTATAATGGCTTGGTCATCTGCATTATCCAGCACATCGCGGGTGAAGCTTCCATCAATTTTCACATAATCAAATGGCAATTTTTTAAGATAGGATAAAGAGCTGTAGCCCGTGCCAAAATCATCAAGGGCAAAACGAATACCGCGCTCCCGTAGCTGTTGCATCGCTGTCGCAGCTTTTTCCAAGTCCGCTAACAAGGCCGTTTCTGTAAGCTCAAAAATAAGCCTGCCCGTTTCCACATTTGTCTCGGCGATCAGATTTTCTACAAACGGCACAAAATTTGGCCGCAAGATTTGCTCGCTGGAGATATTCACAGAAAGCTGTGGCAAATCAGGTGTCGCTACAAGAAACTTGCAGGCTTCTTCGAGGATTTTCTCCCCAAGGGGCCAGATCAAACCGCACTTTTCCGCGATTGGTACAAATTCCCCCGGTGAAACTTGGCCCAGCAATGGATTATTCCACCGAACCAGCGCTTCAGCGCCCACTAACCGGGAAGATTGAGTTTCATTAATAGGCTGATAATGCAGATAAAATTCATCATTTTTCAAGCCTGATCGAATTTGGGCTTCTATCTGCACCTGTCGCAACACAGCCTCTTCCATACGCGGGACAAAAAAGCTGCAACTGTCTTTACCTGATGACTTGGCCTCATACATTGCCGTATCCGCCTGCCGCAACACTTGGTCCACACCAAGGCTATGCTCACTGACAATTGCGACACCTAAACTTGCTGTCACATGAAATTCATGGCCCTCAATAATAACTTCTTCCGCTATGGCGCTGAAAATTTTGTCAGCAACTTCCCGAGCGCCAAGAACAGTAACTTCTTCATCACGACCAGCATCAGGTAACAAAATAACAAATTCATCACCACCAAGCCGAGCGACAGTGTCTTCAGCCCGACAGCTTCTGCGCAGCCGTTTCGCGACTTTCTGCAACAAGGCATCACCAATTGAATGGCCTAGGCTGTCATTGATATTCTTAAAGTTATCCAAATCGAAAAACATAAGAGCCGCACAGCCTTTTCGGCGACGAACCCGGGCAAGCACTTGTTGTAGTCTATCCTGCAACAATAATCTGTTGGGCAGATTGGTCAAAGGGTCATGGAATGCTAGATGTTCGACACGTTCTTCCAAGCGCCGCTTGTCAGTTGCATACCGAATTGCACGGCTGAGTGCCCGCTTTGTTAAGCTGGAAAGCACAAGGTGATCAGCAGCGCCTGAGGCCGCAGTATGCCTGTCATGCTCATCATCGCCTTGCTCAGTGACAAAAACCACTGGGGCGCGACACCCTGTTTTTTTGGTAATGTCTGAAATAATACCGAGGCCAATGGTTGACGAAACCTTGCTGCCAACAAAACAAATATCAAAGAAAGCATCCCCTTGCTTATCTATTATTGCCAGCGCAGCATCTTCACTTGTCACCTCAAAACATTGGTGGTCCTCGCCATACGTTTCCAAAAGCAATCGGCGTAAAGAGCCAAGACACGCACCGCCATGCTCTACTAACAGAATTTTCAAGCCATCGGCCAAATTTGCCACCCCGTTTACCACCCCGTACGCTGCACCAATATTCTTTTTCGCTTCGATCAAGCGCAGGGTTACTCAGTTTTATTGCAATCCTGTATTGCTATGCCTTCATCGACAATATGGTCCAGCGCAACCACTTTCAATCTTACTAAGCGCCACATTCGCTGTTTTCACAACAACAAATACAAATGCCGACCAAGCGCATATGTACAGCAGTTTAGGTTGAATTTATTAATATGAAGTAATTTTTTAAGAAGGGATAAAAGTACCCAGCCTAGAACGCCCAACATTGTCCGCTCTTTGCGCCAGCAGCCACCTTGAGTAAAAGGCAAAAGGCCGCTGTTATCAACTGTACAATAACGACACGGGCAAACAGTACCCCTGCCGAATGCAGAGGGAAGTCCGCTCTAAATTTCGTTTATAAAGTGTTGCTTCAGCGACTAGCCCCCGTGAGGGATAGAGAGAGCCAAACTTTAGTTTTGCAAGAAGCCTATCTATCGATACGCCCCATAAAGCGGGCTACAGATTCCTCCAACAAGCTCGCTTGCTCAGTCAGGCCACCCGAACTTGAATTAACGGTTTTTGCCGCTCCGGCACTTTTCCCAGCCATTTCCTGCACGCGGCCAACATTCTGACTAAGATTAGCGGTACTTTGACTGGCGTTTTGCACACTGCGGCTAATTTCAGCAGTTGATGCTTCCTGTTCTACAACGGCAGCGGCAATCAACCCTGAAATTTCACTTACCTGATTAATCGTATGGTAAATGGAATTAACAGCCTCCACTGTTTCATTGGTCGCAGACTGCATTTCACGCACTTGTTCTTCAATTTCCTGTGTCGCACTCGCTGTCTGATTTGCTAGCGACTTCACTTCGCTAGCAACAACAGCAAAACCACGACCAGCCTCTCCAGCACGAGCAGCTTCAATTGTGGCATTTAGAGCCAGTAGATTGGTCTGCTCTGCAATGGCGTTAATAAGCTGCATCACTTCAGAAATACGATCAGAGGCCGTTGAAAGAGAGCTTACCCGCGTTTCTGCTTCTTTTGCCACATCCATTGCTTCTGACGTTATATTATTAGCTTGCTCCACTTGTGAGCGAATTTCACCGATAGCCCCCATAAGACCTTCTGCTGCCTCGGCAACAGAAACCATATCTCTGTTTGTGGCATCAGTAGCATTGGCGGCAGACCCTACTTCAAGGCCCGTTTGCTCTATCGATTCCGACATAGTATCCGCAGCCATCTGCAGCTCTGCCACAGAGCCAGACAAAGCTTGAATAACCTCAGAAACTTCGCTTTCGAAGCTGTCTGCCATCTCGCCTTGCATCTTCTGACGTTCATCTGCGTGCAATTGCTGCTGTTTCAGCTCGGCATCACGGCGTTTGTTATCATCTTCAAGCTGTTTATGCTCAAACGCGCGCTCTTCTTCTTCACGCTGAAGACGGGCTTTTTCAGCGTCTGCCCGCAACCGCTCGGTTTCAAGGGAGTTTTTACGCAAAAATTCCGCCGCACGCGCCATGCCGGCAATGCCGTCCCCGTGGTCCATGTCCGTTACAGGCTGGTCATATTTACCCTCGGCAAGGGCCGTAAGCTCGCTTTGCAAGCGGCGCAGCGGTGACATAATGCTAGATGTTATCGCGAGCGAAAATCCAAGAATAAGCACCAGCAGCAACCCAACAATAATGAAAACTGTCGTTTGGTGCGCCTCAAATTCCTTGGCAGAAACCGTGCCTGCCTGCAACTCAGAAACAAGGCCAGAATATTGGGATACGATTAACAACATGCCTGTGAAAGATAAGACAGTTAAAGTCCAAATTCGTGCGTTTACCTTAAAATTTCTTAAAAAGTTGATCATGGTTCCCCGCTTACTACATTACTATATAGGCCCACTTACCTACATTGAAGGGTAAATAGCACACCCAGACAGTCTTCATACACAAAAATATACTCAAGGGTCTATATATATTGCCCCTTGAAAGGCCCCCGGCTAATCCCTACGTCTACTATATGAAATAAAATAAAAACAACGACACAATAGCGAGGATATAGGAGAAACTCATGCGCCTTTTAATGGCGATCTTTCTGCCACCCATAGTATTTTTCACCATAGACCGCCCGATGCAGGGTATGTTCTGCGCCCTTCTTTGGGTCACTTTCATTGGATGGCCCGTAGCTGCCATATGGGCTGTTTATGCCCTTAGCCAATACCGCAATGAAGAATTGCGCAAAGACATGGAATATGGTCGCCGCTACAGCCGATATTAAAACACGCCTTGCGAAAAGCGGGCAGGGTCATAATATGCCGCCCTCACACCAATTTGGTGTTGATGGCGGGGCACGCCGCCTTTTGTAAGAAGTGCCGCAGCTAATTCTGACCATGCAGGGGCAGTTTGAATGCCAAAACCACCCTGCCCTACAGACCAGAAGAAATGGTCATTATCTGGTGCAAAGCCAATAATCGGCGCCCGATCAGTAGCAAAGGTTCGCAGGCCTGCCCATTTAGCACCAACTGTTTTTACAGTGGACGCTGTGGCTTGTTCAAACTGTTGCACTGCCAATGCTATATCTTCAGCCTCTGGCTGAACATCTGAGGCCGCCGCTAACACTTCATCGCCGGGTGTCAGCAAATAGCCCTGTCCCTCAGGCTTGAAATAATGTTCTTTGCCCACTTCCATAATGATAGGGCTATCCCCACCACTGGCCAGCCCTTCAGGGTTTTTAATAGTCACGATTGTACGGCGAAGGGGCTGCAAGCCCAATGGTATCACGCCCATGCATTCAGCCACTGTATCAGACCAAGCACCCGATGCATTGATGATGGTTTTAGCGGAAATTAGCCCTTGGTTCGTCTTAACGTGCCAACAGTCCGCTTCATAGGTACCGCCTTCCAGCTTTGTATCCAAATGCACCCGTGCGCCTGCGCGCTTTGCCTCGCGCAAAAAGCCTTGATGTAAGGCAGCAACATCCAATGCCTTGCAGTCTGCATCGAATATACCGCCCATAATGTCTGAGACATCTAGTTGTGGCGCTTTTGCCAGCACTTCGGCGCGCGTCAACATCGCCACATTTGGCAAAGCCTTTTTCAGGTCCTCATAAAGTATTCTGGCTTCGGCTTCTTGCCCGGTGCGAATAAGATGAATAGCGCCCAGTTCGTGGATCAGCGGACACTCCCTGAAACCCTCAGGCGGATGAAGAAAAAAATCCTTTGAGGCAGACGTTAGGGGCTGCACATATGGCCCACCATATGTTTCTGCATAAAAAGCCGCTGAACGACCCGTTGTATGATAGTCAGCCTGACTTTCCATCTCCACCAGCATGACATCAGCGTTAGCTGCCAACCTGTAGGCTATGCTCGCTCCGGCGATGCCCGCTCCAACAATCAGAAAATCAGTTTCTACCATCATACTTCTCGCGACCTAATTGGTCGTTGCTAAACAGGCGCCATATGTGGTCAAAAGTGACGGCTTTAGCAAGCATAGGCTTAATAAAAAAAGGGCGGATCATGTCAGGTGAACTAAGCGGTGTGAGCATTGAAGCATTAAAAGCATTTGCCTGCGAACTGGCAGACGCGGCTGCGGCCATTAGTCTCCCCTACTTTAAGAAGCCTATCAATATCGATAACAAGGAAGAAGGCTCCGGCTTTGACCCTGTTACCCAAGCAGACAAGCAGGCAGAAAGAGCCATTCGCGATTTGATCGAAGCACGCTTCCCTGACCATGCTATTTTGGGCGAAGAATATGGGCTAAAGGAAACTGATAGCCCGTTTGAGTGGGTACTTGACCCCATTGATGGCACCCGCGCCTTCATTTCAGGCATACCCTCTTGGGGTACATTGATTGCCTTAAAACATGAAGGCGAACCCGTTATCGGCGTTATAGACCAACCCTACATCAAAGAGCGTTACCTTGGCTGGACCAGTGGCGCCACCCTAAACGGTGAACCCATAACAACACGCCGATGCAGCACGCTAAAACAAGCCACTGTTTGCACTACGGATTTAGCCTTGTTTACCCAAAGTGAATATTCTGCCTTTCAAAATTTACTCAAAGAAACAAGACTCGTGCGCTATGGCCTCGACTGTTACGCCTATGCTGTCTTATCAGCCGGGCACATAGATATTGTCGCGGAAAGCGGGCTAAAGCCTTATGATATGATGGCCTTAATCCCTGTTATACGAGGTGCAGGTGGCATCGCCACCAACTGGGAAGGCAATGCTGTTGGCGACTGTGGCCGCCTGCTAGCAGTTGGGGACCCCTCCCGTGCAGCAGAAATCCGGACTATCTTGTCAGGTAGCTAAAGCCTACCTGTTATAATTAGTTTCCTATGCGCCCACGCCCCGTTTACTCTGCGGTCAACCACCCGCTAGGATACACTCCAGAGTGACGAGACAAATTAAAGCAGAAGCGCTTTAGAAACCATCCTTACCAAATTTAGGACCCTTTTCTAAATCGATAAAGTCGCTAATGCCTTGCCACACATGGGCACGGTGCTCATCGGTTTCTTTCAGAAGCTCATGCATTGCCCCTTCAATCCGCACCAACTTTGCGTTTGGCATCCGTTCAACAAAAGCTTCTTGGGCAGCATTATCAACGATTGTGTCTTCCCCGGCCTGAAAAACCAGAACCGGTACTTTAATCGCTTCTGCCACGCCTTTCTTATTCAATAAGTCCGTCGATTTCATGGCCTCCCACAGCCATTTGTATGTGGCACCACCCACAGCCAAACGCTTGTCTTTATTTTGAACGAAAAAATCCTCATCTGCAAAACGGTCTTCGTCATGAGTGAGTGATTTACGCCAACCCCAGCGGCCTTCCTTGAAGGCTGAATGGCCCGCAATGTACGCAGCACCAAAGCCCATGTGACGAGCCAGCCACGTAAGGCATTTGGCAAGGAAATAAGGCATTCCATTGAGGAAAATACGCACCATTGGCGCAACAGTAATGGCAGCCTCCACATAGCCAGGGTGCCGTTCCAGAAAACGTAATATCACATGGCTACCCGCAGAATGCCCCATCAGGATAAAAGGCTTTGGCATTTTATTTTCCAACACTTGGTCAAACAGCGCTTTTACATCCGACAAATGCGGGGAAAAACTGCGTACAAAGTGCTTTTCCCTGTCGCGGTGCGGCCGGAAGGACATGCCCTGCCCTCGCAAATCCATAGCGGCACAGGCAAAGCCAAGGGCATTAAACACATGCACATCTTCCAAAAATTTCTCGATAAATTCGGTGCGCCCCGGTAAAAATATGATCGTACCCTTTGGCACATCAACTCGGCTGGCAGGAAAGCGAGCAAAGCGTATCTGCTTGCCATCAAATGAATTGAAATAGTCAAAAATTGCGTCTTCAGGTGGGGCCCTGCGGTCCGCTTTCGCCTTTGCAAGCACCTCTTCACTCGGTATTTTTTTATCACTCACATCTTAATCCATCTGCTGACTAATAATTAACATGCTGCACCCCAATTTTGCCCTGTTTAGATTCAAGCACTCAAAAGGAACACCCTTGCCTTAGTAACTCCATATGAGACCAAACACACAAGCGTCCCGCCAAGAAGTTCATTACCACCGACTCGTAATTTGAACTATGCAGCGCCTGCTGGCAATGGAAGTTTTCAGGGTGCCTTTATAAAAATTTTAATTCTGCAAAATAGATATAAGCTTTAGGCATCGGCATTCAGGCCATCCGGCATACTTTTATAATACCATTTATAAACAAATACTTAAAAATAATAAGAGTATATTTCAACCACCGTTATCCACGGAAAATACGTACGGTTTTAGCTAAAATTGAGGGTAAAGATTTACTTAATATCAAGGAGCGCGGCTTAATAAGGACTAAATAAATTGGGTGTTGGAATGATGAAAAAAAGCATTAGATATTTGTTACAGCGAGCCTTGCAATTTAAGCGTTCTTTATGGAAAAGTGAAGAGGGAAGCCTTTTGCCACTTGTTGCTGGCAGCATGATTATGCTGACGGGTGTTGCAGGACTATCCATCGACGGGTCTCGTGCATTTTTAGTTAAAGACGTACTTCAAAAGTCTCTTGATAGTGCAGGCTTGGCCGCAGGACATGCCCTAAGCATTGACGACATGACCAATGATGCCCAAGAGTTTTTTGACGCAAACATCGCTGCTGTCCAAGATTTGGTTTCAGATAGCAACATGACAATCACGGTCAACGACGATAACTCGATCATCACCATGACCGCCACAGCCACAATCCAAGCGTCCTTCACGCAAATATTCGGGCTTAGTGAAATCACAGTAAGCGCCAATACTGAGATCACCCGCGAAACAAGAGGCATGGAATTGGTTATCGTAATGGATAACACCGGATCGATGGCTAGCAGTGGCAAAATTGGCGCAGCCAAGGAGGCTGCTGAACTCTTGGTTGAAACAGTATATGGCGATGATGATACAGCCGAAAACCTGTGGGTTGGCGTTGTACCCTATGTAGCGCATGTGAATGTTGGGAAGACCCATGAAAGCTGGCTAACAACCGCAGGCAAAGCCAAAATTGACAACGGTGACTACCTACCAACAGAGTGGAAGGGCTGTGTCTTCGCCCGAGATGATGGCGAAGATATGACAGACACACCCCCAGGCGACGAACCAATTGAACCGTGGTTTTGGGATGATGAAGTTAGCGCAAGCGCGTCAAATAACTGGATAGATGGCAGTGGTAACAAAACTATAGTTGAATCAAATAGCCGCTATTATGCCAAGGGCCCAAACAGAGGCTGTGGGCAAAAAATCCTACCCCTTGTTGCCAGTAAAGAAACTGTACTAGATTCCATAGATGAAATGGCAGCTTGGAGTTTTGGGGGTACAGCAAGCCCTGTAGGCCTTGTTTGGGGCTGGCGCGTATTAAGCCCTCGGTGGCAAGGGTTGTGGGGCGGGGAGACACCAGCGGAATTGCCGTTAGCCCATGACACACCTTACATGGATAAAGTACTGATCATCCTAACAGACGGTGTTAATCAATTCATCTCACGCAGCAGTTCACTGGGTGGCTCAGACTATACTGCCTACCGCACAATTGCCCAGTGGGGGTATAGTAATGTCACCACCGCGCGCAATGCGTTGGATGACAAGTTTGATGACATTTGCAGCAACATCAAAGACGATGACATTATCATTTATGCCATCACATTTGGTGGTTCCCCCGACGCATCAACTCAAAATGCTTTTGAAAATTGCGCCACCAAAGTGGTCTATTATTTTCATGCGCCTTCCAACCAAGAATTGCAGGATGTTTTTGACACAATTGGTATGCAGCTTTCAAACCTGAGGCTGTCAAAATAATGCCTTGCACAAATAATAACTCATACAGGCCAAAGGCGGTTCAGCGGAACAAGCTCCCCACAGAAGCAGCTCCTTGCAAAGGACTGCGAAAAATGTGGCAGTCAAGTGAAGGCAGCATGGTCATTGAAGCTGCGCTTGGCTTACCCATCCTGTTAACGACTATTTTTGGCGTGCTTGAGGTGGGACACTTTCTGTTTATTAGCAGTGCAGTTGAAAATGCAGTTTTGCACGCGTCTCGTTTCGGCGTCACAGGTGGCATTGAAGATGGCAGCACGCGCGAGGAGCAATTGCGTGATGTCATTGAAGAACAAACTTTTGGCCGCGTTGATATGAACACTGTCAACATTGAAACACTGGTCTATCAACAGTTTTCCGATATTGGCCAACCCGAACCCTTCACTGACCAAAACAGCAGCGGAGACTGGGATGTTGGCGAGCCCTATACAGATGTGAATGGTAACGGCAACTGGGATGACGACATGGGCGAGGCAGGCCTTGGTTCTGGCGGCGATATTGTGGTGTACCGGATCAGCTACAATGCCGACAGCCTGACCGGCGTGGCAGATTGGGCAACACATTCGATTAATATTTCAGCGACAGTGGCGGTTAGAAATGAGCCTTTTTAAAAAACTAACCCCTAGGCTGCTCCGCAGTGATGAAGGCAGTGTTCTTGCGGAAATAGCCTTGAGCATACCATTATATATTGGCTTGCTTAGCGGCATGTTTGAAGTAGGAAACTATGCAATCCTGCATATGAAAATTCAGCATACAGTGGTTACTATTGCTGACCTGATGACACGGGATGAAGAAATCAACGAATCTGTGATGGCTGATATATTTCAGGTGGTCCCAGAAATACTAGCACCCTATAACGCAGCACCAAATACTATCACAATAGTATCTGCTATCAGCCAAACAGAAGATATACCAATTTCTGTTTTCTGGCAGCGGTCAGGGGGCGGCACCTTAACTGCTACGAGTGAACTTGGCCTAGAGGGTGAGACTGCAATATTGCCCAACACCCTCACTCTACGGGACAATGAAACTATTCTTGCCACCGAGGTGTTTTATCATTTTGAGCCTCTGATCTTTTCCTTCCTGCCCGAGACGACTATTCGTCGGGTTTCCTATTTCCGCCCCCGTATTGGTGCCCTTCAAGAAATAGAATCGTAAATAGCAGATGCGCTTACAGGCGATGGCGCGTGTCTTTCATAACGCAGCTTACCAGAAGTATTTAGCATACCCCGAGGTGTCTTTACCCCCTAGCTGGCTTGGCATTACAGGCCCACCCTCCTAGGAGCCCCCACACTATAGAATGTAGGGCTGGGCCAACAAATACAGCATGCAGCCCAACATTCCCCTCGCTGTGCCTCAGTCAACACACCTGAAGTCACGGCATTCTTTAAGTCTGCTTGTAATAATGGCTTATTCAGCATTAAAAAGCCGAATCATCACGCCACATTTTGTTGAGAAAAAGGCGAAAAATAGAGCAAAAAGCAGAATAGTTCTGCTCAAAAACAGCTTCTCTACATATTTATTTACCCTATTTTACTTAAAGCCCCTCACTCTATTCACTCAGCAACATCTCCCCGCATCATTAAAAAAGCCTACATATCAACAGCTTTTCAACTTTCATAAAATTTTAAATAATTTAGTCGTTAAATTTACTCTAAGCTCATGTTTTTAATATGTTTTTTCTATTTCATATTAACTTTTTGTTTAGAATTCTCACGGTATAATGGTTCATCGAAACTAGGCAGCTGGAGAAATAAAATGTTTAAGTTTATGAAATCACTACGGACTAACGAAGAAGGCGCAACAGCAATTGAGTATGGTCT
>JAESQS010000052.1 GCA_016765035.1 Kordiimonadaceae bacterium | reverse complement strand
GGTTGGGTAGGGGGCGTGGGAGGAAATGATTCTAATTAAGACGGATATGCTCTACGTCTCGTTATCCTTCAGGTATGTTTCAAAACCCGCTAAAACCTTTTCACCCATAGATGCAAATTGCGCTGCCAGTCTGTCGATATCACGCAAGTCTTTGTTCCTGCCACAGATTTCTAGCTCTCCGGCAAGGTCCCCCAGCTCCATTGCACCAAGCTGTTTACTGCTGGCCTTCAAGGCATGCCCCAATTCGCACAAAAGGTCTGCATCTTTGTTAGATGCTGCTTCATTGATAGAGGTTAAGGACCCTTTGGCAAAGTCAACATAGCTATGAATTATAGCTATGTGCTGGCCATCTGTAAGGGTTTTGAGGCTTTCCACCACATCAAAATCAATCACTTCGCCTTCAGCCTCTTTGGCGCTCCCTAATTTATCAGATAGCCACTTAATCAATATTGCCTCCATTACCTCTTTTTTGACTGGCTTGGACAAATAATCGTCCATACCCGCATCAAGACACTGTTTTCTGTCGCCTTCCATGGCATTCGCTGTAAAGGCTATAATAGGAGTGCGTTCTAATCCGTGTCCACCTTCATGCTCGCGAATTTTTCCGGAAGCTTCAAAGCCATCCATTTCCGGCATCTGGCAGTCCATAAAAATCAAATCAAACTCACGACGCTTCACCAACTCAACCGCTTCTTTACCATTACCGGCCGGGGTTACAAAGCACCCATATCGCTCTAAAATGCTTTCGGCAACCATGCGGTTTACGGCATTGTCCTCCACCAGCAGAATATGCGTATTTTTCAGGCATAGTGTTGTGCTGGTGCTTTCTTCTTTTTTATTCACCTCATGCCGGGTAATCAGAGGGCTGGCATCCCCACTATGAGCCGCACGGTAAGACGCTATAATCACAGAGGGTACATCCCCCGGGAATATGGGCTTGGTTAAATAGCCCGCAAAACCAGCCTTTTTGGCCCGCTCGCCATCTCCGCGACATGGCTCTGCTGTTACTAAAATCAAGACCGCGTTGCGGATCGCACTGTCTTCCTGCATATGCCCCGCCAACATGTATGCCGTCATTTCAGGCGTGCCACTGTCCACCACAACAATATCAAAAGGTTTTCCAAGAGCTGTTGCCTGTCGAAGAGTCAAAAGGCATTCATCCTGAGTAACAGTCGTAACATCAAAAACCAGCCCTTGGAGTTGCCCCACAATAGTGGCATTTGCCATGTCATTGTCGTCAACTGAAAGCACACGCAGAGTTTCCAACTGGTCCTTATCGGCAGTCGTCATTCTCCGAACTGTTTCCGGCTTCGTGTCCCGATCAACAATCACCGTAAAGCTGAATGTAGACCCACAGCCCACAGTGCTTTCCACCTGAATGCCCCCCCCCATCATTTTTGCTAGGTTTCGGCATATGGTCAAGCCAAGCCCCGTGCCGCCATACCGCCGCGTTGTGGAGGTATCAGCTTGGCCAAATTCATTAAACACCGCCTCGATCTTGCTTTTTGCAATGCCTATGCCGGTGTCCTGCACACTGATTTGAAATTGGGTTTTGCCATCTTCACTATTCTCAGACCGTAGGGACAAACATACATGGCCCTTATCTGTAAATTTAACAGCGTTGCTTAATAGATTGAACAGAATTTGCCGAATTCGACTGGGATCCCCGATAACATATTGCTCGGTCCCGCAGGGGATATTCAGCAGAAACTCAACCTTCTTTTCCCGACAATTGAATGCCAACACCTCTGCAACATCAGAGGCTAATGTTAGCATATCAAAAGGTACATTTTCCAAGTCCAGCTTACCTGCTTCAATTTTTGAAAAGTCCAGAATGTCGTTGATTAAGCCCAAAAGCGATTCTGCTGACTTTAATGTTGTCGTGGCATAATGCCGTTGCCTGCGGGTTAATTTCGTATCAAGCAGAAGGCCAGTTGTGCCAATAACACCATTCATAGGGGTTCGAATTTCATGGCTCATATTTGCCAGAAATTCAGATTTCATTCCGGTTGCCTTCTCTGCTTTTTCCTTAGCCTTCACCAACTGGTCCTGAATGATCTGTCGCCGGACAACTTCCTGCTGCAAGTTGCCATAAGTTTTTACATAATCCAGCAACAAGCCCGTAAAGGGCACTGCATATGCAATGATCTTGAGGAAATGCGCAATATTGAAATGATTATCAAAAAGCGCTGAAGAGCCAAAGGCCATATGTGCTTCAAGGACTATTTCTGGCAGCAAGACAAGAAGAATGCCCGCGCTAAAAAGTGAATTCACCTGTTTATGCAAAGACCAGAATAACGGTGCCCCTAACAAAAACAGCAGCAAGGGCACAACATCATAGGGCCGGGTAATCAAAGCCCCTGGAAACTGGGTTTGCGGCAGATCAACACTGGTGGCCGCAACATGCACAATGGCATAGGACACCCCTATAAAAAATACACTCACTACAACAACCAGATAAAGGCCGCCTTCTTGTTGGCCATCCTTGGCATGTTTTTTAGATCTCAATACAACCAGCGCTATAAAGACGCCAATTATCAAAATAGCGGCGTGAAACCCACGCGACAGGGCCCAAGTGAAGGGTATAAGGTCAGTGTTGGCAGCATCTGCATCGATAAGGCGCATGGCAGCCAGAGTGTGAAAGGCGTCAATAAAGCCTGAACATAAAAGCGCCATGCCAATAACCGGCACCATAATATTACCGTTTATCTTGTAATGCGTGAAGGACAATAAAACGGTCACGACCGCAACGGCCACAGAGGTCCACTCTAGCAAACCGTGATGTAACCCCCCTTTGAGGGCAAAGAATAACTCATCCGTGAGGGCGGCCTTGGAAAGGCTCCAGCTTATAACTTCTGCAAGATCAAGCGGCTTGCTCATCGATGCAAAGCTGACACCCAAAGCATTCAAAGTGATAGGCGCAATGCAAACAAGCAGTAAGATCAGCAATGCCCTATTTGGAACCAAGCTTTGCTTGCCCGGGTTCTCTATCTCTTCGGCGGCATCCACACCCAAGCCAACAGTATCTGACGGAGCAGCGTCTGTCATAGGGATCCTTCCTCACTTAAAAAGGGGAAAGTCAGCAACATTTTCAGCTCTGCGGTTTTGGCACTTATTCCGGCATCCATCGCATGAAATACCTGTGTAATATTATTGACCGCTGCTGCATATATTGTGTCGAAAATCACAGGTTGGTCCCAAATTTAATTCAAAGAAATATTCAAATCTTTTAAGGCGCTCTACTGTCCTAAGACTTTAAGCGTAACACCCTAATAGATACTTAACGAAACACAGGGGCCTTGACCAAAAATACAACTATAATGACTTGCGCACGCTATTTATAACTTGCCCAAACAGGCCGTGCGGTACTAACCATTTTCTTTTGTAGCAAACAAGCCTAATCGCACAAGCACACCCTCGGCTCAGGTGAAGCACCATATAGTATTAGTTTTGGTTAGAACCAGTGGGCCTTCTGCCAAAGGACATATAAAAATAAGCACAAGCAAAAAAAAGGCCGCAACAGGGCAAGAAATGCTCTGCGGCGGCTATCAATTGATACTTCAAATTTTCTAGACTGTATCCGGTTTAGATTTCAACCCTGTTCTGTACAGTTATCACTTTGACCTTACGGGGCTTTGGGGTGCCGTCGGGGTACTTTTTGTTAGATTGTTTTTGTGCTTGCAGCTCGTGCTTTGCCTGCTCAAATTCTTTCAACATTGTCGCAAGCACAGCCTTTTGCACACCTGATGCTTTTAGTTGCTTACGGCGAATTTGTGCTATCTCCCTCTCAAGGCCCCATAGTGCAAGGGCTATTTCTTCTTCCTCGCTACGGTGGGAGCTATGTCGGCTCTGCTTCGCTTCCCGGACAGTCTCTAATGCCTCCCTGATAGCTTCTGCGGCCTCCCGCTTGGCCTCGCGCAATTCGGCTGCCAATTCCCGTTTTTCTTCGGCACGCTCACGTTGCCTCTCGCGGCGATCCTCGTCGTCTGCCATGCCTAGATGCTCCACGCCAACCATTGCTTTTTTGAGCGCAGCCGCCACCTTTTCATTACCGTCAGGCAATGCCTCTTTCATCTGCCCAAGAATAAGGGCTTTATCATAATTGCTATTGATACTGGCAGCTTCCTGAATGGCTACCAGCCAGTTTTCTTCACTTAATTTATCACTAGCAACAAGGGTCGCGAGCAGAAGCCTACTTTCATAATCACTTTCGATTTTCTGCAAACCCTTCAGCGCTTTTGCAACAATTGCGTCAGAAGCACCCACTTGGTGTACCATTGACGATAGAAGCAACCGAAGTTCATAATCACTTTCTATTTTCTCAACCGCCAAATCAAACAGCTTACCGGCATTTTTATCGCTGATTTTTGCATTAGACAAAGCGGCTGTAAGCAACCGGCGCAACTCAAAATCACTCTCGATTGATTTCCCAATTTTCATCAACGGCCCAACCGTTCTGTTGGTTAATTCGAACTTTGAAATATAATGGATCGCCAACAGGCTTTTTTCATAGTCACTGTCCATTTTTTGAGCAACAGCCAGAACCAGAGGCAGCATTTTATCTGAGACTTTTTCCGCTTCAAGCAGATGAGAAAGAGTCACGCGTTTTTCAAAGTCGTTGTCCATGGTGTTAACCACATCAATAGCCCGCTTGATATCACTAGCTTTCAGCTCAGCAAGGTCAATGGCGTGCATCACATAAATCCGCTTCACCCTATCGCTTTCAAAAGTCTTTGCTTTAGAAAATACCGCTTTTAGACCCTTTTTTTTAATCAATCTTTCAACACTGTTTCTAGCACCAAAGCCAATTTCGACCATCTTGGATAGCGTTTTTGTCAGCCATTTTTTACCGTCTGCATCCAGCGCAATTTTCTTGCTATTTTTCTTATAGGTGCGAACTGCCTTGCCTTCAGCCACTTCAAATTTTATGACCCGTTTTTCTGTGCCGTTCCGTGTTTTAATGCGCAAGAAACCATGGTTACCTTCAGCAATTACCGTTGTTCCGTCATCACTTATGCGAAATGCCCCATCCCAAACGACAGAGAGTTTTACCTTGCCATCACGCCATGTCAGAGTGCCCGAAGCATCGCCGTGTTGCCCCATTGCTCCGCCGTGGTGTAGCGGCTCAACCACAAGATTTGTGGATGCCAGTGCACTGGCTATCGTCGCCTGAATATAATCATTGTCCAGTGCCGCTGCTGTGGCTATTTCGGCATGTTCCAATGCTTGGCTGACAATAATCTCAATCTTATGGTCGCCCATGATTTTGGACACTTCAGCTAAGGCCGCTCGCGTTTCCGCCACTGCGCTTCGTGCCTCCACCATTGCGTCACGCACAATCACATCGATATTTTGACCGTCGATTTCAGCCGATGCATCAGCTTTGGCCTCCCGTACAATAATGCTGATCTCTTTTTCATCCATGTGAACGCCAGCATCGCGGAGTGCATCCAGCACCATCTTGTCAATAGCCGTTCCGTCAATTTCAGCTCGGGCTTTTTCAAGAGCCTCGCGAACAATCACTTCCATTTCATGCTCATCAATCCCCTGTGTCCCAGCAACAGGGGCTACAGGTGCATTGGGGGCCATTGATGCTTTGCTATCACGTATGATTGTACGCTCGATAACCACTGTCCGTTTTGGATTAGGTGCCATTGCCTTTGTAGGAGGCTCCGCCGCTTGCGCTGGCTCAGCCGTCACTTTTGCATGGGCAAACTCAATGCTTGGCAGGCCAAGGCTTAAAGCCAGAGCCCCCACAGCTATGACTGTTTTTGAAAAAGCACTCGCTGCTTTGAAGGGTGTGTGCTGTGCGTCCACCAACCGCTCTACCCTGCGCTTTAGGATGGACTTATTACCAGCCATAGCCAGTCCCCATTCTATCTGTCGTGTCTCTTGTATTTTTGTGGCACAGAAGTAGAGAGCATTAGCAACAGCCCTGCTGTTCGTTACCTGTTTTGCCGCCCATTCATCAGCTGCAAGCTCTGCAATATCAGTTAACCGCCTGCGGGCTAGAATGAACAAGGGTTGAAAGAAGAAAATCCTTGAAAGGGCGCGCAGCACCATAAGCATCACTGGGTCACGGCGCACCATATGGCCAAGCTCATGGGCAAGCAGGCTTTTAAATTCGGCTTCTGGCATCGTCTCAAATGCCCAGTCTGGCAAACAAATTTCTCTATAAGGCAAACAAACTGGGCTCTTGATATCCGACGACCTACTTAGGTAAGGCACGTGGCGAATATCGGCTTTTTCGCAAATGGCGCGCAGCGTTTTACTCGCCTTTTCCTCTGCACCAACCCGCTGGCGACTACCAAGGCTGTTAACGGCATCACGGTAACTCAACAACAAGGCAAAAAGTGTTAGGGCTGCCAGCGCTATCCAGCCAAGGGCCACAAAGTCTTTTGCATAAAGGCCGCTGAATAGCTGTAAAAAAAGCTTCACCAATAGTAAGCGAGCGCCCTGCTTTGTCAGTTCTAATAGCGTTATGCCCCGCAGAAACCCGGCCTTTAAACGGCGCCACAGAAGTATCACGATGTCCTTGGTTATTTAACAGGGTGTTAGGCTGTCTTTCCCGTGTCATCGTCGGCATTGCGCCCTGTGCATCAGGGCTGCCGGTTTGCACCTGCGAACGGGACCGTCCAAGTTTACCGAGGAGATCGGCATTACCAATAGGGCTCACAAAAACCGGTGTGAACTTGTCAGCCTGCACAGCATATTCCCGAAGGGGGCGTTCTTCATTCAAGTCACTAACAAGGGCTGCAGTCCGATCACTTTCCACAACAACGGTAGAGGACATAAAATCAAGCGGCGGTATGATTGCAATGAAGGAGCCAACAATAGCCAGTTTCCACGCAAGCTCGGCCAAGTCTGGCTTGTTAATTATTTTGATTTTCTCAAGAAGCCAAACAGCCCCCAGCAGCACTGTACTGGCAACCGTAAATTTTAGGAAAAGAGAGACAAAGGGAATATCAGAAAAGACCTCAAACATTGTTTTCCTCCCCTTGTAGCAGGGCTTTAATGTCAGCGAGCTCATTCTCATTGATGTCGCCTTCATCAACCAGATGCGCCAACAGCGCCTTGCTGTCTCCTTTAAACAAGGTAGAGATAAGCGAGGAAACCATTGACCGTTTCACGTCGCTTTCACTAATCAAACTGCGATACACACGTTCACGCCCACGGGTTTCAGACACCAGCACATGCCGCTTTTCCAGCCGTGATAAAATCGTGCCTATGGTGGTGTGTGCCAAACCAAGATCGCTGAGCTGCTTCTGCACATCCCGCGCTGAGCCTTTACCCAAATACCAAAGAGCTTGGACTATTTGATATTGCTGATCGCTAAGTTTGATATTATCGGCCATGTTTTCTCTCTCTACTACATATGTAGGAGATAATTACTACAGGCGTAGTAGTTTGGCAAATTTTATTTATCGCCTATTAAAAAGCCATTTATTTTTAAGGTGTTACTGAAAAAAAATACTCTGAAAACATAAAATCCCCTGCAATGCGCGCTGGCATTACAGGGGATTCGGTGTGTCGGTGGATATGGTAAAACCTAATTTAACTCTGTTGTTTAAAAGCCTCCGGCCCAATCAGCAGCAACGAGCCTAAAAGCCCAACTGCCAACCCTAATGTTGGGTCAAAGAAAGCAAGGGTCACTGCGGTCATAAGCATAACCCCCCGCTCTGTCCTGTCTTTCACCATCGCTATCGCCACGTAGGAACATGCAAAGCCCGTTAGGATCAACGTTAACAACAGGGCAATGAACATGAAAGGCTTCAATAATGTTAGCAATGGCAGGAATAAGATAAAAACCGGAATACCATATAGATAATAAGCGCTAATGCCGCCGATCAAGCTTTCCATTCTATCGCTGCCCTCTTTCCATTTCTCAACCACAATCACCTGCACGCCTGTCCACAGGCAACCTTGCGTGGGGAAAAAGGGCGCAAAAATCGCCATCAACCCATTGCGAATAGCAATAGACAAGTGTGAGCGGTTAATATTGACATCAATCACATCATCTGGGCGCTTATCCTGCGCTTCTTTAACAATTGCTTCCCCCGTCAGCAAATCACCAAATAGCAAGATATAGGTAATAAGCGCCATTGGGATGGCATCAATAAAGAAACTCAGGCTTGGCCAGCCGATGGCAAACGGTGAAACTTTGGCAAACATATCTGCAAAAGGTGGGATCAAAATGCCCCACTGAATATCAAAGACCAGCTCGTTTGTTATAACGCCAGCAATGCCTGCAATGATAAATCCCGGCAACAAACCAAGGCTTGAAATTACTTTGAGTGGTGCAATTTTATCTTTCATCCGGGCAAAAGGCGCTGAGAATGAAAAAATCAAACAAGTTACAATTGCCAATCCAGCCGACCACGGCACTTCGGCAAGTTTGTCAAAATCATCGACAAACACACGCTTGAAGGCAGCAATCGCAGCCCCCAGAATAATGCCGGCTTTAAAGGCTGTTGGCACATGGTTGAAAAATGTTTTCCCGAGCCCCGTTATGCCAAGCAAAAACAAAAGTGCTGCAAAATCCAGCGACAGCGCCGTCATCATTTGAAAGCGTTCATCTGGCGTTGCATAGCCTTGGATAACAAACACCAGCACAATGGGCAGTGCGGGCGTTACCCAACCCGGCGCGTAAGTTTCGCCAAACAACCAAATGGAAGACGTAATCAATACAGAATGAAGAAACGAAATCGCCACTGCTTCTTCAAATGTAAGGCCAAACGCCGCCATTAAAATGGGTACCAGTGCAATGGCCGTTGATAATGAAACAACCATCCCTTGCACTACTTCCGGCCACTCAATACGCATATGCAGCCATGGAAACCGCTTGACAAAAGGCCCCCAATGGATGCCCCGCACT
>JAESQS010000004.1 GCA_016765035.1 Kordiimonadaceae bacterium | reverse complement strand
TTTTGTCCTTTTTTGATGCTAACAATTTGGGGTGGTCTATAGTAAGGGACCTCCATCTCCAACTTGTCGGCATCGTGACCTGCCACCCAGCTACGGGGGCAAATCGATAATTTCGCAACATCACCGTAGATAGATAATTTGCCGATTACAATAATAATCTTGCCATCAACAGTTAAGCTTTTGTGTATTGTGCCTTAAACTTGATTAAATTCTGTTGTTTTTCTTGTAACAAAATTTGGTTATTTCTAATATTTGTTAGATAACAAGGGCTAATACATAACTATTAACCAAATTGGGAAACCCCAGCAGTGTAATTAACTGTTGGGGCAATGGTGCAGTGAAGGTTTGAATTTTGCGAAATAATACACTTTTATTTGGTTTGTGGATTTTGTTAAGCAGTTTTGCTGCGGGACTTGCGGCACAAGATATCAAGGTCGCTGATATTCGTTTTGGCGAAAATGGTGAAGCCACGCGTTTTGTGCTGGATGTTTCTGCCCCTGTAAAACCTAATATTTTCTTGCTGGCTAATCCTAGCCGTGTGGTTATCGATATGCCCGAAGTGCAATGGCAGCTAGGGAGAAGCATAGAACCTAAAGGTATAATTGCTGGTTTTCGCCATGGGCTTTTTTCCAGTGGTACATACCGCATTGTACTGGATTTAAAAAACCCAGCAGTCGTGAGTAAGGCTTTTCCTTTGCCTGCTAGCGAAGGGTATTCAGACAGGTATGTCATTGATCTCAAGTCCACAGGGTCTGCGGCTTTTACAAAAGCAGTTAAAGTTTCTCGCGCGGCACGGCTGAAGGTTATTAAGCCTTCTGTGCCCGTCGCGCCGCCAAAGATAGTGAGGCGCACGGATAATAAGCGCATTATTGTTATTGATGCGGGGCATGGCGGCGTTGACCCCGGAACACTGGGCCGTTTTGGTGCAAATGAGAAGATACTGACGCTTAAAATTTCCCGTGAGATAAAGAGAGAACTGGAAAAAACCGGGCGCTATAAAGTGTATCTAACCCGAAATAAAGACATTTACGTGCCGCACCGCAGTCGGTTTGCGCTGGCAAAGCGGGTGGGTGCTGATTTATTTGTAAGTGTGCATGTGGATGCCATTAAAAACTCAAAGGTTCGCGGCGGCACAGTTTATACTCTGAACGAACGCGCGTCTGATAAAGAAGCGGCGAGGCTTGCACGAAAAGAGAATAAATCTGACGTGCTGGCAGGAGTAGACCTTGCCTATACCAATGACGAAGTTTCAAGCATTCTGATTGATTTAGCACAGCGTGAAACAATGAATGCATCTGCCCAGTCTGCGGAGATTTTGTTGCCCGAAATGCGGAAACAGGTACGGATGCATAAAAAAGGCCACCGCTTTGCAAATTTGCTGGTGTTAAAATCTCCTGATGTACCGTCCATTCTGTTGGAAACAGGGTATCAAACCAACAAAGCAGATGCTCGTATGCTGAATAGCAGGAAGGGACAAAGAAGTATTTCCAAAGCCCTCCGTATTGCAGCAGATAAATATTTTGAAACTTTGGTGGTACAAGGCCGCTAATTGCCTTACGAGGAACACAATTATTGGGCACATCTAGCCTAGACTATAAGGCGTTCTGTGGCATTTTGGCGCGGAAAAGCTTCAACGGAAACACTGTACAGCTTTATATATGACTGATGAACCAGACACAAAGAAGACACCGGTTTCAAAAGCCGTGGGTAAAAAGCCGCTTTGGAGGCGCCTTTTAAAGCTGTCGCTTATTCTGGGCGGTGTTGGCACTGTTACAGGTGTTGTGTTGGTGGTTTGGGCGATTATTTATTATGGCCGTGACTTGCCTGATTATCGGCAGCTTGCCAATTATGAGCCTGCGGTTGTTACCCGAATTCATGCGGGCGACGGCAGCCTGCTAACCGAATTTTCGCGGAAGCCGCGTATATTTGTGCCCATCAATGCTGTGCCACAAAAATTGATTGAAGCCTTTCTTTCAGCAGAAGATAAGGACTTTTATCGGCATAATGGCCTTGATTATATGGGGATGGTTCGGGGTAATCTGCGCAATGTTATGAATTTGATAAAAGGGCGCCCCCTACAGGGTGGCTCTACTATCACGCAGCAGGTGGCCCGGACTTTTTTGCTGACGCTTGACCAAAAGCTGGACCGCAAAATTAAAGAAATGATACTAACGCTCCGCATAGAACGGGCTTTTAGCAAAGACCACATTCTTGAGCTTTATTTGAATGAAACTAATTTTGGAAACCGGTCCTACGGCGTGGCAGCGGCGGCGCTTAATTATTTCGATAAAGCACTGAACGAGCTAACCGTGGCGCAAATGGCCTTTTTGGCCGTTTTACCAAAAGCGCCCCACCGTTACCATCCAAAGCGCAACAAGGAACGGGCGCTGATACGGCGGAACTGGATTTTGGGCCGGATGAAAATTCTCGGGCATATTGATGACGCAACTTACCAAACAGCACTAGAAGGAGATTTGGTCATGGCGGAGCGCTCAGGCCGGGATGAATTTAAAGCAGAATATTTTGCGGAAGAAGTACGCCGACGTGTCGGCCGTATGTACGGCACAAAAAAGCTGTATGAAGGTGGCTTGTCTGTACGAACGTCGCTGGAGCCAAAGCTGCAAGCCATTGCTGAGCGATCTTTGCAGCAGGGGCTGGTGGCTTACGACCGGCGGCATGGCTGGCGCGGGCGTATTAGCAGCTTGCAAATTGATGATGTATGGCAGAAGCGTTTGGCAGCAATTAAAAAACCACTTGGAATGCCGAGCTGGTCTTTGGCCGTGGTGCATGAAGTGCGGGAAGATGGGGCCATCATCGGCCTGAAAGACGGCACCTACGGGTTTATTCCTGTTGAAGAAGTAAAGTGGGCCCGTGCATGGCGGCAGCGAGAGCGCCTCGGCCCCAAAATTACTGATATTGCCGAAGTGCCAGCACTTGGTGATGTGATTGTAACAAAACGCCTTACCAAGAAGCCTACTGTAGTGCTCGCTGGCTTTTGGGATAACAAAGGCGAAGATATTGGCTCGGTTTCTCAGTATGGTTTGCGGCAAATCCCGGCCATTCAAGGGGCTCTTATTGCCATGGACCCGCATACTGGCAGAGTGCTGGCTATGACGGGTGGCTTTAATTATGCCACAAGCCAGTATAACAGGGCTACACAGGCCAAGCGCCAGCCCGGCTCAGCATTCAAGCCATTTGTGTATGCTGCGGCCTTAGACCGTGGCTTTACGCCTTCAAGCCTTGTGCTAGATGCGCCCTTTGTTATTGACCAAGGGGAGGGCCTTGGAAAGTGGAAGCCTAAAAACAGCAGTGACAAATTTTATGGCCCCAGCACCCTTAGGCTTGGCATTGAAAAATCCCGCAACCTTATGACTGTGCGCCTTGCCCAGAATTTGGGCATGGGGACTGTGATGGATTACGCTGGGAAATTTGGCCTTAATAATAATATGGAACGGTCCCTCGCGGCCTCTCTGGGGGCAGGGGAAGTTACGCTGCTGCAACTTTCGGCGGCTTATGGCATGTTGGTGAATGGGGGACGTAAAATTACGCCCTCGTTGATTGATCGCATACAGGACCGGCGCGGCAAAAGCATTTATAAGCATGACACCCGTGATTGCATTCCCTGCCGGTTTATAGGCGCTGACCGAAGCGATGAACCTGAAATACAGGATACCCGGCTTCAGATATTAGACCCGCTGACGGCATACCAAATGGTTTCCATGATGGAGGGTGTTGTGCAAAAGGGCACTGCCCGCAGTGTCGGGCGTGCGATTAAAAAACCGCTGGCCGGAAAGACTGGCACAACGAATGATTCGCATGATGCATGGTTTGTTGGCTTTTCAGCAGACCTTGTTGTTGGTGTTTTTGTAGGCTTTGACAGGCCAAGGTCTTTAGGCCGCTATGAAGAAGGCTCAAGCGTTGCTGTGCCTGTGTTTAGAAGCTTTATGAAGACGGCATTACGGGGTGAGCCGGGTATTCCATTTCGGATGCCTGCCGGCATTCGCCTTGTGCGTATTAACCGCGAAACGGGCCAGCCAGCAGGCGTTACAGACAAAAATGTTATTTTTGAAGCTTATAAGCCCGGCACCGAACCAAGGGTGGGGCAATTTGCAGTACTTGACGGCACGGCCCCAATCGGTAAAACCAAGGGCACAGTCCGCACAGGCACCGGTGGTATCTATTAGGCGATATTAGTTTGGGTCTGTCTGGCACCAAAATTTAACGATAAGGAAGTATTTATGCGCGCGGAAGCTCTTGCAACCGTAGACCAACTCAAGCAGTCCATGGCACTGCTGAGGAGGCATCTTTGACTGGGACCAAGCTTTATTAAGGCTAGACGAGCTTAACGCGCTGTCTGAAGACCCCGACCTTTGGAATAATCCATCCAACGCCCAAAAGCTGATGCGCGAGCGTACCAAGCTTGATGATGCTATTGGCGCTGTTAAAAGTATTGAGCAGGATTTATCCGATACGCTGGAAATTCTTGAGCTTGCTGAAATGGATGGCGATGCCGAAATGGAAACAGAGGCTGAAGAAGCACTGAAAGCCCTTGGCGCATCTGCCAAGGAAGCGGAGCTAAAAGCGCTTCTGTCGGGTGAAGCTGACGGGAATGACACCTATATTGAAATTCATGCTGGTGCTGGCGGTACGGAAGCGCAGGATTGGGCCAGTATGCTGTTCCGCATGTATTTACGCTGGCCAGACAGCCGGGGTTATAAAACCGAGACTATCCAATATATGGCTGGCGAGGAAGCAGGCATAAAATCCGCTACTATTCAGATTAAAGGCGAAGACGCCTATGGCTGGGCAAAAACCGAATCTGGGGTTCACCGCCTTGTGCGTATTTCACCGTTTGATTCCAATGCCAAGCGCCACACCAGTTTTGCCTCTGTGTGGGTGTACCCCATTATAGATGATACGATTGATATTGATATCAATGACAGTGATTTGAAAGTGGATACATACAGGGCCTCTGGCGCGGGTGGTCAGCATGTGAATACAACAGATTCTGCTGTGCGCATAACGCACCTGCCGTCCGGTATTGTGGTGCAGTGCCAAAACCAGCGCTCACAACATAAAAACCGGGCAGAAGCCATGAGCATGTTGAAAGCCCGCCTTTATGAAGCAGAACTACGTAAACGTGAAGAAGAAGCCAATGCTGTAAACGCCCAAAAGACAGAAATTGGATGGGGACACCAGATTCGCTCCTATGTGATGCAACCTTACCAAATGGTTAAAGACTTGCGCACAGGCGAAGAATCTGGGCAACCTCAGAAAGTGCTTGATGGCGCGCTTGACCCCTTTATGGCTGCAGCCCTTGCTGCGCGCGTAAATGGGGACAGCGACTCTGTCGCAGATATTGAATAATCTACAGCATCACCAATATGTAGGTGCTGACCAAGAGGAATGAAAACGTGAACAAAGAACAAAATGACGGTGACCTGAAAGTCCAAAGCGAGCACATTAGTAAAATACTATTTGATGCTCGTAAGATCCTTATTTCAAGTGGCATTGATATGGATATGGCGAAAGATGTATATGCGCGGCTTCATGCTATGGCGCATGTGTCGAATGACCCTATCACTGTTATAATATGCTCTCCCGGTGGCCATGTTGAAGCCGGTGACCTTATTCATGACACGATTAAGTTTATTACGCCTGAAGTGAAAGTGCTGGGCTCTGGCTATGTGGCAAGTGCGGGTGCGCTCATTTATGTGGCTGTAGAGAAAAAGAACCGTTACACAACGCCAAATACGCGCTTTCTGTTGCACCAGCCGAGTGGCGGTGTAGGCGGTGACGCAACCAATATTTCAATTCAAGCTGAGCAAATCATATCTATGCGGGATCGTTTAAATAAGATTTTTGCAGAGGCAACGGGCCAAACGGTGGCAAAAATTGCAGCAGATACAGACCGAGACTATTGGCTGACAGCTACTGAAGCCAAAAAATATGGCATTGTTGGTAAAATCATAAGTTCTCAAGCTGAATTTAAGTAAACGGACTGACTTAGAGAATATCAGTTTTACGATACATCACCTGCCCTCTCCCCCGGCCCAGCCACCCCATAGTGTATTCTCGCGGGTGGCTGGGCCGAGGGAGAGGGCCGGTGATGTAACTAACTAAAGCGTATCAGCTTTAAAGAGCAGAGATAAAAAAAAGGGCGCTTTAAAGCGCCCTTTTTGCTGAATGGTTAGTCAGCATTCCTATAGAGTGGAAGCTTCCCTATAGCGGCTTACTCTGCCGCTGGTTTTGCTTCTACAAATGCGGGTGTTTCTGTGCCGCCCAGCTTTTTTTCGGTTGGGGAAGATGTATAGGCAAAATGGCCCGTTAATCTCGCGCCTGCTTCGACGGATAGACTTTCGTGGTATATATCGCCGTCAATCACTGCGCTGCTTTCAAGGCGCACAGTACGGGCGCGAATTTCGCCGGTAACTTTGCCGCGAACAGTTACTGTGTCAGCGGAAATAGTGCCTTTCACAGCACCAGTTTCACCCATGACTAATCCGCCACAGGAAAGATCGCCTTTAATGCTGCCATCAAGTTGTAATTCACCAACGGTGCGCACATTGCCTTCGATTTCTACATCTGAACCGATGATGGACGGTGTAGGGTTTGCCACACTGCGGGGTGCGTGCCCTGCATTATTTGCTGGTTTTTTCATATCGTTCCTGGATTTTGAGAACATCATTTGCTGCCTTTAAAAAGGGTGCGGGGTCTCTGACTTTACCTTCAAACCAAATTTCATAGTGAAGGTGAGTACCGGTTGTTCTGCCCGTTTTACCCATATCCCCCACGCGCGTCCCTACATTAACAAGTTCGCCTTTTTTTACACGAACTTTTTTCATATGCCCATAGCGGGTTTTAAACCCATTGCTATGTTCTATCTCAACCATGCGCCCATAAGGACCAAACCAGCCTGCGTGAACAACCGTACCAGAGGCAGTGGCGTATATTGCAGTACCGGGCCACCCTGCAAGGTCTAGGCCCGGGTGGTTTGCCCACTTTTTCTTAAGGGGGTCACGGCGACGGCCAAACCTGCTGGAAACATAATAGTCTTCTGCAGGAATGCCGACAGGGAAACTATTGAGAACATTTACGGCGGTTTCAAGGCGCTGCCATTGATCTAGTAAATTAGTGTAATTCAGATGATCATCTTGGCTGAAAACGGGTTCAAAACCTGCCTCAGGGCTATAAGGGCCACCCATAGCCGAAGCATCCCCTTCCCATTGGCGGATCAAGTCGTCACTGGTAAGGGACGTGGGTTTAATCACACTATTGATTTGTGCCAATTCATGGCGGACTTGGCTCAACAGAAGTGCTGCAAGGGCAGACTGTCTGTTTTCGGCATTTTCCAGACGTGTTAACAGCAAGGTGCGACGCTCAGTGGATGTCAGCAGCTTCTCAGCGCCTGTATTGCTAAGGAAACCCTGAAACATGGAGACAGCAGTGTGTTGCAGCGCTGCGCGTGCGCTATCTTCCAGCATGTCCTCGTTTTGGTTGCCTTTTATCTCAGCTTCAGGGATGCCAGTTTCAGCGGTGCCAGTTTTATGAATGTCAGTTTCTGGGATGTCAGTTTCTGGGCCTGTTTCAGTATTTTTCTGGTCCATGGGCTTTTCACCCACAACTTCTTCCAGAAATGTCTGGCGTTCTTCGAGCTGTTTTGTCCGGCGCTCGATTTCCAGTTCCAGAGAAGAAAAGTCGTTGGATAGATTTTGATAATCGGCAGCAATATTCAATATCGCGGTGTTTTTTTCTTCCAGCACAAGGTCACGGGCCAAAAAGGCGTATGATGTAATAACACCCCAAATAAGGAAGCCTGTAGCCGCTGTGCTCATGGCAATCTGCGAGTTTGTGCTGATTGTCAGGAAGCGTACACGCCCTTTGCTGCGAAGAAAGAGCTGCCTTTCCGGGAAATACTTTCCTCGGAAAATGTGCCATTTTTCTTTTATTGTCAGGGTGTTACTCAATAAAATACCACGCTACTGCGTGCCTTTTTCAATTATTTTTGTGTAAATGCAGGTCTAATTACATCAACTTGTTGGCAAATTTGGGGCATTCCACTCATTTTTAGGTAAAAGGTCAAGGTTTTATTGGTCTTTAGCCGCCAAAGCCATAGGCCCATAAAAGGAAATGCCAAGTCCTGCTCGTTCTCTGGCTTCGTGATTAAAAGGCCCTTTTATTTTGCCTTTGAAGAATGTTTCTACAAGCTCATGAAACCATGCTTCAGCATTTTGCTCGCTTTTTTCAGCAAGATATTTGAACCAGCGTGTGCCAATGGCCACATGCTTCACTTCTTCTTTATAAATTACTTCGAGCACGCGAACAGAATCCGGGTCTCCCGCTTGTTTAAACTGGGTTATCATCCGCGGGGTAACATCCAGCCCTTTGGCCTCAAGTACCATCGGTACAATAGCCAACCGTGCGGGCAGGGCATGTGCTGTATCCATGGCAGATTGCCAAAGCCCGTCATGGGCTGGCATGTCGCCATACAGGGTTTGCATTGATTTGAGGCGACCTGTCAGAAGCGTGAAGTGACGGGCTTCGTCTTCCCCTACACTGATCCAGTCATCTGTGAAGCGGCGTGGCATCATACCGCCAAAGCGGGCAATCATATCGAATGCTAAATCAATGGCATTCAGTTCGATGTGGGCAATGGCGTGCAGAAGTGCGCGCCGATTGATGTCGTTGCCGGCTTTGCCCCTGTTTGGCATTTTAGAAGGGTCTAGAAGCTCAGGTTTGGCAGGACGGGCTGGCCTTTCTGGTGGTGTAAGGTCAAATTGAAACGGGACAGTGTCTGACCGCCATGCTGCAGCTACAATACGGGCTTGCTCGGCTTTTCCTCGGGCATCTTCAGTTTGTAATACTGAAATTGCGGCGGCACATATATTGTCAAAATTTGCCATTTACAGAGCCTGTGCGGCTTCAAGTACCGCTTCTACGTGGTTTTTAACGCGTACTTTGTTCCATACTTGCTGAATAACGCCCTGTGCATCGATCAGGAATGTGGTGCGCACAATACCCATGTATTTGCGGCCATAATTGTTCTTTTCCACCCAAACACCATAGTTTTCCAGTGTTGTACCTTCTTCGTCGGCGGCAAGTTTGATTGTTAGCTCTTGCTTGGCAATGAATTTGTCATGTTTGGCAGCAGAATCCTTCGACATACCAATGATAACCGTATTGCATTTTTCAAAGGCAGTTTTGGCGGCTGTAAAGTCTTTTGCCTGCGTGGTACAGCCCGGCGTTGCGTCCTTCGGGTAGAAATAAAGAACTATATTCTGTCCTTTATAATCGCTTAGTGAAAGTGTGCTGCCGCTGTCGCCCGGAAGTGTAAAGTCTGGTGCTATGTCGCCAATTGTGTGTGTCATGGTTCCCCCTAATATCAGTATATATTTTATTTATAGTTTAAGCTGCTCGTCTATCAGCATTTTATAGAGCTTGTAAATCGCATCCTGCTTTTGCGCAATGGCTGAAATAAGGGCCTCGAAAGAGGGGCTGTTGGTTGCTTGCTGTAATATTTGACGTAGCCCTTCTGGTATGTCGTCTGTATCTTTTGGGGCAGGGCCAATACACAGGCGTAAAATAGACTGCACTGTTTGCAACAGCGTGTGTGCCTGATGCATCAGAGCCGCTTCGTCTTTTTGCAAGAGGCCGCGTACGGCAAGCTGATCAATGGATTTTGACAATTGAGGCTCAAACAAATCAGGATGTTCTCTACCTTCTCGCAGCATCAAATATTGGCAGATAAACTCCATATCAATTAATCCGCCCCGGTGGTGCTTCATTGCCCACCGGTTTTTTGTGCCAAACTGTGTTGATAATTTGCCACGCATTTCCGCAACGGCCTGCAACAAAGCCTTTTTATCTCTGTCGCTTGTCAGGACTTTCTGAATTGCGGCTTTAAGCTGCTTTTCCATGCGGTCTGGCACCAATATTACTCGTGCCCGGGTTAGGGCCATATGCTCCCATGTCCAAGCAGACTTGGCGTAATAATCCTCAAATGTTTTTAGCGTAACAACAAGCGGGCCTTTACTGCCTGAGGGGCGCAACCGCGTATCAACCTCAAAAAGCCGCCCTTCTGGTGTAAGGGCTGTGATGGCAGTGATGATATGTTGGCCAAGGCGGGAGAAATATTGGCTTGGCGCAAGGGGCTTATCCCCATCAGATACGGCTTTCATATCTTCACAGTGGTACAGGAAGACAATATCTATGTCTGATGTGTGGGTAAGTTCCCCACCGCCATATTTACCCATGGCAAGAACACTGATACCGCCACGGGGGAAAATACCATGCTTCTTGGCAAATTCTTCGCTCACCCGTGGAATAAGTGTATGCAGCGCCGCATCTGTAATGCGCGTTAGGGCTTCGCCTGTTTCACGCACACCTGCCAGTGATTCCATAAGATGCAAGCCACACCTGAATTTTTGTTCTGCTACATATTTACGCACAAAATCCAAAACATCCTGAAAGTCTCGCGCAGTGGCAAGCAGGTTGTTTAAGTCGGCCTTCAGCTCAGAAGTGCTTTCAAGGGGTGAGAAAAAGTGCGGTTCCAGCACCATGTCCCAAAGTTCGGGCTTTTTTGCCAAGATATCTGCCAGCGCAGGGGCCAACCCCATGATGCGGGCCAAAAGTTTGAAAAGGGAGGGCGTTGCCTGCAACAGGGAAAAGAGCTGCACACCAGCGGGAAGCTTCGACAAGAAACTGTCAAAGCGTACCAAGGCGGCGGCAGGGTTGTCCGTTTGGGAAAAAGCCTCCATCAAGCCGGGCAAACACTGTTCCAGTAGGGCTTTTGCTCTTTCGGTTCTTAAGGCGCGGTAGCGGCCCCTGCGCCAGCCTTCGATGATGTCACAGGATTTATTGATTTCGTTGAATTTGAGGGCTTTAAGCGCCTCTGCTAGTTTATTCTCGCTGAAAGCTGCTTGTTCTTTAAACTCATCGCCCGGCATAAGTTGACCATATAACGTACTGACACTTTCCGTATGGTGTTTGATGGCTGCTAAGAGAAGATCAGTGGTTGCATACCCCATAAACAGAGCAATGCGCTGTAGGTCTTCTTGCTGGGCTGGAAGTTCATGGGTTTGGGCGTCATGCACCATTTGAATGCGGTGTTCCAGCTTGCGTAGAAAGTCATAGGCTTCCGAAAGTGTCTTGGTGTCGCTTTTTTTGAGTAACTCGGTGGCGGCCAAAGCTTCAAGGGCTGCTTGTGTGCCGCGCACCCGCAGTTCTGGGTGGCGTCCTGCATACAGCAGCTGGTTGATCTGGGCAAAAAATTCGATTTCGCGGATGCCCCCAAACCCCAGCTTCACATTATAGCCGGGGGCAATGTTGTTTTTCTGGTCATAATGGTGGTTTATCTGGTTTTTAATGGCAGCAATGTCTTTCAAGGCAACAAAGTCCATATTGCGCCGCCAAACCCAGCTAGCCATAGTGACAAGATAGGCCTCACCGGCAGTTTTATCGCCAGCAACAACCCGTGCTTTGATCATGGCAGAGCGTTCCCAGTTCGCGGCCATTGAGTGATAATAGTTTTCGGCACTTTCTGCGGTAAGGGCAACAGCAGTTGCGCCGGGGTCTGGGCGCAAGCGAAGGTCTGTCCTAAACACATAACCATGCATGGTGCGTTTTTCGATTATCAGCATTAGGTCTTGGGTGATTTTGATAAAGCATTGTGACAGCGTTTTGGGTCCGGTATAGGCACAGCGGTACGGGTCAAAGAGCACAATCAAGTCAATATCCGAGGAATAATTAAGCTCATAGGCGCCAAGTTTTCCCATGCCGAGAATGAAAAGCCCCGAGCTGCGGGCAAGGGTGGTTGTAACGGGCTCAGGCTTTCCGTTTGGCCATGCTAGCTCTCCCTTACTCATTCTCGCATGGAGGAGATGCGCCAAGCCAATTTCAAGGCACGTGTCGGCAAAATCACTTAAAGCTTTGGTTACTTCAGCAAGTGACCAGTTGGTTGAGATATCGGCTGTCGCTGTAATAAGGCTGAGCCGGGCCTTGGCATTACGCAAAAAAGCCATCAGCGCTTCTGTGGTTTCGCCGTCCGGGCGCGGGTGTTTTAGGCTATTCAGCAAGGCATCCATATGGTTGGCATAGTCCCCGCGCAGCAGGGCTACTGATAGGTCAGGCATCGTTGTGATAAGGTCAGCTAGAAAGGGGCTATTCCCGGCAATTGCCCGCAGGAGGGCTATATCGTCTTTGGTCCTTTTGGATTTATCTGTCGCTGCGATTATTGCCGTAATTTCGTCCGCTTTGTTTGTATCATAGGGCGACGGGTATGGACTGTTTTGGGCTGACATGCTTTATATCCTGCAAAACGATGGGGACAGATGGTAGTGTTCATTTCTTACTGTAGCAAATCAAGGGGCAATCGTTGAATTTATTCAGCCTTTTGAAACGGTTATTGAAAACGGTATTCCGCGTCGGTGTATGGGCGTCAACGGCGGCAGTGCTGTTTGCTTGTTTGTTGTTCACCCGTATTTTTGTTGCACCACTGGATTTGACATTTGCCAAAGAGCTTGTTCTCGATCAGGCAGAAAAATTTCTGCCGGGCTGGGAAGTATCCTATGAAGCCGCCCAAGTGGGCTGGGACTGGGGTTCTGTTAGGCCATGGGTGGCGATTGACAATATTCAATTGGTGGACAGGCGGGACCGGTTGCAAGCCGCAATTCCTTATGCGCGGGTGGATGCTTCCTTTGAAAATCTATTTGGCAGTGCAGGTATTTCCTCTATTCGGCTGGTAAGCCCCATTGTGAATGTCAGTGATCTGGCAGGTTTTAGTGATGCAACAGATAAGGGCAGTTTTGATTGGGACTTTGATTGGGATGGCCCTCTGCGTCCGGAAGTCTTCAAGCCTGTCACCGAGGGTTTTAGCCGGTTTGCTTTGCGGTTGCTGACCAATGCACCATCTCTTGAAATTGTTAGTGTTGAAAATGCGTATGTGAATATCGCGCGCGGACCAAACCTTTCCAAGCTTGAGCTAACGCTGCCCAACATAGGCTTGCGGCATGATGATGGTGAATTGCATGTTTTGGCCGAAGTTGATGCGCTTTTCGCTGACCAGTTAACGCATGTGCGCCTGTCTGGTCAGGCACACCCGGCTAATGGCGAGCTTTCCGTCAACCTTGGTTTTACAGAATTGTCGCTGGCAGCAATCACCAGAGGGATTGAGTTGCCAGAGGCACTTACCTATCTGAATGTGCCACTAGGGCTTGATTTGTCGTTAGACCTTACGAGTAAGGCTGGCTTGCGGAGCGCCGCTTTTGCCTTGAGCATTGGGGAAGGCTATTTATACCATCCTGTGGCTTATCCGAAAAAGTCTCCTATTTCTTACGGCAGTGTATCCGGTGTTTTAAATGTAGCTGATCAGCGATTGGTCCTTGATGAAATTGACTTGCTGTTGGGGGACCGACAGGTAACCGGGTCAGGCGAAGTTTTTTGGGCAGAAGGCAGCCAACATACCAACAAACACCCCGGCGTTAAGCTATCCTTGAGCCTTGCTGAGGTTTCTGTTGATGATGTGAAGAAATATTGGCCGATCAGGCTCTTTCCCGATGGACGCCCCCGTGGTGCGCGGGATTGGATTGACCGGAATATGACAGGCGGTTTCGCCGAAGATGTTAAATTAGAGCTGACATTAAACCCCGATGGCACAACGCCTTACCTGAATGGCAGCCTGTTTGAAATTACTTTTGATGTGCGTGATGTTGACACAAGCTATGTGAAAACCATGGCCCCACTTGAAAATGTTGCAGGCCGGGCCGTATTAACCAATACGGCGTTCGATGTATTTATAAGCAGCGGCACAGTTGCCGGGATGCCAGTGGGAGGGTCCGTTGCACAGCTATCTAACATCAATATTAAAGGCAAAGGCTACGGTGTTTTTGATGTGGCACTTGATGGTGGTGTTCGGGAAATTCTTGCGTTGGTTGAAACCAAGCCTGTGGATATTGGCAAGCGCATAAAAATTGATCTCGACCGTCTTTCTGGCAACGCGAAAGTGGTTGCTAAAATTTCTCTACCGCTCCTTAAACGCCCGCCCATAGACGAAGTTTTATATGAAGTTAAAGCATTTTTGAAAAATGCGGCGCTTGATGATTTGCTTGGGGGCGAAGGCTTGCGCGCTGCTGATGTTTCATTTGAACTGAACAAGGACGAACTAATTGCCTCTGGGTTTGGGGATTTGAATGGGGTGCCAATGGAGCTTTATTGGCATGAAAACTTCTTGAAAGGGCGCAATTACCCTGATGCAGATACAAGCCTGCTGGTCATGAGTGGCCTTGCTGATGAATATGACATGCAAGCACTGGGCATTGATGTTAGCAGCTATTTGGCAGGCAAAGCCCGCACCGAAGTTACTTTTCTTGGCCGTAACCTGAAATTTAGAACCGGTTATTTTAGTGCGGACACAACTGATGCAGAGTTGATGGTAACGCCCATAGGGTGGCGAAAAGAGCCGTCTGTACCTGCTTCTGTCACGGGGATAATCCATCTGCTGGAACAGGGAACCAGATTGTCTCCGCTCGTAGTTAAGGGCGAAAACATAGACCTGCGAGCATCCTTTGACTTTGGTGTGGACGGGAAAGGAACCTTCAGCGGCACAGTTGATGCTGTAGAGCTTGGTAAAAATATAGCCAAGGCAAGAATTATACAAGAAGAAGGCTTGCCCCTGAATATTTTTGTCTCTGCTGATGTGTTTGATATGGCACCGTTGCTGGCACGGTCTTATAACGGGGCTACCGATAATGATGAGACGGGTGCAGGTTATACTGCTGCCGGAAACAACAATGCTGATACAGAAATTGATGTTGATCTAATTCTGGATGCCAAGAGCCTGCATTTGCTGAATGGCGAACAATTGTCCAATGTTGATGTGATGCTTGAATTTGCAGGCGGCGTGCCTTCTGTGTTGGCAGTAACCTCGGAAGATACCGAGGGTATTACCAGTGTTGAAATCAAGCCAATTCATGAAAATAAAAATGATTTAACCGCTGCCGAACGGACGACCGCCACGCGTTCCTTAATCCTTGAAGGGCCGGACGGAGGGAAAATATTGCGGGGGCTTGGCTTTTTTGCACATTTTCAGGGCGGCGACATACATTTGGATGCTGAAACTTCCGGTTGGGGCAATAATTTCGAGCTGGCTGGTGTGTTAAAAATACGAGATACAAAGCTGGTTGCCCAAAGCTCTTTGGGGGAGGGGATAACCGAAGGCGTGATTACTGGGCTGGACGAGTATCTTGAAGATGGGTCCGTGACCCTAGATATTGTTGATGTGCCTTTTTCCTATAGTGAGAGCCTGCTGGATATTTCAAGCCTCAAGGCAAATGGGCCATCTGTAGGCATGGCCATGGAAGGCCAAATACAGACACGGGATGGTATTATCAACGTTAACGGCGTTGTGGTGCCTGCCTATGGTTTGAATTCCTTACTTGGGAAAATACCGATTGTCGGGAATTTATTCTCGGGTGGGTCAGGCAAAGGGCTATTCGGCTTAACCTATAGGGTGAAAGGCTCCACCACGCGGCCAAAGGTTTCTGTAAATCCTTTATCCGGCTTGGCACCGGGCTTTCTGAGGCTTTTGTTTGAAGGCCGGAAAGGCAAAGTTTCAGATGTTATTGTGCCAGATGTCCCTGCGGCAGATGCATCACCTGAACTTGACGGAAATCGCACGAACACAGGGAAGGTGTCCTCACCGGGTGATAAAACACCCGGTTGATTTCTCTAAAAAGAAAAGTGTGTGGATATACCGGAAAATCTATCTGTTATAGATAACGGCAAGTAAGGGCGGAGCAAGTGTGTTTGGTGCCTTTACTCTACTCGCACAATCGCATGGCGCTTTTTACCGGCTGAAAGTTTGATTTGCCCGCTGGCAAGGTCATCCGCTGTGACAGAGACATCTTCGCTGGCAACTTTCTCATCATTAAGCTTTGCACCACCTTGCTTGATAAGCCGCCGTACTTCGCCTTTTGAGGCACCAAGGCCAGCTTCAAGGTAAAGCTCTATGATGTTGATGCCTGCCTCTAAGGCACTTGCTGAGACTGCGATACTCGGTAAGTCAGAACCAGCGCCTTTATTTTCAAAGGTTTCTTTGGCAGTGGCTTCAGCGCCTTTGGCAGCTTGTGCACCGCGACAAAGTTTGGTCACTTCGTTTGCAAGCAGGATTTTGGCTTCGTTAATTTCAGACCCCTCAAGGGCTTCATAGCGGGTAATTTCGTCCAGCGGCAGTTCGGTGAACAAGCGCAAAAATTTACCGACATCCGCATCTTGAGTATTCCGCCAAAATTGCCAGAAATCATAAGCAGGCAACTGGGCTTCATTTAGCCACACGGCACCAGAGGCTGTTTTCCCCATTTTTTTGCCGTCTGCGGTGGTAATAAGGGGCGTCGTGATGCCAAATAAGTGCTGGCTGTTGACGCGTCTGGCAAGCTTAATACCGTTGACAATATTACCCCATTGGTCAGAGCCACCCAATTGAAGGATGCAATTATGGCGCTTGCCCAGCTCCATAAAGTCATAAGCTTGTAAAATCATATAGTTGAATTCAAGAAATGTGAGCGGCTGCTCGCGGTCCAAACGCAATTTCACACTGTCAAAGGTCATCATACGGTTGATGGTGAAATGGGGGCCAATGTCGCGCAGAAACTCAATGTATTTCAAGCCATTCAGCCAATCATCATTATTGACCATCACAGCGTCAGTGTCACCACTGCCAAAGTTTAACAAGTGTTCAAACACGGTGCGAATGCTGTTCATGTTGGCTGTGATGGCATCATTTGTCAGCATTTGGCGCGATTCGTCCCGGCCAGAGGGATCCCCAATTTTAGTTGTGCCGCCGCCCATAAGCGCAATTGGCTTGTGGCCACACTTTTGCAGCCAACGCAGCATCATGATTTGCACCAAGCTACCGATGTGCAAGGAAGGGGCTGTGCAATCAAAGCCAATATAAGCAGAAACAGGGCTTCCAGACATTTTTTGGTCCAATGCCGCCAAGTCAGTTGCTTGGTGGATAAACCCGCGTTCTGTCAGTACCTGAAGAAATTCTGATTTTAGCTTTGTCATTTTGCTTTCCGGCCCGGCATTATTTTGCCACAGAGTGAATTAACTATTTCAAGAGCGGGCTGATGTACCATAGGGTAGGGAAAAGGCAAAGCCTCCATGGTCTATTTGGCCCTTCGTTCTGGATTTTTTGTCCCAAATTATATGCTTTAAGGTGTTTTATGTCTGTTTTAGGTGATTCCGGCGAAATTAAATGTGTGATTGGTCTAATGAGTGGCACGGCAATGGATGGTATCGATGCCGCCATGATCTATACGGATGGGGTCCGCATCAGCAGGCTTGGCCCCTCCCTGACAATTTCTTTTCCCGCAGACCTAAGAGAGCGGATAAAAGAAGCGACTAAAATAGCCTATGGGTGTGCTTCTGCCGAAGATGCCCCTGAAAGCATTAAAGAGCTGGAACGCGAAATTACCGACTGGAGCGCCCATGCTATAGATGAGCTTCTGGCGGTTACGGACCAGACACCCAAGGATATTGATTTAATAGGATTCCACGGCCAAACCCTTACGCACAGGCCTGATAGAGGCTGGACATGGCAGATAGGGGATGGCGGGCGTCTTGCCGGTAAATTGGGCGTTCCGGTTGTGAATGATTTCAGAACTGCTGATGTCGACGCTGGTGGGGAAGGCGCGCCTTTAGTGCCGCTTTACCATGCCTCCTTGCTGGCACGTGAACGCAAACAGGACACAGTGGCCATTCTCAATATTGGCGGTGTTGCCAATGTGACATGGATTTCTTTTGCCAAAGACGAGAATAACCCAGAGATTGTGGCCTTTGATACTGGCCCCGGTAATGCCATGCTGGATGACTGGGCGGAGATACATACAGGAACACCCTATGATGTAGATGGTAATTTGGCAGCAAGGGGTATTAGCCACGAACAAGTAGTGGTTGGATTGATGGCATCGCCATATTTTGATGAAACACCCCCAAAAACCCTAGATAGGGATGATTTTAATATTCAGGCAGTGCGGGGCTTGTCGCCTGAAGATGGTGCTGCAACACTGACGGATTTTGTCGTGGAATCAATTGTCTCTGCGCAAAGCCATTTTCCTTCGCCGCCTCAAGCTTGGTATATCTGTGGGGGCGGGCGGCATAACCCGACCATGATGCGCAGACTGCGCCGCAGATTACCAACAATGATGAGCCCGGTTGAAGTGCTTGGATGGCGCGGTGATGCTATGGAAGCAGAAGCCTTTGCATTTTTAGCCGTACGGTCTGTACGCGGCCTACCCATTAGCATTCCAGCAACGACAGGCTGTGCTGAACCGACTGTGGGCGGCGTGCTGCATAAGCCAGCAGGTATTCGCATCGGAAAACGCTAGCTTTAGTTAGTTGCATCACCGGCCCACTCCCCGCTTACTCTCTGGCCCAACCACCCGCTAGGATA
>JAESQS010000051.1 GCA_016765035.1 Kordiimonadaceae bacterium | reverse complement strand
GTCGCGGCGATGATCAAAGGCAGTGGTTACATTCGGAGCATCCTGCAATGCTTGCGGCTGGTTGCCCGGTAAATCGCTTTGATGCTCTGTCGCGTAAGACATGGCAGGCATAGGTGCTGGTGTGGGCGCAGGGCTATTGGCAGGGTCGCTCATTCATAGCCCTCCACATAGGACCATGTGCCGGACGCATATTGCGGGTGCTTTGCAAAGGCTGCGGGCACTGGCCCGTTCATGATTTTACACCAGCGATACCCAAAGAAGGTTTTTACCCGCACATGCCCGATATGCTTGTCATTTTGCGGTGGGTGGTATGGGTTGGAGTGGAATCTCCCGGCAAGGTCGCGTTGTTCCCAGTACGGCTTGCGGTCGCCGTAAACAGCATGAGGCAGCCCGTCCATAAACACATAGGCTTTATTGTCAGGTGTATTTAAAATCTCATCGGGGGTGCGCTGTAATCGTTTTTGTTTTGTGCGGTGCTGGGCAGCTTGAGTGTAATGGGCGAGTTTCACGCCTTCTTCTGATGGATGTGCACCGTTCAACACAGCACGTACAGCGGCCTTTTTTGCCATCATCGCCTTGGAACGGGCTAGCGTATCATCATACTCCAAAGTTTGATGCCCCAGTCTGTTTGAAAGGAGGCTGGCTGAGCTATAATCCCGCACAGCAAAGTAAATCTGCACAGCAGCAGAAGAAGGAATGATGTTCTCTGCGTCTGGCCCCAAAGCCTTCATTTGTGAGGTGCTTTGGAACACGGCGACCGGACGAATACCTATGCCAGCGCCGAGTGAATATAACTTGGAAATTAAGGGGAATCCCGTTAGCTGGGCGCACTCGTCCAGTATCCATGTTTGGCGTGGGGCATGCGGGGCGCGGGACTTATAGAGATAAGCCCCAACAAGCAGGGCTTTTATAATTGGCCCCCAGCTTTCAATAAATTCTGCTGGCGGCATCATGTAGAAATTATAACGCTGCTTACTGTCGCATAGCTGGGAAAGCGAGGCCGTATAGGGCGGGGACACCGAAGCCATCAAGGCCGGGTCTGACAGGGCAGTAAAGGATTTAAAAATCTCCCCTAATATTCCTTGCATGCCGCCGCCGGGGTTTTTGTGAGAGGCTGCGATTTCCTGTTCAATCCGCACAGGCATTTCATAACCGCTTTCGCTCATTTCAAAAGCAAAGGCCAGCCAGCGGGCTGTGTTGCCGGGGATTAGATTGATGATTTCATACAGGCGCGGCAGAGTTAACGCGCCATCTACCTCAACAAGTGTCAGGATAATGGCTTCTAGAAATTCACGGCCTCGACGCTCAAAATACTCAGCATTGGCGGAGCCTGTGAGGGAAATCATGTTTTCAACAAACATTTTCACATAGGAAACCAGTAGGGGATTATCTTTATGGATGTAATCAACAGGGTTGATACGGTCTTGCGGCATGCCCATCAGGCCGGACGGGTTCCAATAAATATTATGCTTGCCGCCCTTGGTCTGGTTCTGGCTGATAACAGCAAGCTCACCTTTCATATCAAGAATAAGCAGCGTGCCGCAGTACATGGAATCTAGGATGTTATATGCAAGTATATCGCGCAGCTTGCCGCCTCTAGCACCAGCCACCAGCAGAACGCCGCCCATGCCGTTCCAGTAGAGCTTTCGTTTGCCGATAAAACACACGAACATGGAATCCGGCGTTTTCTTGAAATGCGGACGCAAGCTGGCGTGGTGCGGGTCCATAAACCCGGCGCTGCCAAAGCGGTCCCGTTCATTATCAAAGTCGCGCATGCTTGCTTTCGTCCTTCAAGAAAAAGACCGGACAGCGCATTGCCGTCCGGCCCAGTTGGGTTTTACGGGCTATTTGTAAACGCCGCCCCCGCCTTTCCAGTTGTATGTGGTCTTGATCTTGGAGGCAGCCCAAGCGATCAGGCCGCCAAGCGCAAGCAGAGCAAAGCCAACGGCGGAGCCATTGGACAGCACGCCAATACCGAGCAAGCCAGAAAAACCGGATACGCCGTAGAAGCAATTCTGCGTTCTTTTGGCGGCTTTATTAATAAGTTGATCGGGTAATGTAGGCATAATGTTTCCTTTCTAATGCCGTTTCAGAGGAACCGGGCAGCCAGAGCGAGGCCACCCATTGCGATTGCTGTGGCAACAGTGGCGCGGGCGATGCCATAGGTGATCGCACCCACCACCACGAACCAGAAGGCTTCAACCAGCCAATCCAGCCCATCCCCATACTGTTTGGCTGAGAAGCTCAGCACCAAGTCGATACTCAGGGCATAAAGCGGCCCCGTTGCGAAGAATGCGGCAATGATTGCAGCGGTGTTTGCGATCAACTGGATCGACTTTTCGTAGAGTGAGCGCGCACTGTTCTTTGTTGCGCTGGACATTCATAATCTCCTTTCATTTACAGCCGCAATGAGGCTTAAGGCTGTTCCTTCAAGTGTTTGTGCCGACCCTCTTGCGAGCAGATGTGTTGCTTCGTAAGGTGTGGACCGAATCACCAGTGAAGGGTGGCAAGAAACCTTTTGGTTGGCTGGAAACGACTGGGAAATTTGGAAAATGAATGGCTGACTTAAGAGTAGTCGGAGAAGACAGTAGCCACCCTGTGTGCCGGTTTTACGATGATATTCGCTTTCGGCGGATACTTTGGGACGAGTTGGTTTCTGTGAATAAGCAGTTTCGAGAATGGCATCCCACTGGTGGGCGGGATGAATTTCTGGAGTATATGACCAACGCCGTTTTAAACACTCAGAAACGCTTCGTTGACGAAAATGGCGATGAGGTGGACGCTCTGTCCAATGTGCCTAGCAGCAAGACCGTTAGTAATTTTCTTGGTTATTACGGTAATCTGGTCAAGAAGCCAAAGCCGCGCAATCAAACCCTGCAATTTGTGCATTGCTTTCTATTGGCAGTCATAGAAAAGCACATTACGCCGTTAATACCGCCATCCTACCGTCCGCAATTGGCGGATATTTATCAAAAACGATATATTGAAAGCAGAGAAGAAAACCTGCTGACTATACTAGGCGGGGCTTGTCAAAAAATGGAAGGCGTGTTCACGCGAGCAGAACCAGCAAAGCAGAACGACGTAGACTATGCCAATAACGCGCCGCATCTCTTTTATTTCAGGCAGCTAAAAGAAACACATATTCTGCTCATTCACATGCTTTATCTGCGCCCCGGTGAACAGCCTCATTTTTACAATGATCATAGCCTGTTTAATAAAGAACCATCAGATATCGAGGATATTCCGGTCAAGCGTATCAGCGGTCTTGGCATTCCTTTTTTTGATGAAACAATAGGGCCTTCCTTCACACTCCATTTAAAGCATAAATCAGAATATAATGTTCCCGTTGATGTGCGAGTATCGGTTAACGAACCGCCTAATTCTGAAATAGCTTCCCAGCTTGCAGAGGTTGATATTCCAGATGCCTTTTTCTCTAGCTATATCGAAGATGATCCCGGCAGACTTCATGTTGCGTTGATGGATGATAAGGCGCGGCAGGATATTGATGAAGACTTCCTGAAACAGGTTGATTCAGTGATTTCTGCCGCACAGTCAGAGGGTAATTATGAGCATTTCACCTTGCAACCATTTCAGGGGGCCAGCAGCGCCCATTTTGTCCGGTCCAATACTATCCACAAATATTGGTCGGAGCTTTTCGGTTATTTCGGGAATGATATTTAAAAAGAGCGCAGAATGTCTCCATTATTAAACAACATAAAAGACCCAAACGTGAAACGGCGACACTTTGATATTCTTGCCGGGGCGCGGACAAGTGATTTGGAAGAAATAGATAATGCTCTCAAAGAGGATGTGAATTCTATCACCACACAGGATGTGGGCACAGGCGAAACGGCCTTGCACATCACATGTCGATTAGGTTTTTTACGCGCCACGAATGACCTGCTGAATGCAGAAGGTGTGGATTTTGCCATAGCCGATAATAGTGGTGCCGATATACTGGATGCAGCAGCAGAGGGCGGGCATCCCGGCATAATGGATGCCGTTGCCCTTGCAAAATATCCTCACCTTCTAGAGTTACGAAACGAATAGCCTTTTACGCGCATAACACCGCAAAGGGGATTGATTGCTTAAACCATCTTAATACGGCACCCCCACAACCGTTGGCGGATAAAAATAGGTGATTGGCACATCAAGATAACAAGCGATCAGCCAGATTTTGGCCCCACTTGGCGTATTTTTCCCAGCCTCATATTTCTGTAGTTGCTGATAACTGACCTCAATATTATGGGCCAAATCTGTTTGGTTTATTCCCAGCTCAATACGTCGCTTGCGAATACGTTTACAAATATACTGATTTACGGGGTTATTTGGGCTCCATCTGGTCATGCGGCCTCGCTTTCCAGTGCCTTGATCGCGCGTTTCAGGGTGCGCGGTGATACATCAAATAATCGCGCCGTATCCGCTACCGTTACTCCGCCAGCCGCGAGCATTTCACGTGCCGCCATCGCATTGGCTGCACTTAACAACGGTTTACGCCCAAAGCGTGAGCCTTTGGTTTTCTTGACCTCCATCCCGTCACGCGTGCGCTCTCCGGTCTGGTCACTTTCATGCTCCGCCAAAACCGCACAAAAATAATACATCAGGCGACCGCTGGGCGTGGTGATATCCATTGATTGCGTCAGGGAAAGAAAGACTATTTTACGGGAAAGGAAATAGTGCAGCAACCGCGCCAGCTCCAAAACTAAACGGCCCAGCCTGTCTTGCTTGTAAACAACCAATGTATCGCCAGCCTCCAGCGCATCAAGCGCTTGGGTAAGGCCTTTACGCGGAAACACCTTGCCGGATACACCATTGTCAGAATACACCCGATTGCACCCCGCCGCTTTCAATGCTTGCCGCTGCATCGTCAGTGTCTGCTTTTTCGTGCTCACTCGCGCATAGCCAATTTTCTTGCTCACCATGATATTTTCACCTTGCCAAAAGGGTTCCTTTTCGCCGATCTGCAATATCTTGATGTGCCCGCTTTGCGTATGTCCATTAACATGTTGTTTCCATTAAGGTTTGTTGTTTTCCATAAAAAGCTGTTATCATTGTGCCAAATAGGAACCTTTATGACACTACCATAGGGGGTATTTTAGGCCAGTATTTCCCCGCTTTTATCCCCATAAAATTACCCGAACGGACCCCGCGCATTAAAATATATACAGCGCTGATAAATAACTGCGCTAATGTAGAAAATACTCATAAAATTAAAGGGTTGATGTGAATACATAAATACTCGTCAAGGTATTTATGAGGCATAAATATGCACTTATTTTGCATTCAGGGGGTTGACTTTGTATCGTGTGTCAGAAGCTTGTATATTTCCCTTATATAGTGTATTTATATAATCCAAAGAATATGTAATCAAATTACAATTCCGACGCATTCCAAGAGGAGGAATGATATGAATTTAACAACAAAATTTAAATCAATCGCCAAACCTGCCGCTGTTGCCAGCGCGTTAATGATGGCACTTACGCCTACATTTTCTTTGGCAGATGATGCAGCAGATGACCCCGGCGTTGAAAATACTGGTAATACTGTTACATCCACAACGAATACGGCGACAAGAGCGCCTACAGCCACGCAGCAGGCCTATAATCACTCACAGGAGCTTGGTGTTGCCGGAATATTAATTGTGCGCGCGCCAATTGATCTTGGCGGCGAACCGGAAATGGCGTGGGGTGAATTGGTCGCTATCACAAGAATGCTTCTAAAAGAGAGTGCCGTTGAAAATTACAAACTGGTTGCTGTGCAAGCATCCGCAGGGCAAACAAATTTTAGTATTTTTATTGATGGTATAGCGCGGGAGTATACATGGGGTGACATCGAAAATGGCATCCAAGATATTAACTCGCGCGTAGAACGCTCTATTATGGCCGCAGAGCATGACGCGCTGATACTGGCAGGGACTTAATTTTTAAGAAAACACTTTTAGGTCAATTTGTTGAGCTACAATAGGCTCTAGCTCACCAACGGCAACTGGCTGAATATTATAAACAGCAACAATAAAATGCGCACTGACGGGCGGCAGGTTCTGCGTCACGAGTTCACCGTCCGGGGAATATTCACTGGATGCTCTTATTCGTTCCTTCAATGAGGCTTTTGATGATTTCTCACTGCTAGCAGATATAGTGGCAGCATCACCGATATCCCCGCCATTTTCCTTTTCAATTTGGCTTTTACGAGCCATTTCTAAAGTTTTCACATGATGCGTATCATTGATTAGCTCGGCAATAATATTCTTCCCTGCGACTTGTATCTTCTGCTCCCTTTCCACCAAATTAGCTGTTCCCTCAATTTTCGCTTTGGCGGGAATGATGGCTTGCTTCTCTTGGCGTGCAGCCAACCACGCTTGTTGTTCGGGGCCTAATGTACCGCCCGTGGCAAGGATAGCCACATACGCGTCTTGAATTTTTTGTCGTTTTGCTTCCTCTGTCTCTGTTCCATCGAACTTAAGGCCAACTGCGGAAGCCATAACGTCAGTTCCGCCCATTGCATCTTCTAAATCATTTATCATTGCATCCAGTTCGGCCAAGCGCCTGTTCATTGCCTCAACTTGACGCATTTGCGACCTGTGGGATTTTCTTTTTTCCTCTTTTTTCTTGAATGCAGCCAGTTCAAGTTGCCCGGCAGATTCAATATTAATCCCAGCAACGTTGCTTTTTACATTTTCACCGTCAGGGTCATTAAAAAGCTCAATATGCTCAAAGGCGCGCAATTTCATCAATGCGGTTTGTGATACATAACATGCGCCACATTCGTCATAATTTACTTTGCTGATATCTGATTTACTCAACGCCATTACCCGATGTTTCCCACTCCCTTATTACTCACACATGTATCGCCCTTATTTTGGGGCGAAATACTGTAAAAAGTATACGATATAATGGTGAGGATTTTGTTAAGATGATGTGATAATTATCAATATATATCATAATGTTAGAGGAAAATTATCCTATTTTATCCATACCTCCTTTATCTTGCATACATTATACCGCGCCATCAATGACAGCGTTGTTCCTGTGCCATCGGAGAGGTGGCCCTTGACGCAATTTTAAGGGTATTTTCTATGGCAAAGGAAAGTGATTTTTTGTACATTTCATCAATTTTACTGTTCTGGGCAAAATTATTAAAAGATTGATATAACGGGGCATGCTGAAAGACGTTAAAGGACGCATAAGCCAACCCTCTCACACTTTCTTCGCCGCTACCATCACTCACAACTGCTCTCCCTAATATGCAGGCCCCATAAGCCATTGTTTCCTTCAATTTCATCTGTTTTTTAAAGGCCTGAAAATCTTGCATATAAGGTTCATTGCCCAGCTCATCCCGTATGGTTAAATTAAGAACGTGAAAATGAATGTCGGGGTATATTTTCCTGACCGCAAAAGAAAGCAGCGGCGCAATTTCACGGTGGGTCATTGACCAAGGGTCAGTTTCGTCCACCCAGTTCACCAAACATAATCGTCCCTTTCTATCGATGAGTGACCCGACCATATGATTTATGGTGACATTGTCGTATCCCGCCTTGTATCTGACATCAATATCTCTGGTAGTGGGATGGCCAAGCCCTACCAACCGCGAGGGGAATGGCCTGTCCGCGCCCGTCAGCTTTCTGTGATCGATGGTTTTAGATACGTCCCGAAGGCTGCTATAAAAAAGACTATCCAGTGTCTCTGACATGATGGCCTTCATCGGGTCGAATGATGGCGGCGCATCTGTGTAGAATTTTTTCGGCAAGGGCGTGTAGTTTTGGTCAATATTTTCAACGGTATAAACACCGGTATATTCATCGTCCTTGGCCAAATGAAAGGTTAAGGCCATCCCATCGGTATCAAGCCACCACCCGTCAACAGCCTGTCTTATGTCTTCTATGTAATAGGTTTGAGAGAAGGGCACAGGGAAAAAGCCTGTCATTGCAACCCCGTTTTTAAAAATCAGGGTGGCAGGGTCAATCGTTCCCGCAAAAATTGTGAACCTATTGTGTGGGCCTTGGCAAATAACGGATGGCTGTAGTGATGTATGACCACCTCTTGTGACCATTGAAAGCAGTGCCTTTGCCTCTGATTTGATACTGTCAGGCAGAGCGCCCAATTCACCCAATACATCATTATGAACTTTAACCGTAAATGTCATAGCACCCCCTCGCTTTATTGTCCTGATTATGCGGGGGAATTTATTAAAGTGACGTTAAAACATATACTTATGCTAATATAAGGCGCGGTTTCAGTGTCTTTTTTTTGGATAAAAATATTCAAATGCATACGCATTAAAGTGTATACTTACAGGTATGAAAGTCACTAATCTCTTTGTCATTACAAAAGAAACGATTGCCGAGCTTAGAGCCCATCAAAAGCGCACAGGCGTAAATGAGCACAAGCTTTTAAAACATGGTAAAAACAAGCCAGATGGCCTCACGCCTGTCATAATCAGGTCATGGACCCGTGAAACCATCAAAATAGCAGAGGCGGAGCACGTCAACTATGTCTTGGACCGCTGGGCGGCTTTGCCGGATAAAGAATCCGATTATATTGCACTAACCAGCGCTATAATTGACGAGCTTCACTTTCACAAAGAGCGCACCCTCATAAATATCCCAATGGCTTTACACGAAGCTGATGCCATAAAACCAAAAGGATTGTCTGCCTCCTTGGTTAAAAAGTGGCTTGATCGAGAGGTCTGTCACGCTAAAAAAGAACATCTTATTTTTGTTCTTGATCAATGGCAAAAACAGCCAAGCCGGAAGGATGACCATGCACGATTAACCCCATTATTGGTTGATTTCATTCAGATGGAACAATCCCGCACAGGCGTTGCTATAGAAGCCTTGTTGGAAAACAGGGATGATAAGCCAGAAGACTTGACCCCGGCTAAATTTAACAAATGGAAAAATCAGAAAAATCTCTATTTTCCTAAAAATCATATTGAGTATGTTTTAAACTTGTGGGCCTCTATTCCCGATAAAGCGGCCACATATCAACGCCAGTCTGTGAGCACAGAAACCCGCAAACGGATTATGGTGATTACGCCGGGGATGCTGGCGGAAATTGCCGCAACCAACATTCAGATTGGAAACGATGCACCGCAGGGGCTACATAAGCGTATCGTCAGTATGTGGATGGCTGAGAAGATTAAGACGGGTCGCATTGATCACATTGAATATATGCTGGGTCTTGAGCAGAATGGGAACGTGTTTTAGTGGTGTGAGCTGGTTTTGATGTTGCGAGTTTGGGTGTCGTTAACATCCCGAATATTCTGAATGACCCGGTTCATGCGGCAGGTTTTTGGGTCTCCGTCAGCTTAGATGAATTTAAGGGTTTTTGCAGTTTAGGGCTTCCGCAAGATGTGCGTGCACTACACGCATCTTGTACTCAATCGCCTACGCTCAATCGGCAAGAGGAACCGCTGCGCTTCCCCGTTGCATCCCCATCTGCCTAGGCGGTTATGAGTCTCTAATTCATATCGGAGAGTTCGCTGGTTTTGAGTTCAATACTGACCACCATTTAAAATTGGCATATTATATATTATGCGGTATTAGCGCGGACTTTCGGAGCAATAGAGATGCTTTAAGGCCTTTCCCTCTCCCTTTTCGCCCGATTATCTCCGCCAGGTTCTTAAGTGACCCGTCTCTGTTTAGGTGGTAATAGTTTTTAAGTGAAGGACTCTACGGATAAGTGGTAGTGATTCGGGGCGCAGGTCACCTTGCCTCGGTAATTTATGGTCCGGCGAGCTGTTGATCGGGGGGTTAGTAAAGAGCGTTTGGCGAGGGCCTTCAATGTCAATCTAAGCTCTATTAACCGCAGGGTGAGCCTGCTTGGGGGCCTTTGCCCGAAGGCCGTTGAGAAGTTGAAAGATCGACAATTTACGCCAGGAATCTCGCGGTTTTTGCGAAAGATGAAAGCCGCCCGCCAAGTGGAAGCCTTGGAGCTGACGGTCGCGAGCAATAGCGTCCCTGAAGCTCATGCCAGTGCCCTTCTAAAGGCAACAAGACCTGAACAGCGTACCAATTTCGAAAAAAGAATCGAGAAAGTAAACGTGCACCAATAGAACAAATAGTGAAGCTCGAAAAAAAAGATGGATCAAGTGCAAGCCCAATATCAAAATGCTG
>JAESQS010000050.1 GCA_016765035.1 Kordiimonadaceae bacterium | reverse complement strand
TTGGCTCCTTTTTTTATGGCAGGGAGTGTGGGGCAGTGATGTTGCTGATTTAGAGGATATAATCCTAAAATATCAAATTGTATAAAGTAGCGCCTACCCCGCACAGCAGCACTATCGCCCATAAGGTTGAACGGAACACAGGCTTGGGGGTGTTTACTTCCTCTTGGCCCTCGGCGTGTTCGCTGATGCTATAGCCCCGGATCATGGGTAAAACCAAGTTCACCTTTTTCACGATACGGTATAGTAGAATGACAGTGACATGCAGGCATATTAGGCCGATTAAAATCAGGCCCAGCAGCTCATGAATATCAGTTATGTCTTTGGCAAGGTCTCCTGCGTAGATGGCAAGCGGCCCTTCAAAAAACATATCATCTGTTGCATATAGGCCTAGAGCTGCTTGTATTAATAATAACACCAGCATCAGCAAGACTGAATAGGCCCCAAGCGGATTATGACCGATAGGGGGCTGTGCTTCACGCGTGAGGGCAGTTTTGGTATAAGCGATCGTTGCCTTTGGAGATTTTACAAAGAAACTGAAGCGCGCTGTATCGCTGCCTAAAAATCCCCACAGGATCCGCCAACTGACCAAGACCAAAAGGCTGAAGCCAGACCATGTGTGAATAGTGGCAAAGTCTCCAAACTTATCTTGAAAAGCAGAGTAGCTAGATAGGCAAAAGGCGATGACAAGCAGCCAGTGAAAAAGGCGTTCCGGAAGCCCCCACACTCTGGTTTTTTTCAGGGACGGTTTTGCCTCAGGCATTAAGTTTGTCTCAGGTATTAAGTTTGTCTCAGGCATTCAGAAGGTCCTTCACACCCTGTATAATATCTGGCGTTGAAGGCAACCAGTTTTGTTCCAGCGATGGGGCGTACGGCACGGGTGTATGGGGTGGCGTTATCTTTCGTGGCGCTGCTTTTAAATGAGGGAAAGCCTTTTGCGCAACTTCTGCAATAACCATATCTGCAAAACCGCCAAAGGCAGCGCCTTCGTCAACAACCAGAAGGCGGCCTGTTTTTGCTACGCTTTTGGTAATCAAATCACTGTCGAGAGGAGAGATGCTTCTGGCATCGATTACCTCTACCGTGATGCCATCTTTTTCAAGCTGTTTTGCGGCCTTTACGGCGTGGTGCACCATGGCGGATACAGTTACCAAAGTTACGGCGGCCCCTTCGATTAAGATTTTGCCCTGCCCAATTGGTACGGCAGGTAAGGCAGGGTCAATATCTGTTTCCAGATCATACAGGCCTTTATGCTCCAGCAAGACAACAGGGTTGGGGTCTGAAAGCGCGCTTTTTAACAAGCCTGCTGCATCTGCGGCATTAGAAGGGCACACCACTCGCAGGCCCGCTATGGAGGCCAAGAGGCCATGCAGTGATTGGCTGTGCATAGCCCCTGAACTATCTCCGGCACCCATGCTGGTGCGTATCACCAGTGGTAGCTGAATTTGGTCTGCGGAAAGAAAGCGCATTTTTGCGGCTTGATTCATAATTTGGTCAAAGCAAACGCCCATAAAGTCGCAGAACATGACTTCAATGATGGGCTTTAGGCCCGTGGCGGCGGCCCCAATACCCATGCCTACAAAGGCAGTTTCTGAAATGGGGGTATCAATAACGCGGGCTGTGCCGAAGCGAGCAGCAAGACCTGATGTTACGCCAAACGCACCGCCTAGTTCTTCGGCACTGCCAGAACCGGCACCGCCGACAATATCTTCCCCAACAACAATAACTGTATCATCTGCTGCCATCAATTGATGGAGCGCCTGATTCAAGGCTTGTTTTACAGAGAGTGTAGTCATTCTGTTGCCCCCAAAATGCTGCGCCATGTGTCGAGTATTTGAGGGGATGGTGCTTGCGAACGCAGAGCGCGGCCGGCTACCTCGTCCATTTCTGTGCTGGATTGCTCTTTCACGCTAGCAGTATCAATGTTTTGCGCGTCTAAAAATTCCCTTAAAAGCAAAAGCGGGTCAGGCACCGTGTCGGTGTCGCCTGCAAAATTGCCAGCATCCCCATGATAATGGCCCGTAAGCCTTGGGATGGGAGCCTCTAGGAATAGAGGGCGGCTTTCTGTGCGCACTGTATTGATTGCAATGTGTATCTGTTCAATTTGGTCGGTGATGGTATTTGAAGGCAGGGATATGCTTTCAAGGCCAAAGGCCTTTGCGCGTTCCGTTAAGTTTACACCGGCTGACGCGTAGCTGCTGCTTGTGCTCAAGCCATAGCCATTATTTTCAAGTATAAATAACAGTGGTAAGGAAAGAACGGCAGCTAAATTCATGGTCTCAAGCACTGCGCCTTGGTTTGCTGCGGCATCCCCAAAAAAACAAACTGCAATACCATGGGTGCCAAGTGTTTTTGCCGTGAGGGCTGCCCCTGCCGCCAAGGGGACTTGTGCCCCTACAATGCCGTTGCTGGCCATGCCTTGTTCTGGCGCAAATAAATGCTGTGTGCCGCCCAAACCGCTTGAAAGGCCATCTTCCCGTCCGAGTATCTCTGCGGCAACCTTGAAAGGGGAGGCCCCAGAGGCAAGAGCAATGCCGTGGCTTCTGTGCGATCCATTCACATGGTCTGTTTTGCTATCAAGCGCGTTGCAAACGGTGGCTTGCAACACTTCTGCGCCCAGGCATAAATGGACCAGACCCGGTACATGGCCTGCATCTGCCATCACGCCGATGGCCTTCTCAAAGGCCCTGATTCGGAGGGCGTCATTATATATAGCAAGCAGTTTGCCGTGCATCTGAGTGTAGCTTTCTAAATATCTTTCTTATCGCATAGTGCCTTTTCTGAAGTAAATCAGCAAAAAAAGCTATAATTCCTGCGCCATATGCTGCATAAGGCGCGCAAGCCGGTTGACTCTCTTGTCGTGCTCCCCATATTAAACATGACTAAATTACTCATATTTTGCTATGATCTATAGGTCAAAGGAAAAAATGCCATGCTCAAGCTAACAAAATTGGCTGATTATGCTGTTATCTTAATGTGTGAAATGGTGCGTGTTGATCAACGGGTCTGCGCCAACGTTCTTGCAGAGGGTACAGGTGTGCCAACGCCTACTGTTTCTAAAATTCTCAACATGCTTAGTCGTGGGCAGTTGTTACAGTCTCACCGTGGGTTGAAAGGTGGTTTTTCTTTAACCCGTGACGCAAGTGAAATTTCTGTTTCTGAAATAGTAGAGATAATGGATGGGCCTATTGCTTTAACCATTTGCACGGATGGTGGCATATGTGAATGCGAGGCCAGCGGCTGTGGTTTGCGACCTCGGTGGCAAATTATTAATAAGGCCGTTAAAGGCGCGCTTGATGATGTGAAGCTTTCGACATTGGCGGCTCCTGTTTTCCCCGGATTAGTAGTGCCAATGGGGGACTTACAGGAAACACCGAGACGAGCCAGACAATAAATTGGCAAACAGATGAACAATATAGTTTTTAGTATGAATAAAGGAGCCATTTAAATGGCCGCTACCGCTGAAACAAGACAACAAGTTGAGGATATGTCCGGCGAGTATAAGTACGGATTTGTCACTGACGTTGAAATGGATATGGCCCCAAAAGGCCTATCTGAAGAAGTTGTGCGATTTATCTCTGCCAAAAAGAACGAGCCTGAGTGGCTGTTGGAATGGCGGCTTAAGGCCTATAAGTCTTGGCTTAAAATGGATGAGCCAGACTGGGCGAAGGTGAATTATCCTAAAATCGACTATAACGACATGTATTTTTTTGCTGCACCAAAAAGCATGGACAAGCCAAAGAGCCTTGATGAAGTAGACCCAGAATTGCTGCGCACCTATGAGAAGCTGGGTAGTCCCCTGCGGGAACAAGCGGTGCTTGCAGGTGTTGAAGGCGCGCCAAGAGTGGCTGTGGATGCGGTTTTTGATAGTGTGTCTGTGGCCACTACTTTTCGGGAAGAGCTGAAAAAATCAGGCGTGATTTTCATGTCATTTTCAGAGGCTGTGCATGAGCACCCTGAACTGATCAAAAAGTATCTGGGCAGTGTTGTGCCGCAGCGGGATAATTATTTTGCAGCGCTTAATTGTGCGGTCTTCTCTGATGGCACGTTTGTTTATATTCCGAAAGGCGTGCGTTGCCCCATGGAATTAAGCACCTATTTCAGGATTAATGCTGAAAACACAGGCCAGTTTGAGCGCACCCTTATCATCGCTGATGAAGGCGCTTATGTGTCTTACTTGGAAGGCTGCACAGCGCCTATGCGCGATGAAAACCAGCTCCATGCTGCCGTGGTTGAGCTTATCATGCTTGATGATGCTGAGATAAAATATTCAACAGTGCAAAATTGGTACCCCGGCGACAAAGAAGGCAAAGGCGGCATTTATAATTTTGTTACCAAGCGGGCTTTATGTAAGGGCAAAAACTCCAAGGTTTCCTGGACTCAGGTTGAAACTGGTTCAGCCGTAACATGGAAATACCCAAGCTGCATTTTGTCTGGTGACAATTCAGTGGGCGAGTTCTACTCGGTGGCAGTAACCAACAATTACCAGCAAGCGGATACCGGTACTAAAATGATCCATATGGGCAAAAACACCCGGTCACGGATCATTTCAAAAGGTATTTCAGCAGGGAAGTCTCAGAATACGTATAGAGGGCTGGTTAAAGTGCTGCCCGGTGCGGATAATGTGCGGAATTATACTCAGTGTGATTCGCTTCTGGTGTCTTCGGAATCTGGCGCGCACACTGTGCCTTATATCGAGGTAAAAAATCCAACTGCTCAAATTGAGCATGAGGCGACAACCTCGAAAATTTCAGAAGATCAATTATTTTACTGCCGCGCACGCGGTTTTGGTGAAGAAGAAGCTGTAGCGATGATCGTTAACGGTTTTTGTAGAGATGTTATGCAACACTTGCCGATGGAATTTGCCGTTGAAGCTCAAAAGCTTCTGGGCATTTCTCTTGAAGGCAGTGTGGGCTGAGTTAGGTTTATAAAGAATGCTTAAAATAAACGATTTACACGTGAGTGTTGAGAATACTGCTATTTTAAAAGGTGTGAACCTTGAGGTAAAAGCAGGTGAAGTGCACGCAATTATGGGTTTGAACGGCGCGGGAAAGTCCACGTTGGCCAATACTATTGCCGGGCGTGACGATTATACAGTCACAAGCGGCACAGTCGATTTTTTCGGCAAAAATATATTTGACCTCGAGCCCCATGAGCGGGTGGGTGAAGGCCTGTTTCTTGGTTTTCAATACCCTGTGGAAATACCGGGCGTGTCGAATTTGAATTTCTTGCGGACAGCCCTGAACAGCATACGCAAATATCGCGGGCAGGACGACATGTCCGCCGCTGATTTCATGAAGCTTATTCGTGCCAAAGCTGACCAGTTGGGCATGGCCCCTGACATGCTGAAGCGTTTTGTGAATGTTGGTTTTTCCGGCGGCGAGAAAAAACGGAACGAAATGGTGCAGATGGCGGTGCTTGACCCCAAGTTTGCGATTTTGGATGAAACAGATTCTGGGCTCGATATTGATGCCCTTAAAACTGTGGCAGCAGGCATTAATGCCCAGCGCCGGGATGACACTGCAATTTTACTAATTACGCATTATCAGCGCCTGCTCAATTATGTGCAGCCTGATGTTGTGCATGTGATGATTGGCGGCAAGATTGTTAAGTCTGGTGGTAAAGAGCTAGCCGCCGAACTTGAAGAGAAGGGATATGCAGAAGTTGCTTGATACTTTTGAAATATTTCGCCCTTTGTTTGAAACCGGGGGACTTTAAGGAGGCACGTTGGTGACTAAACAATTGATAGAAGCATATGCGTCGCAGGCTGAAAGCCTTCACGGTATTTTGGCGGGCATGGATGATGTTCGGACCAGTGCAATGTCCAGCTTTCTGGAGCAGGGGTTTCCTGGGACTAAAAATGAGGAATGGCGCTATAGCGACATGCGGGCGTTCCACAAAAAACACTTTGAATTGGTTTCTGGCAAATCAGGCATCGCGATCCCTGAACCGCTGGGTGATTATTGTGCCCGCTTTGTTTTTATAAATGGGCGCTACGACGAAGAATCCAGCGACATTGGTCAAGTTTGGAAGGATATTTCCATTCGACCGTTGGCAAACCATTTTATGGCAAACGAAAGCCGGGTGGATGAGCTGATTAAAGGGTCTGATAGTGTTTCGCTTTTGAATACAGCGCTTATGCGGGATGGCCTTGTTCTCTCTATTCCGTCAAATGTCGGGATTGGCAGACCAATAGAAATTTTGCATGTTATGGATGGCAGCGACAACGCAGCGGCCCATGTTCGGCATGTTATTGAATTGGGCGAAGGGTCTTCTGTTTCGATCATTGAACGCTTTGTTGGCGATGACAGCGCATACTGGACTAATTCAGTGCTTCAGGCACGCATTACGGAAAATGCAAAGTTGCGCCATATTCGGGTACAGGAAGAAGGCGCCAACGCCCTGCATACTGCCAAGGCATATGTGAACCTTGGTGGCGGTTCTGAATATATTTGCACAAATGTAGCGCTTGGCGGTGCCATGTCGCGTTTTGATGCCAATGTTCGCATCTTGATGGATGGTGCTCAAGCCACGGTGAATGGCGTTGCTCTTGCAGCGACAGGCCAAAGCCATGACATGCACACGCATGTTAGCCACTTGTCTGGTAATGCCGTTAGTGAGCAAGTTTTTAGGACGATTGCAGACAGCCGCGGTACAACCTCTTTTCAAGGTAAAGTCACAGTTGCAGAAGACGCGCAGCGTACGCTTGCAAACCAATCGTTTAAAGCGCTGATTTTTGATAAGACGGCCCAAGCAAATGCCAAGCCTGAGTTGGAAATTCTGGCAGACGACGTGAAATGTAGCCACGGCGCAACCGTTGGGCAATTGGATGATAAAGCAATTTTCTACCTGACATCTCGCGGGATTGATCCAGAAACAGCGCGTCAGATGTTGGTGTCTGCCTTTGTGGCAGAAGCGTTGGAAAAAGTTGATTTTGACGATGTGAAAACATCCCTTATGGGGCGGATAGCCTCTTGGATGTTGGAACGTAATGCAGATAAAGGCACCGGTGGTTAGAACGGATACGATATAGGGCCTTTGTGGCTTTATTCAGGTGCATAGGAGTGATGAGTAGGAATGAATAAATTGGCCGCCATAACCACAGCATTAGATGTGGCTGCAGTTCGTGCAGAGTTCCCAATTCTGTCAAAAACGGTTTATGGGAAGCCTTTGACGTTTCTGGATTCTGCGGCCAGCGCCCAAAAGCCCCGTGCCGTGATTGACGCTGAAACCAACCTATATGAAAGCTATTATGCTAACATCCACCGGGGAGTGTATAAATATAGCCAAGATGCGACCGAAGCCTATGAAAATACCCGCGAAGTTGTGCGTGCCTTTATAGGGGCTGCCCATACGCGAGAGTGTATTTTTGTGCGCGGTGCCACGGAAGGCATTAATTTAGTCGCGCAAACATGGGGTCGCCAAGAGCTGGGTGAAGGGGATGAAATAATCCTCACGCATCTTGAGCATCATTCCAATATTGTACCGTGGCAAATGGTGGCTGAAGAAAAAGGCGCTATTATTAAAGTTATCCCGGTGCTGGAAGATGGCGCACTTGATATGGAAGCCTATGCGGGATTGCTGTCTGAGCGCACTAAAATGGTTGCTTTTGCTCATGTGTCTAACGCTATTGGCACGGTAACATCTGCTAAAGAGATTATTGCGCTGGCGCATAAGGTTGGGGCTGTTACATTGGTTGACGGATGCCAAGCCGCACCCCATATGAAAGTAGATGTGCAGGACCTTGATGCGGACTTTTACGTTTTCTCAGCGCATAAAGTATATGGCCCAACAGGGGTTGGTGTTCTTTACGGCAAGGAAGCCCTGCTGAATGCAATGCCCCCGTGGCAGGGTGGCGGTGATATGATCTCAACTGTGACATTTGAGAAAACCACCTATAATGACCTGCCACACAAGTTTGAAGCAGGCACGCCTAATATTGCGGGCGGGATTGCCACGGCTGAAGCGTTAAAGTTTGTAAGCGACCTGGGGTTGGATAATATTGCTGCCCACGAAGCGATGCTGCTTGAGTATGCCACCAAGCGGATTGGCGAAATGAACAGTGTAAAAATTATTGGTACCGCACCCCATAAAAGTGCGCTTATCAGTTTTGTAATGGAACATGCGCACCCGCATGTTATTGGGACAATTCTTGATCGCCAAGGCATTGCAGTACGAGCCGGGCATCACTGTGCCCAGCCAATAATGGACCGTTTCGGAATACCAGGGACTGCACGGGCCAGTTTTGGTGTGTATAATGACAAAGACGATGTTGACCGGTTGGTTGACGGTCTTAAGAAAGTAATGGACATCTTCGGATGATGGATAACAAAGATACTCGTGATATTTTAGACGTGAACGCCAGTGAAGTACCTTCAGGCGAAGACGCTGCGTATCCGGAAGAAAACATGCCAACGCAAGCTGGTGCTCGCCCTGTGGTAAGTCCTCAGGAAGGCGGCTATTTCCTTAATAAGTTCCTTGAACAAGGGAAAGAGCAAGACGCTGCAAGCCAACCAGTAGAGGGCGCTGAAGATGGCGCGCCTGATGCACCGGATGTCGGTACTGAGGTAACAAGCGCTGCTCTGCCTGAAAATGCTGAAGTATTGCAAGGCAATATTGTTACAGCTTTGCGCGAGATATATGACCCGGAAATTCCGGTGAATATTTATGAAATGGGCCTTATTTACGATGTGGATGTTGCAGAAGATTTTTCTGTGAATGTACGCATGACGCTGACAACGCCGAACTGCCCCGTGGCTGAAAGTAGGCCGGGCGAAGTGGAAATGAAAGTGGCTGGTGTTACAGGCGTTAAATCAGTTGAAGTGAAACTTGTTTGGGAGCCACCATGGGACATGAGCCGTATGTCTGATGAAGCGCGTCTTGAGCTTGGTTTATTGTAGGGGGAAGATTATGACGTCAGCAATTACAATCACTGAAACAGCGGCAGAGCATATTAAAAACATGCTGGCAAAAAATGGCAATGCTATTGGGCTAAAGCTTGGTACAGAAACCCATGGGTGTTCTGGCCTTGGCTATACGGTTGATTATGTCGAAGAAGCCAGCGAAGGAGACGAGCTGGTAGAAGACAAAGGCGTTAAAGTTTTTGTAGATCGCAAAGCGCTGTTGTTTCTGTTGGGTACTGTGATGGACTGGGAAGACACGATGTTTTCTACAGGCTTTAAGTTTAGCAATCCTAATGAAAAAGGCCGGTGCGGTTGCGGCGAAAGTTTTCACGTCTAAAGCGTTTCCGCTTTAGATAATGGCAGATCTGCCCATTCCCCGCTTATCCTCTGGTCCGCCTTCGCCCAGGCTTATGCTTGACGTAGCGATTGATCCGCTTACCATAAGCGCAATTGCCAGCAGCGGCGTTGACTTTTTCAAGGGGACTTAGGGTGAGAAAATTACTGATCGGTATGCCGGTTATTCTTGTTGCGATAATGGTATGGGCCTATTTTTTCTTACCTGCGACGATGTTGTCATACACTACCCAAGCTGAACGCGAGGCTGCCGGGCTAGAGGTAAAAAGCATCACGGTTGGTAGCCACGATATTAGATACCTTGAAGGCGGCGAAGGTGAAATATTGTTGCTTATACACGGGTTTGGGGCCAACAAAGATGCTTGGGTAGATTTCTCAAAGCACCTGATAAAGTCATATCATATTATTGCCCTTGATTTGCCCGGCTGGGCCAAAAGCCAATACCATGAAACAGAAAATTATGGAGTGACCGCTCAAGTTAAGCGCCTCAAGGAAATCGTTACTGCGTTGGGTGTTGAAAAATACCATGTTGTGGGCAGTTCAATGGGAGGCTGGATTTCTGGGGTGCTTGCCCATGCCGACGCTGATCGTGTGCTGTCTTTGGGGCTTGTTGATAATGCGGGCATTACGCCCCCAAATAAAAATGAATTTTTTACAGCGTTGGAACAAGGCAATAATATGTTGGATGTAAAAAGCGCTGAGGACATTGACCGTGTCTTAAGTCTGGTTTTTTATAACCCGCCTGAAATCCCTAAGTTTATAAAGCCTTATTTGGCAAAAAAATCGATTGAACGGCAGCCAATGAATAGCAAAATCATGCAAGACTTGATGGCAGACCCGGTGCCGCTGGAGCCATTATTGCCAGACCTGAATATGCCTACCTTCATCATTTGGGGTAAGAATGATCGGCTGATTGATGTGTCTGCTGTTGATGTTATGGAGCCGCTTCTTAAAAATTCAACAATCGTAATACTTGAGAATACAGGCCATGTGCCTATGCGTGAAAAGCCTGAAATTATGGCGGACCATTACCGCGCTTTCCTGAAAAGTGCAGCAATGGAAAGAGCTGCTTCAGATAAGGTTGCCCTTGAAAGTGCCAAGCTGGCAACTGCGGCGGAGTAATTTATCTGAGTTTAGAGTGTTATATGCATCACCGGTCCACGCCCCGCATATGATTAAGACGTAGCTTAGGAGGCTTTCTTGTCAGCCTCTCGCTGTGCTGCACGTTCTTCTGCCGCGTCTTTGCGCACCCGCTCCATATCAACAGCCAAATGGTCTTCGTTGCGTGTGCGCGCTAAATCTATCTGTTTTTGTCGCTCTTTGGACGCTGCCTTTTTTTCTTCGGTTAATCCATCGAAACAGCGAGGGCAACTCACACCTTTTTCAAATTTAGGCGATTTTTTGTCGTCTTCGGTTATGGGCCAACGGCAACCATAGCATTGGTCGTAGGGGCCTTCTTTCAGGCCATGGCCCACTGAAATACGACTATCGAACACAAAGCATTCGCCTTCCCACATGCTTTCTTCCTGCGGGACTTCTTCCAGATATTTCAAGATGCCGCCATCCAGATGGTACACCTCTTCATAGCCCTGTGACTTCATATAGGCTGTGGATTTTTCATAGCGAATGCCGCCAGTGCAAAACATGGCAACTTTGGGCTTTTTCAGAAGGTCTTTATGGTCCTTTTCCCATTTAGGGAAGTCACGGAAGTTGGTTGTTTTTGGGTCAATCGCCCCTTTGAACGTCCCAATTTCAACTTCATAATCGTTGCGGGTATCAACCAACACAACATCTGGGTCGCTGATTAGGGCGTTCCAGTCTTCGGGTTTAACATAGGTGCCAACGATCAAGTTTGGGTCAGTGCCCGGCACGCCCATGGTTACAATTTCTTTTTTAAGGCGGACTTTCATGCGCAGAAACGGCATGTCCGTTGCCCAGCTTTCTTTATGAGCCAGCCCGGCAAATTTTTCGTTGGCAGTTAAGAAATCCAAGAGTGCACGCACACCGGCCTCTGGCCCTGCAACAGTGCCATTGATGCCTTCATCAGCCAGCAACAATGTGCCTTTCACGCCGCCAGCTTCGCATATATCCAGCAGGGGTTGCTGCAATGCTTTATACTCTGGCAGGCGCACAAATTTATACAGCGCTGCAACGAGAAAATTTGACATGGTGATCCTTACTTAGTCTGGCCTTACTTGGCTGGGCCTTTAGCGCGAAGCCTTACCTGCTTCTGGCGCGCTGTGAAACTTTCACAATTGGCCGCTCTAATACGTTCTTTTCCGCGGGATATCAAGGCTTCCCCTTAGGTGTATCAGCGGCCCACTCCCCGCTTACTCTCTGGCCCAACTACCCAACAGTACATCCTAGCGGGTGGTTGGGCCAAGTAGTAAGC
>JAESQS010000003.1 GCA_016765035.1 Kordiimonadaceae bacterium | reverse complement strand
TTTCATCAGCCAATTGGTTGAATCTTTCATGCGGATGATACCCTGCCAACATTTTGGTCATTTTAGGCGTATGGAGCCTGTAGCGCTCCCGGTCTGGTGTTTTACTGACACTCTGGCAGTAAGCTTCCGCCGAAGACCGCGCAAGCGCTTCAAAAGTACTTTTACCCCGCAAAAATTGCGGTGCACGGTCTAACTTGGGGTAATATTTAGCAAGGGGTCCAAAAATTAGACGTCGCAATGCTAATGGTATCGGTGCACGAAACCGTTCTTCCAGCATATGAAATTTGTGGCGCCGGTATCCTGCAAATAATTCATCACCACCATCGCCTGATAGGGCTACTGTTACTTTTTCTCGGGCTAGACTACAAACTCTGTAGGTAGGGATGGCAGATAGGTCGGCAAAAGGTTCGTCATATACTTTTGCCAGAGTATCAACGAGGCCAACTCCCTCCTGCGGGGACATCAGGCGTAGCCGGTGATGGGTGCCAAAATAGTCAGCTATTGATTGCGCAAAACCACTTTCGTCAAAGTCTTGATCTTCTGATCCGATCGAGCAGGTTTCTACAGGGTTTTTGCTAAATTTCCCCATGAGACCAACGATAGAAGAGCTATCAACACCGCCAGACAAGAAGGCACCAAGCGGCACGTCTGCAATCATTCTCATTTTTACAGCTTCACCCAGACGGTCCATCAGTTCAGCTTCGTCTGCAACAACTGACGGCCGTGTCTCCATATCCGGTGTCCAGTAACATTCTGTGCGATGACCAACAGTTCCATATGTTTTAACCAACACATGCGCAGGATCTAGCGTATGGATACCCGCCACAATAGATTTGGGGTTAGGCACATACCCGAGTGTTAAAAAATCTTCCATGGCATCAAGGCGCAGCTTGCGCTTGCAAGCGGGGTGTTCCAACAGGGCTTTTAACTCAGACCCAAAAACAAAAGAGCCATCTGCCATTGTCCCATAATAAAGTGGCTTTATGCCGAGCCTGTCACGGGCAAGAAACAACTGGTTTTTGCGGGTATCCCACATTGCAAAAGCAAACATACCGCGCAGCCGGCTTACACAATCAGTCCCCCACTGTTCATAAGCGTGTATCACCACCTCTGTATCGCACTGCGTAATAAAATGGTGGCCAAGCCCCTCAAGCTCCCGCCGCAAGCTTTGGAAATTATAAATCTCACCATTATAGGTCAGTATCAATTTTTTATCTTGGCTATGCATAGGCTGCGCACCGCCATCAATATCAATGATGGACAAACGTCGATGCCCAAACCCCACATAATTCCCTAAGTAAAAGCCTTCGCCGTCAGGACCACGGTGCGTTAGCGCATCTGTCATTCGCCGCAATATAGATTGGTCCAAGTCTGCCCCTTGGCCCACCATAATGCCAGCTATTCCACACATACACGACGCCCTTTCATAGACGGTTTAATTTCGGCCCATAGAAAGCTATCTGGTGAAAATGTCGAGAAAAGTTTTTCAAAAACAGCCGTAGGCGTATCTTGTGGGTCATAAACGATTACACTGGCAGACAGAACTGCTGCTGCCGAGGCACCAAACGTTGCTCGCTGTATCGCTGTCATAAGTTTGATATCGACAAACTCAGCCATTCCCTCGCCAGCCATATAAACACTGGTCCATACCATTTTACTGTGCGCCCCACGTTTATAGCGCTGCACCTTGAAGTGCCAGCCTGCAAACTCTTTTTTCTGAGCGGCAAAGCCCCGATCCAGCGACCATCCATTTTTCAACAGCGCCCTAGCTGGCCGCATCAAATTACTACCGGGCAACAGCGGGCAATATAGCGCTGCTGCAACCGTAATTTGGTCTGTTTGAACTCGGTAGGTTACATCATAAGCTTTGGTCGCACCAACCTCTAACACTGTGTTTTTGGTGGGGGCATTCCTCAATAACCGGATGCCACACTCTTGGCAAACAGGGGGCTGTAAGGGGCTAATTTCTACCGTGGCTAAAAACGTGGCCGGTATCACTTGTTTCATTGATAATGGCAGTAATAGAGCCAGAAGAACCGTAAAGGCAGCCCCTGTGTTGCCCATTGATTTAGCACTATAAACTATAACTTCACCATTATAGGGTGCGGCATCATCAGCAAATTTATAAGCTGTTGATATAAGCAAGAGCAAGATAGCTGATAGAAAGACCCAGCCATAAATAATATGGTCCACATCTTTGGCGAAAGATTGATCTGTCGCTTCCGAAATCAGTAAAATGCCCAAAACCCTGATAACATTTGCTACAATTGGAATGGCCGCAGCAACCACCAATAGTCGTAGGCGACTTTGCCACCTGCTGCATGTTAAATGAGCCAGCAAAACCCCCGTCACCAGACTGGTAAACAAGAAGCGCACACCAGCACAGGCCTGTGCCACTTCATACACCCCGCTTTGCAAGGTGATATAAAGGCCATCTGCTTCATGCGCTACACCCAACATGCCAAGCAGCCACACCACCATATCTGCAGTTAACTGCTGCATGAAGGGAATAAGGGCATAGCCAAATGGCACCATCAGATACAGAAAAAGACAGGGGAATAACAATCGTTGGTAATTGAGGGGGCCAATAAAGATAAGAAGCAGGGATTGGATAGCCGAAACATAGGCTAAATGCTCAACAACTCGCATTTCCAGCAGCACCCCTGCATACCAAAGCAAACAGGCAAGCAACAACAGAGGCAGGCCTAACCAGCAAATAAAAGTATCTTCTGCTTTTAAAAGCGAACGCCTATCCCAAATAAGCCAAAGGGATATGAAAGGGATTATCTGACCGTGTGAGAAAGTGTCTACATTCACGATTAGATTGGCTAAATGTTGAACAGTGTCCCACCAAGCCAAAGTCAAGAGAGCCAGCGCGGCAACGAGCAAGCTACCAGAAACTTTGGGGGATACGGCTTTACCTATCATAGCAACTCATCAATCAAGCCATCAAGCTGTTGGTAGGATGCTTCCCACGTAAAGTTCTCTTCAACAAAAATTCGCGCGGCTTGTCCCAACCGCTCACCGGTGGCTTTGTCCCTCAATACCGTCAGCACTGCGTCTGCAAAGGCTGCTGCATCATCATGCACCAAAATGGCGGTATCATGCTCGGCATTTATACCTTCATTGGCAGGGCTCGTGGCCACAACAGGCTTTGACATAGCTATTGCCTCTAGCACTTTATTCTGGATGCCACGTGCAAGTCTAAGCGGCGCAACAGAAACTGTGGCTTTGGCAATTTCCTCAGCCATATTATCAACATAGCCCACCACTTCGACCCCCTCGTTGGCCGCAAGCGCATCAACTTGCGGCGTTGTCGGGCCGCCAGCAATCCTAAAGTTTGCCAGTGGGGCTTTGGCGCGAATGTGCGGCCACACATGCTCGCAAAACCACACGACAGCTTCAATATTGGGCTGATAATCCATAGCACCAGTGAATAATACCAGAGCATCATCACCAGTCGTTCTATTCGCGCCTGCGCCTTTGGACGTGGCATCAAAATGAGCCAAATCCACCCCGTTGGAAATTGCTTTCACATTCCCTGCACAGCCTGCATTCAGCTTTGTAAATAGATCAGCTTCCTGCTGGCTAACAAGTAGTGTGGCAGATGACGCTTCTGCAATATCGCGTTCAAGCGCCCCAAGTTTAAGAGCCTCCCTATTATATACATAGGTAAGGGGCCACCAGGCTGACGTGGCATAACTAGCCCATTTTTGGGAATCCACATCTACAAGGTCTGCTATCACGGGCGTTTGACATGTTGCGGGTACAATGGGTGCTGTTGCCGCAGAATATAAGAAAATCAGATCAATCTCGCCCGATTCCAACAGAGCATTACTATACGACTTTAATTTAGAATGGGGATAGGCTTGTTCCGTAAGCGACTTGCCCGTAACAAAGCCAGAGAGGCTGCGGACCTTTTGCATGAAAGGCACCACTTCCTGATAGCATAGGCTACTAACAAGCCCTTCTAAATAGTCAATGTGAACAAGGTCTTTCTTATCATCCACGTAAAAACCCAGATGCACTGTGTGCTTACTTAACAAATGAGATAAAAAGTGCCACGCACGGATTTTATCCCCCTTGTTAGGGGGATACGGTATTCTATGAGCCAAGAATAATATGGTAGCCATAACGCCCTACCCCAAATGCCGTGCTATAGGTGGCCCAAGAAGATTGGCGATGGGCAACGGTAATTTCTTCCAGACATCAACCATTAGACTGAATTTTTTATTGGTAGGACTTAGGTTAGCAATGGTCG
>JAESQS010000049.1 GCA_016765035.1 Kordiimonadaceae bacterium | reverse complement strand
TCCATTTCTTCAATTTCAAGACGGGCATCAGCGTCATATCCGCCGCCTGCCAGTGGCACCAATTCAGGTTCTTCCACATCGTCATGCTCGTCTTCAATCTCGCCAACAATTTCTTCGACAATATCTTCCACGGTGACAAGGCCATCAGTGCCGCCATATTCGTCAACAACAATTGCCATATGCGTCCGGCTTTTTTTCATTTTTGCCAGCAGATCAATTGCCTTCATAGACGGAGGCACATACAGCACTGGACGGCGGATCTTTCCGATGCGAAAACTGCCATTCGCTTGGCCGTCCGCAACAACCTTAAGCACGTCTTTCACATGCACCATCCCTAACACGTCATCAAGCGTGTCTCGAAATACGGGAATTCTGGAATGCTCGGCATCGGCAAAAACACTCACCAATTCTTTATAAGTAGCACCACCTGGCACACCGATAATATCCGCCCGGGGGACCATGACATCATCAACACGCAGCGCACCATATTCCAGCACGTTAAACAGTATTTCCCGCTCCACATCCCCTAAAACGGGGTTTCTGGTATCGTCTTCATGCTCGTCAATGGCTTCTTCAAGGCTTTCGCGCAAGCTGACATCTGCCGGCCTTATGCCGAAAAAACCCTTTAAACTACGCCAAAAACCCGGTTGTGGGGTATCAAGACCATCAGCCAATATAAATTTGCCCCATCGGAATTTGGTTCATAAAGGTCCGAGTTATAGGGGTCTGGTACATTAAGGGTTGCAAGTATTTTCCGCTCCAAAGCTTCCATTTTTTCTGCATCATGATCAATCATATGGTCATAACCAAGCAAATGTAAAACCCCATGCACAACCAAATGCATCAAATGATGCGCGACAGGCTTGTTTTGCTCGGTTGCTTCCTGCACCACAACAGCATCTGCAATGATCAGGTCACCAAGGGCCACAGGGGGGCCGCCCTTTTCAGCAAAGGCAAAAGCCGCTGCCAAAGCATCTGGCTCCGTCCCCGGAAAAGACAGCACATTGGTGGGTTTATCTTTGCCCCGATAGTCTTTGTTCAGCTCATGACTACGGGTGCTTGGGACAAGCTCGATATATATTTCCACTGGCTGGGCAGCATACACACACGACCCAACAAAAGCAGCTCGGGCGGCTTGCTCGATAATGGCAGCCCAATTTTCATGGGGGCCAAGGCATGTGTCACCAACTTCCACTTCCAAACATATGTTGGCAGTAGCCGTGGCATTACTTGCAATTTGGGGGGCAGTGCCCGAAGCAGCAGATACAGAGGAAAGCGTAGACATGACCTTGTTCCTTAACGCCCGCCATCGTCGCCGTAGGCATCTACGATACGGCCAACAAGGGCGTGCCTAACAACGTCCTGCACATGAAACCGTGTCACAGCAATGCCTTCAACACCCTGTAAAATATCCAACGAATGCCGCAAACCAGAGCGTGTTCCACGTGGCAAGTCCACTTGGCTTGGATCGCCACAAATAACCATATGGCTGTTGTCGCCAAAGCGGGTCAAAAACATTTTCATTTGCATCATAGTGGTATTTTGAGCTTCATCCAAAATGACGAAGGAATTTGCCAGCGTTCGTCCGCGCATAAAGGCAAGCGGCGCAACCTCTATTTGGCCACTGGCCAGATATTTCTCGACTTGTTCAGCAGGCAGCATGTCATACAGCGCATCATATAAAGGGCGCAGGTAAGGGTCTACTTTATCTTTCATATCGCCAGGTAAAAACCCGAGGTTTTCACCTGCTTCCACTGCTGGGCGCGACAATATAATACGGTCTATTTCCCCAGAAATCATGCGGGACACAGCCATGGCTACGGCTAGATACGTCTTGCCTGTGCCAGCAGGGCCAACACCAAACACCATTTCATGGTCCATAAGATTTGCAACATAATCCGCCTGCCCCGGCGAACGCGGCATGATCACCCGGTTTCGTGTGGTGATTTTTAAATCGGCTTTATTCTTGCCATTAGGCATAGTTGCCTGATTGGTCTGAGCAGTGGTCATATCACCATTTTCGCCCATACGGATAACACCGTCTACTGCGCCTGCATCAATTTCATGACCCTTTTGAGCCAAATCATACAAGTCACTTAAAACACGTTTAGCCAGCCTAGCACCTTCGATGCCGCCTTCAATCGCTACCCGATTACCTCTATTGATTAAAACAACATCAAGCCGTTCTTCTATACGAGCCAAATTCTGGTCATGCTGACCAAATATAATTGCGGCTAAGCGGTTATCTTCAAATTCCATTACCAGTCGGTCAGTATCTTTCGATTTACCGCTTGGTGTCACGGGGGCGCTTGTTGAGCTGCTTTTGGCGTACATATAAAGGTTTCAGGCTCCTGTTAGGTCAGTGCAGACCAGTAAATTCTAGGCAATGCCCTTAAGGAAGCACACTGACAAGCTCACCCTTAAGGCTGCGCGGTCCGGCTTCTGCGATCTTAACCCGCACCAATTTACCCATATAGCCATTGTATGCCCTATCTGGGCTTTCGTCCACCGCATTATACTCTTTCGTCAGGTCAACATGGACAGCCTGCAAGTAGGGGCTGCGGCCTAACAATTGGCCCGCTTGCTTGCCTTCTCGCTCCAGCAAAACATCCATTTCCATGCCAACCATGCCTTCGTTGAATTCCAACTGATGCTCGTTAAGCAAATCCTGCAACCGAGCCAACCGCTCAGTTTTGACATCTTCCGGCACCTGCTCTTCGATCACAGAAGCCGGTGTGCCGGGGCGCGGACTATATTTAAAGCTGTATGCCTGCGCATATTTCACGCGGCGTACCAAATCAAGCGTGTCTTCAAAATCGGCGTCTGTCTCGCCGGGGAAGCCCACAATAAAGTCAGATGACAACGCCAAATTTGGACATTCTTCCCGCAACTGGTCTACGATTTTGAAATAGTCTTCGCGTGTGTGTTGACGGTTCATAGCCTGAAGAATATTGTCAGAACCACTCTGCACTGGCAAATGCAAATACGGCATACATTCCGGCACATCCCGGTGCACAGCGATTAAATCTTCATCCATGTCGCGCGGGTGGGATGTGGTGTAGCGAATGCGGCCAATGCCCTCAATTTTTGCAAGCTTGCGTATCAGCGCAGCCAGACCTTCAGTACTGTCGCCCTCTCCCTCACCGTGGTAGGCGTTCACATTCTGACCGAGCAATGTGATTTCAACCACACCGTTCTTTGCCATATGCTCAGCTTCAGCAACCACATCAGCAATGGACCGGCTGTATTCTGCCCCCCGGGTATAGGGCACCACGCAGAAAGCACAGAATTTATCGCACCCTTCCTGAATTGTCAGGAATGCAGCAGAGCTTTTAAAATCACTTTCCTCAGGCAGATGGTCAAACTTGGTATCCGCAGGGAATTCTGTATCAAGCACGCGGCTGCTTTTGCGGCCAGCGGCACGCTGTTCTTCGGCTGATTTCATCATGTCCGGCAAACGGTGGTATGTTTGCGGCCCCAAGACAATATCGACCGCTGGTGCGCGCTTCATCATTTCAGCGCCTTCAGCCTGTGCCACACAGCCTGCAATGGCTATGAACATATTTTTGCCTTCTGCGGCCATGTCAGCTTTGGTTTGTTTCAACCGGCCAATTTCAGAATATACTTTTTCCGCAGCTTTCTCGCGAATATGGCATGTGTTTAAAATCACCAGATACGCATCTTCCGGCGTTTCTGAAACTTCATACCCATGCGGTTTCAATGCATTGACCATGCGATTGCTGTCATACACATTCATCTGACAACCGTATGTTTTTACAAAGACTTTTTTACTCACGTGATGCTCCTGCTCCCATGAATCATGAGGGCCACTTAGAAACCAAAATAATTTTGGCAATTTTTGCGCTAAAAACGCCGGAAATACCAGCATTTTTGTCTGCTAACCTGCCAAAGGTGCCGGAGACTAACATTCGATTTTTAAGAGTCAAGAAATGCTGACACTTGCGGATTGACTAGCAAGTGTAAAAATTAGGTATTTTCTGCCAAACCAGTATAAGTAACAGCCACTTGGGGGCCAAGCCGCATTTCTGCGCGGTGCGCACTTTCAAGGCCCGCCCGTACTTTTTCCTCGCAATAGACAGCAAGGTTTTTTCGCCCTCCAAGGGCAGCAAGAGTGGTGGGCTCATGAAATTCTATGGTTACAACTGTGCGTGCAAGCCCCAAAAATTGGCGCAAATGTTCAAAAAGTTCCACATCCCCAAGCCAAGCCACCAATGGCATTTGGCTGCGAACCAACGGCATACCATTCATTTCCGTGTAGGCAAGAGTAACAGGCTGAATTTTAAGAGTATGCCCAGATGCCTCATCAGCTTTTTCCGCGACAGAAAAAAGAGAAGACTTAAACTTTTCAACACGAATGCCGTCAGTAGATGTGCCTTCCGGGAACAAGATCAGGCTGTGCCCTTCCTGCACCCGAGACACCAAAACATCCCTTTGCCGCGCACTATCAGAGCGCCGAGTACGATTGACAAAAATAGTTTTGTGCAAACTGCAAATCTTGCCAATAAGGCCCCATGTTTGCATTTCAGATTTGGCGATAAAACTAGCATCTTCCAGCTTACCGCCCAGCACGATGATATCAAGCCAGCTAATATGGTTTGCAGCGAAAAGCACAGGCCCGCCCTTTTCAGGGGTACCCTTAACAAGAATTTCAATGCCGAGTATCGAACATACCAGCCTGTGCCACAGGCCCGCCAGTGCCCACCAGCGCTGTGTAAAAAATTTAACTGCCAACGCCTGAATAGGCAAAAGAATAACGGAGAGGGCGAGCAAGGAGCAAAAGCGCATGAAACTCAGAAATGTCCAACCACTGGTCTGAAGATTAGATTTCAAACCACCATACTCTAACGCCATCTGTACCCCCGCGGCCTCAGCCTGCAACTCTGCTACTTTTTACTCAAAGGAGCGCCATAGAGCTCCATACGGTGGTCAACTAACTTAAAGCCGAGCTTTTCGGCAATTTGCTCTTGTAGACGTTCCACTTCATCGTTGTGGAACTCAACAACTTCACCGGTTTCTACATTGATAAGATGGTCATGATGCTCGTCAGAAACGGGCTCATATCTGGAGCGCCCATCACGGAAGTCCAGCCTTTCGAGAATGCCCGCGTCTTCAAAAAGGCGCACTGTTCGGTAAACAGTTGCTATGCTGATACCATTATCAATCTCTGTAGCTCGCCGATAAACCTCTTCCACGTCAGGGTGGTCTTTAGCCGCAGAAAGCACCTTCGCGATAACACGGCGCTGGTCAGTCATCCGCATCCCTTTTTTAAGGCATAGTTCTTCGATTGAAAGATGATGATCTGACATCAGCGTACACACTCCTGCTTAAGCGATCTCTTTGAGATCATTATGAGAGGAAGATGCCACAGGATACGACCAAGAGCAAGCAGAGCCGCGCTTTTTCTCGGCCCTGCCCAGCATATTCTCAAAAATACTAAATTTACTTCTTGTTGCCCCGGCCTAAACCAATTTGTTTTGCCAGAAACCGCCGTTGCTCGGCGTAATTTGGGGCAACCATAGGATAGTCAGACGGCAAGCCCCACCTTTCTCGGTATTCCTCAGGCGTCATGCCATACTGGCTTTTTAAATGCCGTTTCAGCATTTTAAGGCGCTTCCCATCTTCCAAACATATAATGTAATCGGGCAGGATAGATTTTTTCACAGGGACTGCTGGACGCGGCTTCTCCAACATACCTTTAGATTTTGCGTTCAAGCCATTTAAGGCTTTAAAGACACTTTCAATAAGCAGAGGCAGCTCAGCCACTTCAACTTTATTATTCGCCACGTGCGAAGAAACAATGTTGGCCGTTAGCCCCATTATGTTCTCTTTTTGCGCCGGATTATTCTCCATAAATCGTATACTACCTTGCCCTTTAGTAACTAACTTCTGTTGTGCCTTGGCCATTTGCGCTACACACAGTGTCACTGTATGACACCCTTATGAACCAACCAAGAGCACATCATGCAAAGCCCCAGCCCTTCAGGTCAGAACTCCAAACATTCTGATACCAAAAATATTTCGGGCCTTAACTTGCAAGGGACCAGTTGTCCCATGGCATTTGTAAAAGCACGTCTATATCTGGACCAAAAATACAACGGGGATGTTATTGAAATACTCTATGATAACACTGCTGCGAACGAGCCATTGATACGATCTATCCAGTCCCTAGGGCACACAATAATATCACACACCAAGCGTATCGAACCATCAGTTACAACCACACAACACAACAATCTCAATCCCCACTCAGCAAGGAAAATACAGTTAAACAAAGCAATAATTCAAGTTAAGAAATGATTAAAGCACAGAAAAATTGCATTAGCTCATAAGACCACGGTCTATGTTTGGCAGTTTCAAAGAGAAAACCAAAGCATTAACCTTTTTGTCTCCCTTTACGTAATAATACGCTTTTCTTTCACCAATTTTTTTAAACCCAAACCCCGTATATAGCTTGATTGCCTTTTTATTATCTTGTCGCACCTCCAAAAAAAGCTGTTTTACGCCTGCTAGGGCAAGGTCACTTTGTAACCGGCTTAAGACCAATGCTGCTAAGCCCTGCCCCTGATACAAGGGGTCAAGCCCCACTGAAATCAATTCAGCTTCATCTGCAACAATCCGGTACAGAAAAAACCCGAAGGGGCAGTTATCTTTTTCAACAATGGTGGCCTTCATGCCTGGTGACTGTAAAAGCTCGCGAAAACTATGCACCGTCCAAGCTTTTTCGCCTTGTGCTTCAAAGGCGCGGCGGTGCAACTGAGCCATCAACGCATATGCAGCTTCATTCCCCGGCTCAACATCAATAAAAGTATTGTTTTGGCCCTCATTCAGCAACGTTAGCTTTCTATTACTGGAAAAATGGCTTTGGCTTTTATGGCATCCGCAGGCCGTAAATAGGTTGGCTCAGGCGGATACGCTGCACTCTTCAGCGCTGCTGAAAGGCTTGCCAACCGAATAGGGTCCACTGCACGTATATTATGTTCTGGCATATCTGCTATCTCAGGCACTTCTGGCAGAAAGTCCCTTAAGGCGCTGACCCCACTGCCCCCTATGAGGCCGGGTGTAGCCATTACCAGCTTTGCCGCCACATCAGCATCTATATTGCGAGGGGCTCCAACGGCTAATGGCATATTATTTTCGCCCTTACCTTCAGCACTTTTTGAGCTTTCGTACAGTTGGTAAAAAACCTGCCCACCCCGGCCATTTGTAACCACATGGGCTTTGCCGCCATCGCCTGCGCTGGCCAACACCTCTGCTGCAATAACTGGCAGCGACATTAAGCCAATACAGGGGATCTTCAGTGCAAGGGCCAAACCTCGTGCCACTGATAGCCCAATCCGAAGCCCTGTAAACGTGCCCGGACCTGTTACCACAGCAAGACGAGCAAGGCTGTCATAGCCAATGCCCGCACCTGCAAGCAGTTCTTCTACCATCGGCAGGAGCCGCTCAGCATGGCCGCGGCCAATGTCTTCGCTTTTTGCTACACTGGTGCCGTCACCAAACAAAAGCGCGGCAGAGCAACAAGTCTCAGACGTATCAATAGCTAATATAGTCAAGAGGCTGCCTTATACAATTTTCGCACATTCATCAAAAGTCAGACGGGGACTTCGCGGGAATATGCCTTCATTTGACCCATAGCCGAGCGAGCATAGAAAGTTTGATTTCAAGCTGGTCCCAGCAAAAAACTCTTTATCCACACCTTCAGCATCAAAACCAGACATTGGCCCGCAATCAAGCCCTATGCTGCGCGCGGCCATCATCAAATACGCCCCCTGCAAAGTACTATTTCTAAAGGCCGTTTCTTCAGATACAACAGGGTCCGAAAACCAACTAGCAGCATCTGGGCTGTGAGGGAATAAATGCGGTAATTTCTCTGCAAAATTTTTGTCCGTTGCAATGATTACCGTTACAGGCGCTGCCATCATTTTTTCGTCATTGCCTTCCATCAAATGCGGCTTAAGGCGTGCTTTGCCAGTGTCACTTTTTACAAAATAGAACCGGGCAGGGCAACAATTTGCACTGGTCGGTGCCATTTTAAGCAAATCATACAACGCCCGTATTTGCGCCTCTTCAACCGGCTTATTTTGCCAAACGTTAATTGTTCGCGCATTTCTAAAAAGCTGATCGAGTGCCCCCGCATTTAAACTTTCAGTCATCGCTAATCCCTCTGTTGGCATAGTGTGCGAATTGGCTTTATACTAATTCTACATGTAATATCTGTTACATCTTGCCAAATTATGTGCCTGTTTATTCAGGGCGGTGCAAGTGGTTACCGATAGATGAAGGACTATTATGTCTCGTTTTCTGGCGTTTTTGATGCCGCTCTCCATACTACTCCTGACACTAGGGGCAATCCAGTCCATTGGGACACATCAGGTTGTGGCGCAAAGTACCAGCGACACGCTGCCCCCCTCAGGGGACCTTTCCGCCAGTGTGCTCCTCTATCACAGGTTTGGCGAAGACACCCTACCCACCACCAATATTCGGCTCGCGCAATTTGATGCCCACCTTAAACAGTTGAAATCTGGCGGCTATAATTTCATGAGCCTTGAAGAAGCATCCACGCGCATCAAAAGCCGTGATATGCTGCCAAGCCGCACTGTTATCATTACAGTGGATGATGCCTACAAATCCGTTATCACCGAAGGATGGCCCCGCCTAAAGGCGGCAGGCATCCCCATGACCCTTTTTGTGTCCACTGATCCTGTAGACCAGCAGCACAGTAATTATCTAACATGGGATGATATCCGCACCTTGAAGCGGGAAGGTGTTGAAATCGGCCATCACACCGCATCCCACTTGCATATGCCGCACGCTGGCCTAGAAGCTGCTATGGCGGATGTTCGGCGCGCTAGTGCTCGCTTTGAAAAAGAACTTGGCGAAGTGCCAACCCTTTTTGCCTATCCGTACGGTGAATATACAGAAGCATTGCGCCAAGCTATCAAAGCTGAAGGTTTCACCGCAGCTTTCGGGCAGTTCTCCGGCCCCATGGGCCAGTCCGAAAACCCCTATTCCCTGCCGCGGTTTCCAGTGAATGAGCGCTACGGCAATGACGCACGCTTTAAGCTTATAAGCCAAACCATAGCATTGCCTGTTGCGGATTTAATCCCCAACACACCAGAGATTACAGAAGGCCGTAACCCGCCCTTGTTTGGCTTTACTGTGGATAGGTCCGTGCGCGGCCTGAAAGCCCTTGCCTGCTACCCAAGTCACTTGGGGAAAGCAGCAGAGCTGCATTACCCGGCACCGAACCGTATCGAAGTTCGTTTTGACAAAGCCTTTCCAAAAGGCAGAAACCGCATTAATTGCACCATGCCCGCAGGCAAAGGGCGCTGGTATTGGCTTGGGCGGTTTTTTTATGTGCCCGGCGGGAAGTTGGATTAGGTTTAAGCTCTAAAGCGAGCAGAAATCTATTCTACTGAGCGCACTTCCACCACTTCTGGCACATAATGTTTAAGCAGGTTTTCAACACCGTGCTTCAACGTCATCGTGGAACTGGGACAACCGGAACAGGCTCCCATCATTTGTAAATAAACCACGCCTTCTTTAAAGCCCCTAAACACGATATCGCCGCCATCGCCGGCAACGGCGGGGCGCACTTTTTCTTCAAGCAATAGGTTAATCTGCTCAATGATATCAGCATCTTCTTCATTCTGATCAACGGCATTCTCTTCTGCCAACGCACCTTCCAGCACAATGTCAGCGCCAGACGCAAAAAACTGCATCAAGCCTGCAAGCACATTTGGCTTCAGGTCGTTCCAATCACTATCGCCGTCTTTGGTGATGGAAATAAAATCACTGCCTAAAAAAACACCCGCCACACCAGAGAGCGCGAACATGGCCACTGCCAACGGTGAAGTATCAGCACTTTCAGCACTTGAGAAATGCGCTGTGCCACTTTCCAAAATTGTGCGGCCCGGCAAAAATTTCAGCGTTTCCGGGTTCGGTGTTACTTCAGTTTCTATAAACATGACTAAATCCTTCTTGATTTAGAGTAATTGGGGTGCGCAGGGTGCAAGATCAAGATTTTTTGTGGAATAGCCTCAAAATAAAGTGCTTTCAAGCTATTTCGGTGATTAAGCTGTCTATGCATCCGTCCAACGACGTACGCGCCTGTGCGACACGACATAGTACCAGAGCGCCCTGTATGCGCTCAAGCGAAATAGCAGCCCGCTCGGAATCTCTTCCTCCGCCAGTCATTTCCCCATAAGCAGCGGCCAAACTATCCTGCCACGCTTGAACTGCTGTTGATATTTGCTCGGCAAACAAAGTAGTGCCTTCTCCCAACAATAAACTGTTCATCAAACAAACAGGCACATCCCCGCTATAATAGCTGGCTACACCCCGGAAGCTTTTCTCCAGCCGATCCACCGCAGGCCCTGTTCCCGCCAACGGCCCAAGGATATGCTGCTGCAACCGTACACCGGCACGGCCCAGCACATGAGCCGCCATATCCTGTTTACCGTTCGGAAAGTGATGATAAAGGCTGGCTTTTGACATGCCCGCTGCGGATGCCAGCATAGAAAGGCTTGCCCCTTCATAGCCATACGCTTGAAATACCGGCGAAATATGGTCTGCCAATGCAGTTTTCGATAATTTTGCAATGCGCGGCATGACGTATTCCTCCCTGAATGCTATGGTATATTATAAATAACCAAACGTTCGGTCAATATTAAACACTGCGCACGAGGGTTAATATTAGGGCAATCCAAACTTTGCCGTAATTTCTCTTCATGCTATGAGGCATAGAAAGAGCAGGAGGCATTTTGGCGACAAACAACAATAAGGATGGGACCAGCAACGGTCGCTTGGACAAGCGGACAGGGAAACCTATCGGGAAAACTGCGCGTAAAAGCCCTGCAAAAAAGAATGCCTCTCTCAAAAAAACATCTACCGCGAAAAACAAAAAAGCGTCTAAAGCCGCAAAGCCCCCTAAAAAACCACTCGTGAAACGCCTGTTTTATTATGGTGCCACCGCTGGGGTCTGGGCCTTTATGCTTGGTTTAGTTCTGCTGGCCGTTCTGTCGATCGATTTGCCAGACCTTGATAACCCGCCACAACCGGGCGCGGGTGACACTGCTGTTATTGTAAAGGCTGCAAATGGCGCTACCCTTGTACGCAGTGGCCCAAGTTATGGCGACTGGATACCCTATGACGAAACCCCACCTGTGCTGATTAACGCCTTCCTTGCTGTGGAAGACAGGCACTTTTTCAGCCATCCGGGCATTGATTTCCGAGGGCTTATTCGTGCCGTCTTTGCCAATATTGCGGCTGGTGGTGTGCGCGCAGGCGGCAGTACCCTTACCCAACAGCTTGCAAAAAACCTGTTCCTAACCAACCAGCGAACCCTCAAACGCAAAGCGCAAGAGCTGCTGCTGGCTTTCTGGCTTGAACAGAAATTCACGAAGCGTCAAATTTTAACGCTCTATTTAAACCGCATGTATTTTGGCGGTGGGGCTTATGGCATTGATGCAGCATCCCGCAAATATTTTGGCCACAGCGCCCGGGAGCTTTCCATCGCAGAAAGCGCAACCATAGCCGGGCTGGTAAAAGCACCTTCCCGCTATGCACCGCACATAAACCCAGAAGGCGCCTGGAAGCGGGCTAAAATTGTTCTGGGCACCATGTCAGCGTCTGGCGCTATTACGCCCGAAGCGGCAGAAAAAATCAAAGGCCAGCCCCCCCGGATAAAGCAGGCGGCAGCGGGACGGAACGTACGCTTTTACACGGACTGGTTAGAAAGCCGCGCCCGGTCCCTGCTGCCAGGCAGCCGTGGTGTATCGCTCATTATTTATTCAACGCTGGACCCTAGTGTGCAACGCGCCGCTGCCATGGCGCTTAACCGAGGCCTTTCAGGGGAAGGCAAAAAAAAGAATGCCGGTGAAGGAGCCATTGTCGCCATTGATCATGACGGCGCTGTGCGCGCAATGGTGGGCGGCAGCGACTATGCTAAAACCCAATATAACCGCGCAGTACAAGCTCTGAGGCAACCGGGTTCTGCCTTTAAACTATTTGCCTATTTGGCTGCAATGGAATCTGGCCTCACGCCCTCGGACAGATATACAGACCGCAAAGTAACAGTTGATGGCTGGTCACCAAAAAATTACAACGGTAAATTCAATGGCGACATGAGCGCCCGTGAAGCCTTCGCCCGCTCTATCAACACCATTGCTGTACAAATTAGCGAAAAAGTTGGGCGCCCCCGCGTGGCGGCAATGGCAAAACGGTTGGGCATTAGTACGCATGTGGCACCGCTTGCCAGCCTGCCACTGGGTACAGAGGAAGTGAAGCTTATTGACCTTGCCAGCGCTTATGCCGCAGTGGCAAACGGGGGGCATTTGGCCCCTGCATACGCCATTGTTGAAATTACATTACTAGAAGGCGAAGTGCTGTACCGCAGAACCCCGCACCCGCCCATCGCTGTCCTTGCCTACCCCACAGTAAAAAGCATGACAGAGATGTTAACCTCTGTGGTGAAGTGGGGCTCTGGCAAAAATGCCGCGATTGACCGACCTGCTGCCGGAAAATCAGGCGCGACGCAAAACAACCGCGACGCTGTTTTTGTCGGCTTCACCAGCGACATGACAGCCGCAGTGTGGGTTGGCAACGATGACAATGCCCCCATGCAGCATGTCACAGGCGGAGGGCTACCAGCGCGCATATGGGCAGACTTTATGCTTGAAGCCCACGTGGGCCAACCCGTAAGGCCCTTGCTTGCAGATGCTGGCATCTACAGCGCCGCCGCAAGTTTTCGCCAGTCTTCAACCGACGGCCTCCGACAGAAAAAGAAGAAAAAAGGTTTTTTCGAACGACTGTTTAAGTAAATATAGGGCTGTAAAATTCGACTTCTAAGGAAACGATGTAAATGGAACACCCTATTGTTCTTGTGAACGGGCTATTTGGCAATCTGTCTGACAAGAAAATTCTGTCTGCCATCACCGACCATAATATTTATGCACCTGACCTCATCGGCTATGGAGATTATAGGACCGCCCCCACAGACAAACTGACACTAGACGACCAAGCGGATCATATTGCCAATTGGGTCACTGAAAATTGTGGAGGCCCTGTTAACCTGATAGGTCATTCAATTGGCGGTGCCATTTCTGTCTTGTTTGCTGCCAAATACCCGGCGCTCACAGCATCAATAACCAGTGCGGAAGGAAACTTCATTCTAGAAGATGCCTTTTGGACTGCCGGGATTGCTAAACAAGATATTTCAGCCACCGACTTAATGCTGCAAGAGTTTAAAGACGACACAACTGCGTGGTTAGCAAGGTCAGGTGTTGAGCCAACAAAATGGTGCCTTAGCATTGCTGAAAAATGGCTAGACCACCAGCCCGCTTCCACTCTGAGGGCACAAGCCCGCGCTGTTATAGAAACAACAAGCGATCCAGCATACCTAGAGAAAGTGAAGGCGCTTCTTGCCTCTGACACACCCTTTAATCTTATTGCCGGGGAGAGGTCCAGAGAAGCTTGGCACGTACCGGGCTGGGTGGTCGACCAAGCAAACAGTAATTTCGATATATCAGCCGCAGGGCATTTTATGATGCTAGATGCCCCAGAAGTTTTTGGCCGTGTTGTTAGGGCCGTCTGTCTCTAACTATTAGGGCGCCTCAGGTTTAAAGCACAGGGAATGCCTGCTGCAAAATAAGATCACAGCAGGCATCTCGTGTTCTCACTTATGAGACAACCACCTTATGCTACATGTTTACCCAACCACCTTATCCGGGCAACATTTCACCCATTTTCTTCTCCAACGCCTTTGGGTCAGCAAGGTATACTCCGTACATTTCAGCGGAAGTCGGGTCTGGATAAATGTCTTCCACCCCTTTTTCAACAGCCAGTAAAACGTCACGCGCAACATCATTTGGCGCTGTTTTTTCCATGGGAACGCCTTCAGTCATTGCCGTATCAACAGGCCCTGGATAAACACCTGAAACCTGTGTGCCTTGGGCAGCAAGCTCTGCGCGTATACCCTGTGTAAGGGAATGCACTGCCGCCTTAGAAGCAGAATAAGACCCAAGGGCAGGGAAGTTCGTATAGGCCCCAATAGACGATATGTTAATAATCGCGCCACCGCCATTCGATGCTAAAACTGGTGCAAATGCCCGTACCATGTTGAGTGTGCCAAAATAGTTTGTTTCCATCTCGCTGCGGGCTGGGCCAATATCTGCTGCAGCAATCAGCCCTTCAAATGCAGCGATGCCTGCATTATTTACCAGTACAGACACATCAGTGTATGCCCTAGCTAGGCCTTCAATTTCGGCTAGGTCTGTTACATCTAGTTTTACAGGCACCACACGGCCCTGCCCCAGCTCAACCAAATCCGTTAGCGTATCTACTGTGCGGGCAGTTGCATATATTTTGGCTGCACCCACCTTTAGGAGTTCCTCTACAAACGCCCGGCCTATCCCTCGGTTTGCACCCGTTACCAATATTGTTTTGCCGTCAATTTTACTCATTTTATAGCCCCTTTCCAATCGCGTCTATTTAAAATACCGTTCGGTATTTAAATAAGCACTTGAAAACTAATGTCAAGGGATTAAAATACCATTTGGTACTTTAATTTCAACATAACCGAAGCGAGACTGGCTATGCCACGCGGCCGCCCTAGAAAAATAGACCCTGAGATCGTACTTGAAAAAGCAATGACCCTTTTTTGGGAAAAAGGGTATGACGGCACGTCTATGAGCGATCTGGTACAAGCGACAAACATGGCAAAGCCAGGGATTTATGCAACTTTTGGCGACAAAGAACAGCTGTACCTCAAGGCTCTTGCGCATTATTTTGAATGTGCTGGCAAAGAGCTTTTTCATGAGTTAGCCCATTCAGAGCAGCCTCTCTATGAAGCCGTAAAAACTTTCTATGAAGTCATCATGCATGGTGTTCAGCAACCTGATGGCCCACGGGGCTGTTTGGTACTGAACACGCTGGTAGAATTTGCGCACAAAGCCAAAGCACCTAATGAAATAGGCAAAGACATCAATGATCTACGTACCACAGCCTTTGCCACACGCCTCGCCCGCGCCAAAGCTGAAGGTGAACTAAAGGCCGACACTGACATTGAATCCCTAACTCATTTTCTTTCTGGTCAAACCCTCGCTATTGGTGTGATGGGCCGTTCAGGCGATAGTGCAAAGGCCATACAGGGATTGGTGGATGTGGCACTAAGTGTTTTGCCCAATGCAAATGCTAAAAAACCCTAGCCACATGCCCCGACAAAATGTCGCAGTGGATACCCACAACTTGAAAAGCGCAGTCTGTGCACCTATTTAGCGGATATGGAACCTGCCCTTACACACAACCCAAAAGCCGATAGGCCGCTGATTCGTAATTTTGTCGAGCAATTTTATACGGCTGCGCGACAGAATGAGATAATTGGGCCAATTTTTGAAACCGCCCTAAAAGACCACTGGGATGAGCATATTCAAACCCTAACAGACTTTTGGATGACAGTGCTGTATGGCGAGCGCTCTTTTAAAGGCAACCCATTTTTAGCCCACCGCAAATTATCGGCGCTGGAAGATGGACATTTTGACATTTGGCTCGATATTTTTCACACCACAGCCAAAACAGAGCTACACCCGGCTCTTGCAGAAAAGGCGATCGACAAAAGCCAGCGCATTGCCAGCAGCCTGCGGCAAGGGCTGTTTTTTAACCCTGCATCATAAGCGGGGCGTGGGCAGGTGATGCTTTATTGAGCATTCTTGTCAGTATTGAACCGAATTTTAAACAAAGCGTTGCCTTCAGTTTTGAGCCAGCGCCTGCGGGCTTTATGGTCGGGGATGCAGATAGCAACCTGCGCCCAAAAGCGGTCTGAATGGTTCATTTCAAGCAGGTGCGCCACTTCGTGGGCGGCAACATAATCCAGCACTTCAAAGGGTGCGAGCACTAGGCGCCAGCTAAAACGAAGCGTGCCTGTGGAGGAGCAACTGCCCCAACGGCTTTTCATGTCCCCAATACTGACGCGCTTGAACTTTGTACCCAGCTTTTCCGCGTGCAAGGCGGCACGCTCGGTTAATAATTCCTTTGCTTGGGCCCGCAGCCAAGTCTCAAGGCGCTTGCCTGCCATATCTGTAGGCCCCCCGACCATCAACTGCTCCCCTTCATGCACAACCTTGCGCGGCGCAATGCCCGTGAAAACAACGGTTTGTTCGTCGCCCAAAAACGGTAGCAGGCTGCTGTCAGCGATGATTTTATTGGGGGTTAGTAACTGGCGTTCGTCCAGCAACCAAGTTGTGTTCGCGTATATGAATTTTGTTGCCGCGCGCATACCCACATGCTTTGGCAACGTTAGCTTTATCTCACCAGTCGTTTTATCAACCCGCAGAATAAGGCGTTTGGCCTGAGCATTACGGCGCACGGTAACAGGCACACTTTCACCTGCCAATTCAACGCTTAAGGCTTCAGCCACAGAGCGCCCTCTCGCTGATCTTCATTACGCAGCTTGTTATCATGCAGGCCAATCAACTAAATGATCCTCAAAATCACCCGCATCCCGCTCGTCTACCGTGCGGCCCTTCACAGAATGCCCCGCCGTTTGCACAGTGGTTGCATCGCCACTAACCAAGGGGTGCCATTCGAATAAAGGCTGCCCTTCATACAACAAGCGGTAAGCACAGGTGCTGGGCATCCAAGGCAATTGGTCAAGCAGGTCCACGCTCATAACTACGCAGTTACCCACATAGCGTTGTCGGGTCATATATTTACCGCAGCGCAATGTTTCCGTGCTTAAAAACCGGCAAGCAACATCCGTGTGATGGATCTCCCCGGTGTCTTCATCTTCAAGTTTATGCAAGCAGCATTTACCGCAACCATCGCATAATGATCCCCACTCTTGGCGGTTCATTTCAGCGAGACTTTTTTCTTTCCAAAAGGCCATAGTCAGACAGTCTACTCGTTAATGCCAGCTATTGTGGGCGGCCTATCAGCTACCGGTTTTCAGCGGCCCGTTTTCTCCAGCTTCTTCAAAACTGGCTTGAATACATCAGCAATATCTTGTGGTGTATCGCGCGATGTCAGCAACCTACTATAGCGGCCATCCCTTTCCATCACAAAGATATATGATTGATGATCCATCAAATAGCCCTCGATGCCATCTTGAACACGCTTCTTATAATAAACCCGGTACTCCCGCGCTACATCTGCAATTTCTTCAAGGGTGTCGGTTAAGGCAATCAGGTTTTCATGGTAATCCAGCATATAGTCCGCTAGCTCAGCGACTGTGTCCCGCTCAGGGTCCACAGAGATGAAAAGCGGCTGGATAGGGCTTATGTCATAGCCTTCTTCTTCTAACAGTTTCAGTCCGGTTGTTAGCTTGTGCAGCTCCACACGGCACACATCCGGGCAATAGCTATAGCCAAAATACACCAGCATATATTTGCCACGAAAATCTGTATCGGACATTTTTTCGCCCGTATGCGCTGTCAAAGTGAAAGGGCCTCCGGGGCCACTTGCCTGCTCATCTGCTGCATTAAAATACTTGTAGCCAACAAATAATGCCGCCACAAAAACCGCAACCCAAGAAAAAATACGGACCTGTTTCATACGCCCTCTCCAAAAAATGATCGACCTAATCGGCCCTAAATCAGCTTTAGGGCTTGTGATCTTGCTATGGTTATAGAAATATGGGGCGCACATGTCACGGGCAATAGCCTTCAACGTGACATTATGCCCTATAATTGATCACTGCCCATGGTTGGAACCCTTATGAAATCTATTACACGCCAAATCACCTTATTTATTGGCCTTGCTCTTTTTGCGCTATTCACACCAGCCACTCTTGCATCACCCCAGCTTGACCTATTGAAAGCTGTAGAAAAAGCAGATGTGATAGAGCTGGCAGAGCTGCTAGGCAAAGGCATTAACCCCAACACGCGTATGCGCAGCAGTGGGCTTCCAGCCATTATCATTGCCGCAGAAGGGGCGAACTTTAATGTGATGAAGATGCTTCTTGAAAATGGAGCAAAAGCTGACCTCGCACACCGAAAACGGGGCGAAACTGCCCTGATGAAGCGCGCTGTTGTTGGAGATATCCCGATGATGCAGCTTCTACTAAGCCACGGAGCGGACGCCAACGCAGCAGACATTGGCCAAGAAACAGCCTTGATGAAAGCCGTGCGGGGCCGCAAATATAAAGCAGTGAAAATACTGCTAGAAGCAGGCGCCGACCCGAACGTACAAGACCTGACCGGGAAAACTGCACTCGAATATGCAGTCATTCGTAGAAGCAAACGCTTTATAAAGCTGTTGGAAGATGCAGGGGCCACTTATTAACAGCTCTATAATGCAGGTTTTTGCTGACGGTCCTGTCAGTCTATATTGGTCGACCATAGCCTTAGCCGCTATTTTTATAGACCTTGCTATTGGTGGCTTCCTGAACGGAAAAATTCCGAACTTGAACGTTGCCCTACGCTTTATTGCAAATGGCATAGATACAAAACTCGACAGGCCGGGCAGGTCTGATAGCGCCTTAAAAACGCGGGGCTTTGCAACATTACTGCTTTGCCTGCCGCTTTTATATTTACTAGGTACCCTTTTAAATCAGCTTGCCAAAAGCACCTCTGCCGGCACAGCGGTGGCGCTCTTGGCGCTTATACCTATTCTCGGCCAAAAAAAGGGGTGGCTGCGCCATACTCAAACAGGCAGAGAGCTGGCCAATGACGCCCATACCATAGACCCCCACGGCACAGCACAAAACAGCACACAAAGGATTATCCTTAAGTTTGGCTGCCAATTCGCGCCCAATTTATTTGTATTTTGTGCTTGGGGGTTTGCCCTGTTACTGCCGCTTCTTTTTTTGCAAGGGCTTCTGGGAGATACCATTAAAAACGGTGTGTCTCGCCGCCCTTTTTTGGCCTACAGCAGGTTTGCCTACGAGCTTATAACCCTGCCTGTTACAATCGTCATTTCAGTGTTACTGGCGCTTGCCCATTATTATTTACCAAAGACCAACCTTCTTGCAATTAAAGGCTTTTCAAAAAAGGGAATGAAGTTACCAAGAAGCCACTTTATTCCTCTGAATATTGTTGCCACAGGCCTTGGGCTTTCATTTCAGCGGAAGATTGAAAGCAAGCTGGAAGGCAAAAACAAGCTTGCTTGGGTTGGCCCTGAAAATGGCCGAGCCAAATTGACTGCAACTGATATGCGCTCGGTTTGGCTTGTGGTTTTGGTGGCATATGGATTAAGCCTAATTCTATTGATGATGCTTTGGTTTTATTTGATTGTTGATGTTCTAAAATGATTTTTGACACGACCCGCAGCAACAATATTGCTTTCACAGACACCGAACACCCCCAGCTTGGCGGGGTGCGACTTGGCACTCTTGTGCTTATTCGCTGGCTAGCAATTGGCGGCCAACTTCTTGCCTTAGCCGTTGTGCATTTCTTATTAGAGTTTGATGTCCAACCTGGCTTCACCCTACCAACCATTATGGCTTCTGGCCTTTTGAACCTTTGGTTTGCGCTGAGAGTGGACACCAACACACGCCTGACAGATGCTCAATCTACAGCACACCTGACATTTGATCTTATTCATCTAGCGGTACTTCTGTTTCTAACAGGCGGATTGTCGAACCCCTTTACAGTTTTGATGCTGGCCCCGCCCAGTGTTTCTGCAACCATGTTGGCTGGGCGCAGCACCAAATTGCTTATCCTTATTTCTATAGGGCTCCTTACCTCGCTGGCTTTCACGCCCTTTCCCCTACCGTGGAAAGGCACACCTCTAAAGTTTGATACATTATTTTTACTGGGTGTCTGGTTTAGCCTCTGTATTACGCTCATTTTTCTGGCGCTTTATATGATGCGTGTTGGTAAAGAAAGCCGTGAACGCGCCCAAGCCCTATCTGCGACACAAACGGCGCTCGCACAGGAGCAAAAGCTTGCAGAACTAGGCACACTGGCAGCGGCGGCGGCGCACGAGCTTGGCACGCCCCTTGGCACTGTTATGCTTGTATCAAACGAACTGCTTAAAACATGGGATGGAGACGCTAATGTCCGCACAGACCTTGAGCTGATTGTGGACCAAATAAGCCGGTGTCGGGACATTTTGGCCGAATTAAGCGAAAACAGGCGCGCTGGCGACAGCAACCATTTCACTATCATGGATGTTGAAGCCCTGTTGCGAGAAGCCGCAGCCCCCCATGAAGAGCGGGGGCCCTGCATTCGCTATCACCGCGTAGGGGATGAAGCCCTTAAGCTCCACCGTATGCCTGAACAAATACACGCATTTCGAAGTATCATTGAAAATGCCACTGGGTTTGCAGTCTCTGAAGTTTGTATCACCACCACTGTCGGCGATGAAAAACTGACTATAATAATCGAAGATGATGGGCCTGGTTTTGACCCACAAATTTTCAAACGGCTGGGCGAACCCTATGTGACAACCCGCCAACCAACCCCCGGTAAAGATGGTGGGCTTGGGTTGGGGCTGTTCATCGCCAAAACACTGCTTGAGCGCACGGGATGTACAGTTACATTCAGCGCAAGCAAACTGGGTGGTGCCTGCATTGAGATGGTTTGGCCACGGGATATTTTAATGCCCACGATAGCAGATGACGGCTTTGATGAAGAGGAAACAGCCCATGAATGATGCGGTCCCAGACCCGACTGGAAAGAAGTTGCTTATCGTTGAAGACGACAAAGTATTTCGCAACAGGTTGACCCTGAGCATGGAGCGGAAAGGCTTTATTGTTTTTGCCGCTGAAGGCACAGAAGAAGGCGGCATACTAGCTGCTGAGCATAAGCCCCATTATGCTATTTTGGATATGCGCCTTGAGGACGGAAACGGGTTGGACCTTGTGCCAATGCTGCGCCAGATACAGCATGACATGCGCATCATTATTCTAACAGGCTACGGCAATATCGCCAGCGCTGTATCGGCAGTAAAAGCAGGCGCTGTTGACTATCTGGCAAAACCTGCAGACCCTGATCATATTGCAAACACGCTTCTGATGACACAAGGCCAGACACCGCCACCACCAGAAAATCCCATGTCTGCCGACCGGGTAAAATGGGAGCATATCCAAAGAGTGTATGAGCTTTGTGACAGAAATGTTTCTGAAACGGCACGGCGCCTTAACATGCACCGGCGCACGCTGCAGCGAATTCTGGCAAAAAGATCCCCACAGTAAAAACCAAGCTTGAACGGTTGCGGCCCTAGATCATAACTGGATTAATTTGCATCACCGGCCCAGCCGCAAACAAGCAGGATGGGGTTGATTATCCTTTACCCTAGGGAAGGGAAGGAGGGTCTACTGCATCGCCCTGAAAAAGCGTGATGCCCAATCGCTGACCTAACTCAATATTCTCTTGAGTTGCGCAATTATCCCACACCACACGCGCACGGCCTATTTTCTGAATAGCTTTTTTTATCTGCGTTTCCGTATCGCTCGTCAGCCATAATGCGGCGGGTTCTACAGGGCAACTAAGCTTCAGAAAGTCTGATGGCAATGTGGAATAGTCCATCCAAAGCAAAATGCGTGGGTCTATGCCGCACACCGCCGTTTTATAGCCTAGCCCATCAATTTTCACACGCGCAGCTTGATACTGTGATTGACTGGCCAATACTTCTAAAATGCTAAATTCCAATATAATAGAACTCCGCTGCCGCCCTCCCAGCTTCTGATCAAATTTATCAAAAATCTCATCACAAATACTGGCTGCACTAACCTTCATACTGGAAGCAATAGACGAATCATTTTCCATGCTGGGCGCAAGAAAAAGCATACGGGCAGCGAAGAATTCTTCCAGATACCCGGAAAGCCATGCACCGGAAACTTTCACATCAGCATCCAGCAAGGTTTCGAATACAGCAGCGTTATCCACACGCCGCTGAACCATTACAGGCTGAAGCGGATGAGAACCTACAATTGCCATGACCTGCTGCTTGCGCACCATAGAGCTGACATCTGCCACCTGCAACGCGTTCCAAATGGAATGTAG
>JAESQS010000048.1 GCA_016765035.1 Kordiimonadaceae bacterium | reverse complement strand
TCCCGGAAGGTCGCTGTTGCATTAATCATTTTTTCTTCAACAGGTATGTCCGCCTTGCTTTCTACAGCAGGCAACCCTGTCTTAAAGCTGGCAATCGGTGCTAGGCACGTGCCTTCATACTGAACGGCTTCCCCAGCCTGTACGGCAGTTGCCCCAATTGCAATGCTGCAAAGTAGGCCTGCGACCCGACTAAAACGCTTATTCATTGTATCTCCAATAGTACCTAATTAATTTTACCCACCTGTAATGAGAATGGCGCAATTTAACTAAAATTGCAATTTTCCAATCGCTCATAAGGGTAAAAACAGGGGGGAGGCAGCACAGAACCTATGCATAACACCCTGATTTAATTGAAGTATTAAAAATATCAGTTTTTAGGGGGCCATAGGGTGGGAAAGCCAACATGGCGTAAAACTAAAAGCCCCACCGAATCAAAAATCAAAACTGTAAAGTAGGTCGGATCCACTTTCGTTCGTTACAGATCCGCCCACGCCCCGCTTACCATCTGCCTAATCATCCCAAATGTACCCTATCGGGCAATAGGGGCAAATAACTGGAAAGGAGGGGCGGGCAAGTGATGCTTATTGCGCCAGATATAGCCTAGCTAGAAAACTGCGTATCGAGCATCGGGCCAAGCGGCTTGCCACCAAATATATGGATATGCAAATGAGGGACTTCCTGATGGGCGTTTGTGCCGGCATTCGCCAACGTACGGTAACCTGCCTCCACCAGCCCAAGCTCCTCCGCAACTTTGCCCACTGCCCTAAAAAACCCCGTGATAAGCTCGGCAGGGGCGTCTGCTGTAAAGTCAGCCATAGACACATACTCCCCTTTGGGGATTACCAGCGTGTGCACAGGGGCCTGCGGGTTAATGTCATGAAACGCTAGGGCATACTCATCTTCATACACTTTGTCACAAGGGATTTCACCACGAAGGATTTTCGCAAAAATATTGGTCGGATCATAGGCCATGGGTCGTCCCCTAAAACTATCTATTGAAGTATATTTGTCTGTATGAAATCTAGAGTATAAATTTGGAAAGATCACTTTCCTTGCCAAGCGCACCCATATGTTTGCTAACAAAAGCTGCATCAACTGTCACATTAGAACCGGACTTGTCGCTTGCCGTAAAAGAAATTTCCTCAAGCACTTTTTCAAGCACAGTATGCAAACGGCGGGCACCAATATTTTCCACAGTTTCATTAAAGTGGGCTGAAATACGGGCAATTTCATCAATACCACAATCTGTAAATTCAAGCGTAACACCCTCAGTACCCAACAACGCAACATACTGGCGGATAAGGCTATAATCAGGCTCTGTCAAAATGCGCTTCAGGTCTGCTTCGTTCAAATCGCTTAATTCAACACGAATAGGCAAGCGCCCTTGCAGTTCAGGCAAAAGGTCAGATGGCTTAGCCAAATGAAACGCCCCAGACGCAATGAAGAGGATATGGTCAGTTTTAATAACACCATGCTTGGTAGACACTGTGGTGCCTTCAATAAGCGGCAGCAAGTCGCGCTGCACACCTTCGCGGCTTACATCGCCACCGCGGACATCCTGCCGTGCACAAATTTTGTCAATTTCATCCAGAAAGACAATGCCATGTTGCTCCACAAGCGTTATGGCCTCACGGTTACTGGCTTCTTCATCAACAAGCTTATCTGCTTCTTCGATGATAAGAATGTCGTAAGCCTCTGAAACTTTTAGTTTTTTCTTAGTGGTTCTGCCACCCATGGCTTTGCCGAACATATCCCCAATATTCATCATGCCAATGCTGGCACCCGGCATACCCGGTACTTCCATTTGTGGAAAGGGGTTGCTGGTATCTTCCAGGTCAAGCTCTACCTCTTTGTCGGAAAGCTCCCCTTCTCGCAGCATTTTACGAAATTTTTGGCGGGTTGCCTCACTGGACGATGAACCGACAAGGCCATCAAGAACACGCTCTTCAGCATTCACTTCAGCTTTGGCAGTTACTTCTTTACGTTTCTTTTCTTTCACCATCAGAATAGCGGTCTCGATAAGATCCCGAATAATCTGCTCAACATCACGACCTACATAACCAACCTCAGTAAACTTGGTGGCTTCAATCTTAATGAAAGGCGCTTGTGCCAATTTCGCAAGGCGGCGGGAAATCTCGGTTTTACCAACACCTGTAGGCCCAACCATAAGAATGTTTTTTGGCAAAACTTCATCGCGCATGTCTTCTTCAAGCTGCTGACGACGCCAGCGGTTTCTCAGGGCAACAGCAACGGCTTTTTTGGCATCACTTTGGCCAATGATAAACCGGTCTAGCTCGGAAACAATTTCGCGGGGGGAAAAACTACTCATAGGGTCTTGGTCCTGATTATTTGGATTCTAGTGTGTCAACGGTGTCGCCAGAAGTGTCCGAAGCGGTGTCTTCTGCGCCATCAATGGTGTCCATCACTTCAACAACAATATTGCCGTTCGTATAGACACAAATATCTGCGGCAATAGCCATAGCTTTGCGGGCTACTTCTTCCGCCGACAAGTCTTGGTCATACAACGCACGTGCTGCCGCCAGCGCGTAATTACCGCCAGAGCCAATAGCCACTACGCCGTGCTCAGGCTCCAGCACATCACCATTACCTGTAACAACAAGGCTGGTTTCTTTGTCTGCCACAATCATCATCGCCTGAAGCTGCCGCAGGTATTTATCTGTGCGCCAATCTTTGGCTAGCTCAACACATGCCCGCGCAAGCTGGCCGGGGTGCCGTTCAAGCTTAGCTTCCAACCGTTCAAATAGTGTAAGGGCATCTGCCGTGGCCCCTGCAAAGCCTGAAATAACCTTGCCACCACCCAAATACCGAACCTTTTTGGCGTTGGCTTTCATCACCGTGTCCCCCACGGACACTTGCCCATCACCGGCAATAACCACTTTGCCGTCTTTGCGTACACTGCAAATGGTGGTTGCGTGCCACGTGGGCAATTCACTGTTGAACTGTGTCATAGACCAGAAATTCCTGTTCTTAATAGTGTCTCTATGCCCAGCATATATGCAGCACGGACTATTGTTACAAGCGCGATGAGGCCAAAACTTATATCACCATCATTTTACGAAAGACATGCCTTTAAATGTGGTTATTTAAAGAGTGTGCCTTCGGCTCTATAGATAAACACGCCCGAAATCGCCCAAAGAATCGCCCAAAAGTAACGTTTAAATCCTTGCGTAGTGCGAACAGAAACCTTAAACGCTGTAGTTATGAACATGAGGCCTGCCTTGAGATGCTCTGTCTTAAGTTGGCTAAATACTGGCTTCAGTTGGCCATATGCTGGTCACCTAAGCACTTAGGAGTATGAGACATGCGCACAGCTGCCATGGAAAGAAAAACCAAAGAAACGGAAATCTCCGTTGAACTGAACCTTGACGGGAACGGCATTTATGACGTTCAGACAGGGATTGGGTTTCTTGATCATATGCTAGAGCAACTGTCTCGCCACTCCCTGATGGACCTGAAAGTACAGGCCAAAGGTGATCTACACATCGATGGGCACCACACCACGGAAGATGTGGGCATCGTGATTGGTATAGCGATCAAAAAGGCGCTAGGCGATATGCTGGGCATTACACGCTATGCAAATGCCTATATCCCCATGGATGAGACGCTTTCCCGTGCCGCAATGGATATTTCCGGCAGGCCATTCCTTGTATGGAATGTTGATTTCCCGCGTCAAAAAATCGGCGATATGGATACGGAACTTTTTGAAGAGTTTTTCCGGGCCTTTGCCTTTGGCGCAGGCATGACATTGCATGTGGAAAACCTGTATGGCACCAACAGCCACCATATTATTGAAAGCTGTTTCAAGGCCACCGCACGGGCTTTGCGCGCTGCAACCACTATTGACCAGCGCAAAGCTGATGCTGTTCCTTCCACCAAGGGTACCTTGGGTGGTAGCCTTTAAGGCTGGTGTATAAGTTAGTCTATGCCGGGGTTTACCCCCGGCGTAATCTCCAACGTGTTTCAGGAGTATCCCCATGGCAGAAACTGCTGTCATTATTGATTATGGCTCAGGCAACTTGCGCTCGGCAGAAAAAGCACTGGCGCGCGTTGCCCGTGATGCTGGCCTTGATTGCATAATCAAAGTAACAGACAAGCCAGACGATGTACGCGCCGCCGACAGGATCATTTTGCCCGGCGTTGGCGCCTTTGCTGATTGCCGCAACGGGCTGCTCGCTATCGATGGTTTACGTGATGCCATTCAGGAAAAAGTCCGCGTTGAAGGGAAGCCTTTCCTCGGCATCTGCGTTGGTATGCAGTTGATGGCCATGGAAGGCCATGAATTTGGCGTACATAAAGGTATGGGCTGGATAGAGGGTGCCATTCGCGCCATGCGCCCCAGCGACAACAGTTTAAAAATTCCGCATATGGGCTGGAATGATGTTGCCCTAACGGACGCGGGGCGCAACCACCCGGTGGCAGGTGTTCTGGAACCCGGTGACCACGCCTATTTTGTCCACAGCTATCATATGGAACTGAATGCAGACGCGGCGCTTTTAGGCACCACCCAATATGGTGGCCAAGTAACAGCGGTTGTTGGTGCTGACAATATGATCGGCACCCAGTTTCACCCGGAAAAAAGTCAGGCCGTTGGCCTTAAGTTTCTCAAAGCCTTTTTGGAGTGGCGGCCATGATTACACTTTACCCAGCAATTGACCTGAAAGATGGCAACTGTGTGCGCTTGTTCAAAGGCGCAATGGATGAAGCCACAGTATTTAACGATAATCCAGCAGCCCAAGCCGCTGAATTTGTAAAAGCGGGCTGCAAGTGGCTACATTTGGTGGACTTAAACGGCGCTTTTGCGGGGGAACCTGTAAACGCAGCCGCTGTTGAAGCAATTTTAAAAGCCACAAATGTACCCACACAGCTTGGCGGCGGCATTCGTGATATCGCCACAATGGAGCGTTGGCTAGAGGCGGGCCTCTCGCGGCTTATCCTTGGTACTTTGGCCGTAAAAGACCCGGCCCTTGTGAAAGAAGCCTGTAAATTATTCCCCGGTAAAATCGCTGTGGGCATTGATGCCAAAGCGGGCATGGTCGCCGTAGAAGGCTGGGCAGAAGTTAGCACGCTTGAAGTAACCGATTTAGCACGCAAATTTGAAGACGCTGGTGTTGCCGCCATTATTCACACTGATATCGACCGCGACGGCACGCTAACAGGCGTAAACGCAGAAGCATCTTCTGCACTGGCCGCAGCGGTGTCCATTCCTGTCATTGCATCCGGCGGTGTGAAAGACCTGTCTGACATTGAACGGGTTGTGCAGTGCGGCAACCTTGAAGGCGTTATCACCGGGCGCGCCATTTATGATGGCGGTATGGACCTAAAAGCAGCGCTTGATATCGCTGAAGGGACAAAGTGATGCTCAAGTCCCGTGTCATTCCTTGTCTGGATGTCAAAGATGGCCGCGTGGTAAAAGGCGTGAATTTTGTTGATTTGATCGACGCAGGAGACCCAGTAGAGCAAGCCCGCGTTTATGACGCTGCGGGTGCTGACGAACTTACCTTCCTCGATATTACTGCCAGCTCTGACCGCCGCGATATTTTGCTGGATGTTGTCCAGCGCACGGCGGAAGAATGCTTTATGCCGCTAACAGTAGGCGGTGGTGTACGCACAGAAGATGATGTGCGCAAACTACTGCTGGCAGGGGCCGACAAAGTGTCCTTAATGACAGCAGCCGTAAACAACCCGGCTGTGGTGGGTGAACTTTCAAACAAATTTGGGTCTCAATGCATTGTTGTAGCAGTGGACGCCAAAAAGGTTGGTCCCGAGAAATGGGAAGTTTTCACCCACGGGGGCCGCACCGCAACGGGCCTTGATGCCGTTGAATATGCCAAAGAAGTTGCCCGGCTTGGCGCAGGTGAAATTCTACTTACCAGCATGGACCGCGACGGCACCCGTGAAGGCTTTGATTTGGCCCTTACGCGCAAAATTGCAGACAGTGTTTCTGTGCCTGTCATCGCCTCCGGCGGTGTTGGAACGCTAGACCATTTGGTCGACGGCGTAAAAGAAGGCCACGCATCAGCAGTGCTTGCTGCTTCCATTTTCCATTTTGGTGAGTATTCTATCGCAGAAGCCAAAGCCCATATGCGGCGCGGCGGCATCGCAGTAAGGGAGGCGATCTAATGGATCAAAAATGGAAAACGCTAGAGCAGCTAGAAGCCTTACTGGCTGACCGCAAGAAGGCAGACCCTGCCAGCAGTTATGTAGCCAAGCTATATGCCAAAGGCGACAAAAAGATTGCGCAAAAGGTCGGGGAAGAAGCTGTTGAAACTGCCATGGCAGTCGCGGCAGATGATAATAACGAGCTGATTAAAGAATCCGCTGACCTTCTGTTCCACTTGATGGTGTTGCTTGAAGCCCGCGATCTTGGGTTGGCTGATGTGGCTGAGGAACTGGCACGCCGCGAAGGCCTTTCCGGCCTTACGGAAAAAGCAAACCGCCCTTAAGCTTCATCAGACTTAGGGCGTATCTGTTTTAGTTAGATATCCGCCCACTCCTCTCGCTTACGCCCCTACCCAACCAACAATTGGTTGCCTGCAAACCACAGCAGCCTTACGGCCAGCAGGGTTAAAACCACACTGAGTATTTTCGTGAATAATGCTTCGCTGATGCGGTCAAGCAATTGCCGCCCTATCACAGTGCCGACAAAGCCCACCGCCACCAACAATACAATAAGCGGCACATAAGGCGCGAAGGAAAAACCCAGCAATGCAAAGACCACAACTTTGGCTGAATGCTGGAACACAAGACAGCTTGACATGGTTGCCACTTGGATAAATTTACCCAAATTCATGCGCTTTAACACCACGGAGACAAAAGGCCCCGTCGCCCCGACAAACATCGTCAGGATGGTAGACAATAGCCCACACACCAACAAAACTTTCTCGTTCGCACGCTCAAGTTTAGGCTTTGGTCCCCACGTTGAATATAGAATAAACACCCCAAGAATTAGCTGAATATATGCAACAGGCAGCGAGACAACAACTTGCCCGCCAATGAAGGCCCCCACCACAGAACCAACCAGAAAATATAGCACCAACTGCCAGTTAACATGCGCCCGCAGCAAAACCACACGCCCTGCGATTGAACCCCACTGCACCGCCCCGTGCACGGGGACAATGGCAAGCCCCGGTAAAATTTGCGCCATAACAGCAAGCAAGGCAACGCCGCCGCCAATACCCGCAGCAGCCGACAGCATCGATGCAAAAAAGCTCGCCACCGCCAACACCGTGACATCTACAAGGCCCACAGCCTCTGGCAAACCGAGCATAGTGATGAACCACTCCATAAACTATACGCTCCTGATTTATCTTGCAGGCACCATAAGGGCTGATACTCTAACGTCAACGGGAATAAAGGCGCTTTAAATATGCGGTTACGGTATAGCATCTTATTGTTGATAATAGCGCTGGTTACAGCGCTGCTCTGGCGTGGCCTCATGCCTCAGCCGCAGCAGAAGACCCCAGAACGTTCAGCACACAAGCCTGAGATAGCCGGCGGCATCCGCCTTTCTTTCCCGCTTGCCTGCACCCTCGGCAAAAGCTGCTGGATTGCCCGGTATAGCGACCGGGCAGAAGGCACAGAAAAAACAGACTATAGCTGCCAGCACAGAACGCAGGACAACCACCGAGGCACAGACTTTGCCATTGCAGACTTGGGCCAAATGCGCACAGGTGTTTCTGTGCTTGCAGCCGCCAGCGGCACCGTGAAAGGCGTGCGCAGCAACGAACCAGATATTTCCATAAAAGCCCGTGGCAAAGACGCCATAGAAGGCAAAGAATGCGGCAATGGCCTGCTTATTGAACATACAGACGGCTGGACCACACAATATTGCCACCTCAAACAAAACAGCCCCACGGTAAAACCCGGTGACAGCGTAAAAGCCGGGCAAATAATCGGCGCTGTTGGGCTGTCCGGCCAAACGGAATATCCGCACATGCATTTTGCTGTACGCAAAAACGGCACCCGCATTGACCCCTTTGACGGCCAACCCCTAACCAGTGCTTGCAACGCAGCAAAGCCCACACCTTTATGGGCTGAACCTATAGCTTACTCCCCCTTTGCACTGGTTTCCGTAACTTTAAGCACAGCACCCCCAACCGCTAAAACACGGTGGGATGCACCTGCAAAAACACTGTCACATAAAGCGCCGGCCCTTGTGGTAACAGGCAGGGTTTTTGGGTCTCAAAAAGGCGATGAATGGCAGCTTGTCATCCGCAAACCAGACGGCTCTGTTTTCTCTCGCCAAAAAGTAGCGATAAAAAACGACCGCCAATTCTGGCTTCAATATAACGGCAGAAAAAAACCAGCCACAGGCTTTGCGCCCGGTGTCTGGCCCGGTGTTTGGCCCGGTGTTTGGACAGGGGAAGTCACCATTTCCCGCTCCATCAAGGACAGTACGCCCATTATTAAAAAGCTAACAACCTCTATTGTTATGAAGTGACGGCACCTTTCACTGAGTAGAGAGGAAAGGCTTGGTGCCGCCTGCACGCCTTTTTCCAACCATATAAAGGCAATTAAGAGATAATTTACTCAAAGCCGGTATGTCTAAGGGAGGACATAAACAACAACGGACAAGCTGATGCGTTACGATTTAGTCAGGGCGTTTCTTTTTGTATTTTTATCTGTAGCCCACTCTCAAATTACAGCCTTGCAAGCGCAAGATGAAGACCTGGAAGAGCTAGACCTTGCAGCGCTTCTGGACGAAAAAATAATTCCGGCAAATGTTCTTGGCACCCATACCCATATGACCGGTGAATGGATGGTTGGCTACACCTATATGTTGATGCCCATGGAAGGCATGGCCTCAGGCACCCAAAAGCTCTCAAATGCTGATGTTTTACAAAATTATATGGTGACACCAACATCCATGGATATGCAAATGCATATGTTCCATGTGATGTATGCACCAACAGATGATTTAACGCTGATGGGAATGGCCGGTTACCGCGATAACTCCATGGACCATATCACCCGTATGGGCACACCCTTTACAACAACAGCAAGCGGCTTTGGTGACATAAAGCTTGGCGGTATTTACCATGCTTACCGCAAGGGATTTGATAAAGAACGCATCTTGCTGAGCTTGTCCGTAAGTTTGCCCACCGGGTCTATTTCCAAAACTGACTTTCTGGCAAACCCTGCCATCGGCAAAAAACTGTTGCCCTACCCTATGCAGCTTGGTTCCGGTACTTTTGACCTTCATCCCGGTATTAAATATATCAACCGTGGGGAACGATCCGCGTGGGGAGCAGACCTTGATTTCACGCTACGGCTGGGCAAAAACTCTCATGAATATGCCTTAGGTAACAGCATCGAAGCCAAGCTATGGTACCGATACCAGTTGAATGATTGGCTGGCGCCCTTCCTGCAAATTGATGCGAAATCAACAGGGCGTATAAAAGGCCGAGACCCTGCGCTCAACTCCATGCTGGTGCCCACTGCCGACCCTGACAATCAGGGTGGTAAAGTGGTGTATTTGCAAAGCGGATTTAATATATTTTTCCAAGGAAAAACCTTAGACGGGCAAAGATTGGCCGTTGAATTCCTAGTACCCATTCATCAAGACCTTAACGGTATACAGCTCCGAACTCGCTGGCACCTGAGAGGAGGCTGGCAATGGGTATTTTGAGCAGCCTCACAAACAGGCGAATACGAAACACACTTGTATATCTTTTGTGTGTGCTTCTGTTCGCGCCTTTGCATTCTGCCGTAGCCGACAGCAGCAACAGGCCTAAAAAAGAAACTAAATTAAAAGCCCTGATTTTATATCAGGCACCCAAATTAATTGGATGGCAAACACCAGCTAAACAAGAAGCGCCGGTGTTCCGCTATTGCATTCTTGATGACCCATATTTGAAGCAGGTCTTAACCGGCATACTGGATGGTAAAAAGTCGGCGGGGAAACCAATTGATATTGTATCATTTGATGAAAATGATCCTTCGCAGAACTGTCATATTCTTTACATCGCCCATGATAGCCAGATGAACGGTAACAACAGTGCCATTGGCCTGTTTAAGCGGTTACAGGATGAGGGCGTGCTGATTGTAGGCAGCAATGCCGCCATAATTACCATGGGCGGCCACGTGAGCTTAAACAGTTTCCGGAACAAAATCGGTTTTGAGATTAGCGAGGATCTTTTGCTTGGGCACCAGTTTAAACTGAATTCCCGGCTTGCAGGCTTTGCTACAATTATTAAATCAAAAAAGCTGGAGTAAACTATGCTCCAGCTACCTTCGTCATCAAAAACGCCCAAAACCATATCCCATATATTGCAGCGTATCAGCTTTCTCACAACAATAATGGTGACGATGCTTATCAGTTTAAGCTTTTTTGTGAATGATTTTTACGCAGATCAATCCGAGAATAAGCAAACTCTTCTCGTTTGGGCAAATTTAGGGGCCGAAACCAGCATAGTCCCCCTGACATTCAATGATCCCGAAACTGCTCTTCAATCTTTAGGGCAGCTTGAAAACCGTCAGTCTATTAGCCACGCCTGTATTTTTGATGCGGAGGGAAATGCCTTTGCCAATTATACAAAAACAACATTTGACCAAAGGTTATGTGAACAGATTCCAGCCTTAATAGGATACAACTATTGGGCAGGTATTGCTGATATAAATCAGTCGATCATTCTGGATGATGAAATGATTGGCCAAATCTACCTAAGAATGACCTTGGAATATGTCCACGCGAAACACTTTTTTCTCATAGTTTTTGCCTTGTTTGTTTCTGCCGTCGTTATCGTAATCAGCAACTTTATATCGTCGAAAATGCATAAATCTGTAACCGAACCAATGGTCGGTTTATCAACAGCCGTTTCCAAAATTTCTAAAAACCAGAACTATAATGTCAGGGTAGAAAATACGGGTGTAAGCATTGAAACCCAAACCCTGACTGTCGAAATTAACCACATGCTTGAAGTGATACATAGTGGCATCAAAGAATTGCAATCGGCAAAAGAAGAAGCCGAATTTGCCAACCGCAGTAAATCCGAGTTTCTTGCCAATATGTCCCATGAACTTAGGACACCCTTGAACGCTATTATCGGTTTTTCTGATTTAATGGGTTCTAATGGCCCCTGCAAATATGACGAAGACCAAATTGTTGAATTCTCGGATGATATAAAATTATCCGCAGAACATCTGCTGGACATTATTACAGATATACTCGACCTATCGAAAATTGAGGCCACAGGGCTGGAAATTAGCGCAAGCATTATGCCGCTGTATAAAATTGCATCATCAGCAATTGATCTGGTCAGCCACAGGTCCGAAGAAAATAGCATAGAAATTAAAAATAAATTAGCCACAGACGGCGCAGTTTTATATGTGGATGAACGGCGATTTAAGCAAGTTTTCATCAATCTTTTTTCTAACGCCATCAAATTTACCAAGCCCGGTGGCACAGTTTTTATTGAAGAAAAAGCCTGCGCAGAAGGGGGCTTAGAGATCATCATCCGAGATACAGGCATTGGCATTCCTGAAGATAAAATCGAGGTGGCTATGGCCTCCTTCGGACAGGTGGAGAGTGGCTCAAACCGCAGCTATGAAGGCACAGGTTTAGGTCTGCCACTTGTTAAATCCTTCATAGAAATGCACGGCGGTAGCTTCCGCCTTGAAAGCGTTGTTGGGGTCGGTACATCAGCCATCATCAGCTTGCCTAAAGAGCGCATTCATACTGTCCACAATGAAATCTCTAATGCTCGGGGGTTTGGGAGCACGTCACCTACCCTTCCTTCAAAAACAAACTCTGATACGGAAAATTGGTCCATTCAAGACAATAACCGCGATATCAAAATACTCGTGGTGGAAGATAATTCCATCAATCAGGGCATCATGAAGATCATGCTGGATACCCTGAACTTAAAGTATGACATGACATCGAATGGTCGAGAGGCTGTGGAGGCCGTATGCAATTATGAATATGCCCTTGTGTTGATGGATGTTCAGATGCCCATTATGGATGGTTATGAAGCCACTCGGCTTATTCGTGAGAAATTCACCGATGAAAACCCCGTGCCTATCATTGCTGTGACCGCAAATTCCATGAAAGGGGATAAAGAGGAATGTTTGTCGCACGGCATGACAGACCACCTTGCAAAACCCATTAAAATTGATGCTCTCTATAAAGCCATTATGAAACATAAACGGCGGTAAAGGCATAGCCCTTCAGAATAAAACACCCGTTACAGCGCCGCTTTAGCGCGCCCCAACAGCATTTTCCTGTTTACCCTGCGGTAGCTAAGCGCTTCTGCCAGATGGTGCGAAAGAACAGTCTCTTCCCCTGCTAAATCTGCAATGGTACGCCCCACCCTTAACACCCGGTGGTAGCCACGTGCAGACAGCTTAAATTGCACAGTCGCCTGCTTCAACAAGTGCCTGCCAATATCATCAAGCTGGGCAATCTCTTCCAGATATTGGCCGTCAGCATAGGCATTTGTCGGGGCTTGGCCACTTTCAGCCCGACCTTTAAACCGTGCATATTGAATATTCCGTGCAGCCGCCACTCGGCCTGCCACCTCGGCAGAGCCTTCTTGCGGCGGTGGCAAGCTCAAGTCCCCCGCTGACACCGCAGGCACATCTACAAACAAATCCATGCGGTCATACAGCGGCCCTGAAATTTTTGATTGATACTCAAGCCCGCATCTAGGCGCACGGCTACAGGCTTGCTCGTTATCATCCATATATCCACACCGGCAGGGGTTCATGGCAGTGATCAATTGAAAGCGGGCAGGGTAGGTCACATGGGCTTGCGCGCGGGCAATAACAGCCTCCCCACTTTCGATAGGTTGCCGCAACGCTTCTAGCGTAGCCCGCGAAAACTCTGGCAATTCATCCAAAAACAACACCCCTGCATGTGCCAATGAAACTTCACCGGGATGTGCCTTTGCGCCGCCACCAATAAGGGCGACTTGGCTGGCTGTGTGGTGCGGGGCCCTGTAAGGGCGCTCCCGTCTTATCACGCCTTCAGCCAATTGCCCGGCGATGGACGCTATCACGCTGGTCTCAAGGGCTTCTTCTGGCGTAAGGGGCGGCAAAATAGAAGGCAGACGCGCTGCAAGCATGGACTTACCAGAGCCCGGCGGGCCCATCATCAGCAACGAATGACCACCGGCTGCGGCAATTTCCAGCGCCCGCTTGGCAGCTTCCTGACCTTTTACATCCAGCAAATCTAGCTGGGTGCCTGTCTCTTCCATCATTTCTGCTTCAGGCACAGAAAGTATCTGTTTACCGCGAATATGGTTTATCAGCGCCAGCACATGCGGCGCAGCTACAATACCGCAGCCAGCAGCCCACGCCGCTTCAGCACCAGAGGCAGCCGGGCAAAAGAAAGCCGCGCCTTCACCGCTTGCATAAAGGGCCGCAGGCAACACACCTGCAACTGAGCGAATAGAGGCATCAAGCCCCAGTTCGCCCACAGCAACAGCCTCTGCCACCACATCTGTCGGCACCACCCCCATGGCCGCCAATAAGGCAAGAATGATGGGTAAATCATAATGGCTGCCTTCCTTTGGCCTGTCAGCGGGGGATAAATTCACCGTAATGCGTTCAGCGGGCAAAGACATGCCAATGGCTGAAAGCGCAGACCGAACACGCTCTTTGGCTTCATTCACTGCTTTATCTGGCAAACCAACAATGGTGAAATTAGGCAGCCCACTGGAGATTTGCACCTGCACTTCAACCGCGCAGGCCCTGATGCCTTCAAAAGCAACTGTCTGAACTGATGCAACCATAAAAACCCCATTTCACCTTCTATGATTGTTTAAATAGAACAAAAGGGAAACAAAGTCTAGCATTAGAGGTATTACAGTTGTGAAGCCCGCGCGACTGTATCCTCTTTCGATTAAGAACAGATCCGCCCACGCCCCCTATCCGACTACCCGCTAGCCTATACTGTGGGGTGGTTGGGCCAAACGGTAAGCGGGGCGGGGGCGGATATGTTCTTGATCGAAAAAGCCCACTTACAAGCTTAGTCTACCCGAGGGGGAGCCGCCAAAAAGGCAAGCAATTGGTCTAAATCGCGGCCTGTAAGCCGACCAATACGGCGCGCTAATAAATTAGCAGCCTTAGTCGCTCGTGGGTCTAGCCCAGATGTATCAAGCGTTACTTTTGGTTTTGATAAATGCGCCAACTCTTTCAAGTCTTCCGCCTCATCCCAGATTAATTCAAAATACTGAATGATTTTCTGAATGAAAGCCCATGGCGGCATCCCCCGTTTGCCGTGCTCAAGCGCTGATAGATAAGCAGGAGAGACATCCAATGCAGCCGCCATTTGCGCTTGGCTCACTGCCTTTGCCTGCCTTAAAGCCCGCATTTTTTCGCCAAAGGGTGTCATTATTTTCTGTTGCCCGTATTTCTACTGCCCGGAATGCGTTTACGCAGCAAAACATAAAGCGCCCCATCCCCGCCATGTTCCTTGGAGGCAGGGCCATACGACTGAATAAAAGGCTTCAACTCTTGCCCGTTCAACCACTCAGGCACCATGCGTTTAAGCACACCGCCAAATTGGTCAAAGTCATCACGGGTCCGGTAGGCAACGGGCGTTTCAGCCTCTGTTTGCGAGAAACGCGCCCCGCCCTTGCCGGTCACCACCAACAGGGTTTTGTCGCCACGGCGTATAGCAGCCTCCACAGATGATTTCAGCACACTATATGCCTGCGTCTGTGTTCTGCCGTGCAAATCAATAGACAGGTCTACTTCCTGCGCGCCTTTAGCTAATTTACGTTTGGTTTTACGGTCGATTTTGGGGGTTGGCTCAGGGGCGGCGGATGTAAACCAATCAGAAGAAAGTGGGCGCTCGCTATCAAGCCGGGTGACCATACGGCGCGGCGGAATAGCGGCACCTGCCGGGCGGTCGCCCAGCTTTTCAACATCTTTAGTGACTGCCCCCCACAGTTTTTCATCTGATGAGGAAAGCGCAGGCTTACCGGCACCTGACGGTGCTTTTTGGTGGGGTTTTTTCTTCATTGTGCCGCCCCAACAGCCTGTGTTGCCCGTGATGATGCCTGTCGTGATGCCCCTGATGATATCTGTGGTGCTTTTCCTACAGCCTTCAGCGCTAGATTAGTTGGCAACAACAGCCAATAGCGGCCTTGGTTTGCCATTTGTCCGGCAATAGCCTCTGGCCCATCACCAAAGCCCCAAAACACATCACCGCGAATTTCACCATTGATGGCACCCCCAGTATCTTGGGCAACCATAAGCCGGTTAAAGGCAATGTCTCTCTCTGCTGGGGCGATTGGGTCAGGGTGGCTGGCAGATAGCCAAACCGGGGCATGAAGCGGCAAATGCTTACGGTCCACCGCTAACGAATGGCCGGGCGTTAGAACCACATTGGCAGACCCATACGGCCCAGCGCCTTTTTTTAGCTCCCGGAAAAAGACAAAAGACGGATCAGTTTTTAAAACAGCCATCACTTCATCCGGGTGCTCTCCCAGCCACGCCCTGATAGCCTGCCCGGACATCTTCTTGCGGGGGATAGCGCCAATTTTAACAGGTGCCGCCCAATCAACCGGTTGGCAAAACCATTTTGTGCCGCATAGCCAATGCCAAGCAAACTGCCGTCGGGCATAAGCACCCGGCCAGACCCCTGCACATGGAGAAAATAGGCATCTACTGCGCTATCAACCCACAGCACCTCAAGGTCGCGGCCTTTTAAGGCACCCTCTTCAATTTTTGCACGGCTTTTATAGGGGATTAGTCTGCCATTCTTAACGGACCCGGCAATGCGCCGCCCCGCAAGGTCAGACCGAAACTTGCCCAAATCCACCATCACAAGCTCAGGCGGGCGGCTATACAGCGGCACATTGAAACGGTCAGTTCGGCTATAGCTGCCTTTAAGCAGCGCTTCATAATAGCCAGTGAATATCCCGCTCGCATTGCCTTCAAGTGTTACTTCAAGGGGCAAAAAGTGGCGTTGCAACATACGTTTAAGCTGCGCCAAGTCTGCAATGCCCTCAACCGCCTTACAAGCAGAGGCCCAATCACGGTATCTGCCCCCTATGGACGCACCGGGTAGCCGCCTATTTTGGGGAAGAGACAGTATTTTTTTACAGCTGGTTTGCACGGCCACCAGCCCACCGGTGGCAGAAGCCCCTTCTGGGAAGGCTGCATCAAAACCGGGCAAATCGGCAAACGGCACAATTTCAAAATGCAAACCCGGTTTTGGGCCAGAAAGAAAGAATATGGCGATAAATACAGGGAAGATAAATAGGGCCAAAAGCCCTATAAAAATATTTACAAAAAAACGCACTTGTTACCCTGCGCGAGTGGCAACCAATGTCCAACTTGGGTCAGCTGATCGCAACGTGCGGGCAAATGTCCATTTGTCATTGGTTTCGACAGCATCGCTGGCATCCCCTTCAATAACAGTCCCCTCTTTATCACGGGTAACCGCCACAATCTCGGATGTGAAATGCACCGTCAGTTCAGCAACTTTGTTGATAATCTCAGCTTTGATGACTTCAGCGCCAGAAATATCCAGCAGCCGGTTATCCAGCGTCAGCTCGTTTTCTTCTCGTGTATCAATGGCCGTTTCAAACTGGCCCAGCACAGACTTGTCCAACAAGTTACCCAATATAGTTTTGTCACCCACCCAAAAGGCTTCAAGCGTCATGCGGTACGCAGCCTGAGCACCCTCAAGAAACTCACGAGGATCAAAGCTGTTATCTGCCCGGCGCATATCAGCATATGCATGGCGTAGCTCTGGGTTTTCCTCAAGATCAATAACATTCGTATCGTCTTGAGGCGCATCCGCGGGTTCCGCATAGCCATCTATGGTTCGGCCTGCACTATGCGCCTGACGGTTGGCAGCCGGTGGCGAAGGTTCATTGCCAGTTTTTCTGCCCAATTCGGAACGAAGCCTTAAAAGGACAAATACTGCGATCATGGCGACTATTATGATATCAAGGAACATAGCTTTATTTTAGCTCATCTATAAATTTTTTACGTGTAAGACAGGTTACCCATTGAAGTAGCTTTACACAATTCCTTTATAAATAAGGTTAATTGAAGGAAAGAACAAGAAATGGCGTTCATGATTCTGCTTTTATTTATAGCGGCCCCCATAATAGAGCTATCATTGCTCATAGATGTGGGTGGCGAAATTGGCGCTGTGCCAACGGTTTTATTATGCCTGTTAACCGCAGGCATTGGTATGTCGCTTGTGCGTTTACAGGGCATGGCTGTCCTTAAAAACATGCAAACAGCCTCTCAATCAGGCCGACCTGTGGGCGAAAGTTTGATCCACGGGTTTTTCCTGCTAATTGCCGGTATCTGTTTGTTTATCCCCGGTTTTATTACCGATTCGCTAGGCGCTTTGTTGCTTATTCCTTTCATCAGACTATTCCTTGGTAAAGCTGGACTTGCCCAAATGGTGGTGCGTATGCGCACGACAGGACACTCAAATCCGACTGAAGGGCCGAGCAATTTTCAGGATGCCCAACAGACTGAAACACCATCTAATCCACACGTTAAAGATAGCGGTGGCTTAATAATTGACGGTGAATTTCAAGATGCCGGCAATAGTCGAGAACACCCTTCTAATTCCGAAACTGGCAGCAAAACCGACCAACCTGACGAAAGAAACAAGAAAATTTGACGAATCTAGCTGATTCCTAGCACTTCCTTATTGTTCAATAGAAAAAACCATGCTAGCCGTTCTTCCCATATATGCCTATCCGGTTTGTCTGGGGGGGCGGCAGACAAACAAAAAGAGTTAAAAATGGCTGAAGATAAAAAAATTGATAATTCACAAACTCCTGTTGGCGGCCCGGCACCTGAAGGTGCTGAAGGCCCACAAGCAGGTGTCCTTGCACAATATGTTCGTGACCTTTCTTTCGAAAATCCGAATGCGCCTGCCAGCTTGCAGGCACAAACAACATCCAAACCTGCTATTGACGTAAACGTTAATGTTGGTGTGCGTCAGGTTAATGACGAAGTCTACGAAGTAGAGCTTAAAATCACAGCCAAAGCCACGCAGAAAGGCGAAGATGACAGCGAGCAAGTTGCTTTTGTTGTTGAGCTTTCTTACGGTTCCTTGTTTGGTATTCGTAACCTGCCAGAAGAAGCGCTTAAGCCTTTCCTTCTGATTCAGGCACCAAACCTTATGTTCCCATTTGCGCGCCGCATTGTGGCTGACGC
>JAESQS010000047.1 GCA_016765035.1 Kordiimonadaceae bacterium | reverse complement strand
TCCTGTTTGTGGTGATGATGCTGGATATTAACTATGTGGAATTACGGCAGGGTTTCTTGCAGTATTTGCCTCTTGGTTTGCTCATAGGCTTTATATTACTGGCTGAATTAGCGACGCTTGGTGCTGCATGGGAGTTTGGGCCGCATACTGCTGCGAATATAGCATACCCAACACCTGCTTTGACCGAGGTGGAGAATACGGCTGCTTTAGGGCGCATTCTTTACACAGACTTTATTTTCATATTTCAGACTGCGGGTATGATCCTGTTGGTTGCGATGGTGGGTGCAATTGTACTTACACACCGTCAGCGCCCAGGGGTGAAACGCCAGAATATTGCTGCGCAAGTAGCACGTCGTCCGGAAGACGCTTTTGAACTTGTTGATGTTGAAGTTGGTAAGGGTGTTCCCATGCCAACGAAGAAAGGGTAGGGCCTGATCAAGTGGATATTGGTTTAGGACATTATCTGACGGTAGCTGCAATCCTGTTTGTATTCGGGATTTTCGGTGTCTTCCTTAACCGGAAGAACGTCATCATTATATTGATGTCAGTAGAGCTTATGCTTCTGGCAGTGAACATCAACCTCGTGGCCTTCTCGTCCTTTCTGCATGATATGACAGGCCAGGTATTTGCCATGTTTGTGCTGACAGTTGCAGCAGCAGAGGCAGCGATTGGGCTTGCGATCCTTGTAATATATATGCGCGGCCGTGGTTCTATTGCGGTTGAAGATATCAACCAGATGAAAGGCTAAGGCAGTGTTTAAAGCAATTGTTTTCCTGCCGCTTATCGGCTTTTTAATCGTTGGCCTATTTGGCCACCGACTTGGTGAACGCTGGAGCCAAATACTGACTTCAGTACTTGTCAGTGTGGCAGCTATTCTATCGTGGCAAGCCTTCATTGATGTGGCCTATTTGCATAATAGCTACTCAGTGCATGTTTTGGACTGGGTCCGTTCGGGTACTCTCAGTTTCAATTGGGCGTTCAAAGTTGACACGCTGACAGCAGTCATGCTGGTGGTGGTGAACACTGTTTCAGCGCTCGTGCATTGGTATAGCATGGGCTATATGGAAGAAGACCCGCACAAGCCGCGCTTCTTTGCTTACCTCTCGCTCTTTACATTTGCCATGTTGATGCTTGTTACATCTGACAACCTTGTGCAAATGTTCATGGGTTGGGAAGGCGTGGGCCTAGCGTCATATTTGCTTATTGGTTTTTGGTATAAAAAACCAAGCGCTAATGCAGCGGCTATCAAAGCATTTGTTGTGAACCGTGTGGGTGACTTTGGGTTTGCCCTTGGTATCTATGCTTGTTTTGTAGTATTTGGCTCAGTTGAATTCAGTGAAATTTTTGCCAATATTGAAGCGCAAAGCACGGCAACGCTTAACTTCCTAGGCCATGACTATCATGCGCTAACGGTTATTGGCTTGCTGCTGTTTGTTGGTGCCATGGGTAAATCAGCACAGCTTGGTTTGCATACGTGGTTGCCTGATGCCATGGAAGGGCCGACCCCTGTGTCAGCGCTTATTCATGCGGCAACAATGGTAACAGCCGGCGTATTTCTTGTGGCGCGCTTTAGCCCCTTATATGCCTTTGCGCCAGATGCTTTACAGGTGGTGACAATTGTTGGTGCTTTGACAGCCTTCTTTGCTGCCAGTGTTGCCCTTGTGCAGAATGATATTAAGCGGGTTATCGCTTATTCAACATGCTCGCAGCTTGGCTATATGTTCTTTGCGCTTGGTGTTGGGGCATATGGCGGTGCCATATTCCACCTGTTCACGCACGCTTTCTTTAAAGCATTGTTGTTCCTTGGCGCAGGCGCGGTTATTCATGCCATGCACCATGAGCAGGACATGCGTAAAATGGGCGGTCTCTTTAAAAAGATCCCTTTCACGGCAACGGTCATGATTATTGGTACGCTTGCGATTACAGGCGTACCGGGTTTCTCTGGTTATTTCTCAAAAGATATGATTATTGAAGCAGCCTATGCATCTCATGGGGCAGGGTCTGAATTTGCCTTTGTAATGAGTATTGCAGCCGCCTTAATGACAAGTTTTTATAGCTGGCGGCTCATTTACATGACTTTCTTTGGGGAAAGCCGCGCTGACGCACACACCTATGACCATGCCCATGAAGGGCCTTGGATTATGCGCTTGCCGCTGATTGTACTGGCTACTGGTGCAGCGTTTGCTGGTTATATTTTCAAAGAGGGTTTCATTGGCCACGGTAAAGTAGCCTCCTGGAATAGCTCAATTGTTGTGGCAAACGGCGACGTGATGGACGAAGCGCACCATGTGCCAAGTGCTGTTGTTGCGGCTCCCTTTGTGGCGATGGTTCTTGGGCTTTTGCTTGCAACCTATTTTTACTTGGGTAAACGGGATATCGCCAAACGCACCGCTGAGACATGGGACGGCCTCTATACGTTCCTGTTGAACAAATGGTACTTCGACGAATTGTATAATTTGGTGTTTGTTCGTCCGGCCTTCTGGCTAGGGCGCGTATTGTGGAAACGCGGTGATGGCCAGATTATCGATGGTTTTGGGCCAGACGGTGTTTCCGGTGCTGTTGCGATGATTGCCGCACGGGCACGCAAGCTTCAAACTGGTTATGTTTATCATTATGCATTTGCCATGATTATTGGCCTCGCTGGCGTCGTGACATGGCTCATGATTAGCGGCAACGGACATTAGGGCAGGGACACATTTATGTTTTTTCTAGAAAATCACCTGCTATCCTTGATGACAATCATGCCGCTTATCGGTGTGGCAATTATCATGATTGTGAAGCATCAGGATTCTGAGATTGAAAAACGCAACATTCGTTCTGTTGCGCTCTTCACAACACTTATTACTTTCATCATGTCTATTGTTCTGTGGGTTGGTTTTGATAACTCCACAGCAGACTTTCAGTTTGTAGAACAATATGCATGGGTTGGTGACGACATTAAATATTATGTCGGCGTAGACGGCATTTCCATGTTGTTTGTGGTGCTGACGGCATTCTTGATGCCTATCGTTATTCTTTCCAGTTGGGAATCAGTCGAAAACCGCGTCGCGGAATATATGATTGCTTTCCTTGTGTTGGAAACTTTGATGATCGGCGTGTTTACCTCGCTGGATATATTCCTCTTCTATGTCTTCTTTGAAGGCGGCTTGATACCGATGTTTCTGCTTATTGGTGTTTGGGGCGGCGCTGAGCGCGTATATGCGAGCTTTAAATTCTTCCTTTACACACTGCTAGGCTCCGTCGTGATGTTGGTAGCCGTGCTCTATATGTATATGGAAACCGGCACGACAGATATTCCGGCCTTGATGACACACCATTTTGATCCCGACGTGCAAAACTGGCTGTGGCTGGCATTCTTTGCATCCTTCGCGGTGAAAATGCCTATGTGGCCAGTACATACTTGGTTGCCAGACGCACACGTACAGGCCCCAACCGGTGGCTCTGTGATACTGGCGGGTGTTTTGCTGAAAATGGGTGGTTACGGCTTCCTACGGTTCAGCCTGCCTATGTTCCCAGAAGCAACGCAGCATTTTGCATGGCTTGTGTTTGGTCTTTCAATTGTTGCTGTAGTTTACACATCCTTGGTTGCCTTGGTGCAGGAAGACATTAAAAAGCTAATTGCTTATTCGTCCGTCGCGCATATGGGCTTTGTGACGATCGGAATATTCCTGCTGAATGTAAACGGTATTGAAGGCGCTATTTTCACAATGTTGAGCCACGGTATTGTGGCTGCGGCGCTCTTCCTTTGTGTTGGTG
>JAESQS010000046.1 GCA_016765035.1 Kordiimonadaceae bacterium | reverse complement strand
GCTTATACTCTGGCCCAACCACCCGCTAGGATACACTGTGGGGTGGTTGGGCCAAGAGAGTAAGCGAGGCGTGGGCCGGTGATGCATATTAGAACGGATACGCTCTTATATCCGGTTTAATTCAGCTAGGACGGGGCGCATTCAGCTTTTCATTGAAGTGCTTGCGGCACAAGGCAATATAGCGGTCATTTCCGCCAATTTCGATAGAATCACCTTCAATAACAGCATTGCCGTGCTGGTCTATGCGAAGGTTCATGGTGGCTTTGCTGCCGCACGTGCAGATGGTTTTCAATTCGTGTAATTCATCGGCAAGGGCAAGCAACCACTTGCTGCCTTCAAACAGGTTTGCTTGAAAGTCTGTGCGTAGCCCATAACAAAGTACCGGTATTTTCAGCGAATCTGCAACCGACCCCAATTGCAACACATGCTCATGGGTTAAAAACTGCGCTTCATCGATAAGAATGCAATGGATTGGTCGCTTTTTAAGGGAATCTGCGATCTTGACAAAAAGGTCAAGATTCGCGTCATATAGATGCGCATCAGCTTTCAATCCAATTCTGGATGATATTTTAGACAGGCCAGATCTGTCGTCAATTGCAGCCGTGAACAACAGCGTGTTCATGCCGCGTTCTTGGTAGTTGAAGCTGGATTGAAGAAGGGTGGTGGTTTTGCCTGCATTCATTGCGGAATAATAGAAATATAATTTTGCCATGGCTGCACCCTGTTCGGTCGTTACTTAATACAATACTTAATACAATTTTATGCTTTGGTTACGCCAACCTAGGCAGTAAGTGTTAGGAGGGCAAGTCTTGAGGGAGAAAAACATGAGCGTGCTTAAAACGGGGTTAAAGAGCCTGCTAATTACCGCAGTTGCGGTGTCTTGCGCTATATCAACAGTTCATGCAGAACCCTCGTTGGCGCTCAAGGCGCGGAAGGCCGCTGCCACGCTTGCCTGGGCCGGGGAAAATGGCCGTTTGCGGCAATTGATGCAAGCCTTCCCAAAAGGCGGTGATTTACACAGCCACCTTACAGGCGCGGTTTATGCAGAATCCTTCATCGAATGGGCTGCAGAGGACGGTTTATGCGCAGATATGGCCGTACCAGCCCTTAAGTTTAAAGCCGAGGCTACCTGTGCGGATAGTGGATGGATAACCGCCGCTGAAGCACAAGCTGATGATAATAAACGCCGGGCGCTTATCAATGCATTGAGTACTCGCAGTTATGTGCCAACCCTCAATTGGTCAGGCCATAATGATTTTTTTGATACATTTGCAAATATGGCAACATCCCCAACCCGGTTTGGCGACAGCCTTGCCGAAGTGGCCCTTAGGGCAGGGCGACAGAATATATTATACCTTGAGCTTATGGAAACCCTTGTTCTGCCCGAACTTTTCCCCCTTGTAGGGGGGGTAAAATTAAGCGGTGATGTTGCTGCTGATTATAAGCTTTTGATGGAGGGCAAGTTTGGCGCAGCGTTGCCAACTTTGCTGGCAACCATCAAAGGCCGCCTTAAAACCGGTTTGGCAAAAAAAGATAAACTCCTTGGCTGCGACACAAATGCCAAAGCCGTAGGCTGTGACGTTGAAATTCGCCTGTTGCACCAAGTCATTCGCTCGTTAGAACCTGCCAATGTTTTTGCGCAAATTATTTTGGGCTGGCACGCAATGGCAGCAGAAGACATGCTGGTTGGCCTCAATCTGGTGGCACCGGAAGATGGCCATGTTGCTTTGCGCGACTATACACAGCATATGCAGATGATTGATTATCTCTATAAAACCCTTGGGGAACAGAATGTTACGCTTCATGCGGGCGAGTTAACGCTTGGTCTTGTGCGGCCAAAGCAGTTACGGTTTCATATGTGGCAAGCACTGGAATTGGGGCACGCCAAACGCCTTGGGCACGCTATTGATGTTGTCTACGAGCATGAGGCGGAAAAGCTGATTAAAAAGCTGCTTGATGATGACATTATGATAGAGATTAATCTTACCAGTAATGATGTTATTTTGGGTGTGTCAGGGAACGATCATCCACTTGTTTTATACCGCGACATGGAAGTGCCTTATGCCATTAGTACTGATGACGAAGGCGTGTCTCGCATTGATTTGACACACGAATATATGCGGTTACATAAAGACTTTAATGCCCCTTATTTTGAGCTAAGGCATTCATCGCGGAATTCCTTAACATATAGCTTTTTGCCCGGCACCAGCCTTTGGAAGTCAGCAGACTGTGTGGCACAGCTTAAAAAACCGGGTAGCGAAAATGAGAAGTGCGCCGCGTTTTTAAAAGGCAGTAAAAAAGCGCAACTTCAATGGGAACTGGAAATGCGCCTTTGGGACTTTGAAAAGAGTGCACGCATTCCAGCGCGCAAAAAGACATCTTTTAATTAAGATAACCATCTGGGGAGGTCTGCATCTAATGCAGATGCTAGTAATTTAGGTAGGGAAGACTATGGCCGAAGAAAATACAGCTATTTTGGGGGGCGGCAGTGGGCCGGTTTCACAGTTTGCAGGGGATATGAACGCGGGCGTTGCCTTCTTCCTTGATTTTGTCGTCAACATGTTTGTTTTAGCCGGCATTTTGGCTGGCGGTTTTGGGATGCCAGTCGAGTATGTATTTGGCAAAATCATTCCCGGCGCCATTATGGGCATCCTAATCGGTAACCTTTTGATGTATTGGGTCCGGCGGGAAACAGAAGCCCGTACTGGCAATGAAAAGCTAACAAGTGTCCCTCTTGGTATTGACCTTCCTACTGTTTTTGGCATGGCATTTTTCATCGTCGGGCCAACCTATGTTCTTGGTGTTGATAGCCTTGGCAGTGAAGCTGCTGCAAATCAGGCATGGATCATGGGCATGGCTGCAACTTTCTGGATGGCTGGCATTAAATTCATTTTGTCATTCTTCTCTCGCATAATGCAGCACGGCTTGCCGCAAATGGCGCTAATAGGGGCCATGGCGGGTATTGCAACTGTTTGGTTGGGTGCAGAAGCCATTTACGGCATCTTTGAATTGCCTGAAATAGGTATTTTATCCCTCGCAATCATGGCCTTTGCGCTGATAGCGGGCCATAAGCTGCCGATGAATTTACCCGGTGCTATCATTGCAATTGTGATCGGCACAGGAATTTATTATATAATCGCTGGGGTGGGGACCGTAGACGGCTATGTGATTAAAGAAATGCCTGCCATTACACCCGCCTTGCCAATGCCAACCCTTGCTGGGCTATTTGCTGTGTTTGGCTCTGTCACCAATTACCTTGGTATCATCATGCCTTTTGCGCTTTTGATTGCGGCAAGCGGTGTAAATGTGGTTGCTGGCGCGAAGGTGTTAGGCGATGACTATGATGCTGTTAAAGTTATGCGCTTAGATGCGGTAGCAACTGCAATTTCGGCGCTATTTGGGGGAGTGGTGCAAACAACGCCATATTTTGGCCACGCTACCTATAGACGTATGGGGGCTCGGTCAAATTATGCTTTAGGCGCGGCTTTTGTTGTAACGGCTGGGGGCCTGTTTGGTGTTATAGCCTTTGCCTCACAGCTTATTCCTGCTGCGGTGTTGAAGCCAATTTTGGTGGTAGTGGCCAGTGATATACTGCGTTTGACCTTCACGGGTGGCGATGTGCGCCATGCGCCAGCACTTTTGTTTGCAATTGTGCCTGTCATACTGAATTACAGCTATACTAAAGTATCGGACCTATATGGCCGTATTGGCGAAGCGGCACAGCAAGCCTTATCGCAGGACTGGGTAAACGGGTATATATTGCTTGGTGTTATGTCACGGGGGTATATTTTAACCAGTTTGATATGGGCCTCAATGGTGGTGTGGATTATTGACCGAAAAATGACACGCGCTGCTGGTGCTGCCTTTACGGCGGCTTTATGCACAAAGTTTGGAATCATCCATTCCGTGCTTGGGTCTTCTGGTATGTATTTGCCATGGAATATGCCAGAATTAGGCGGCGTGGAACTTCTGGTAGATCGTGTTGCGATGGGCTATCTTATTGCTGGTGTTATGCTTTTGGCATTTGGGCAGTTTAAAAATGACGAGGCTTCTGAAATCAGTTCTTGACCATTTAGTCAAGATTCTGTTTGTAGGGCTAAAATATTCATTCATTCAGGACGGATTATGTCATCTGAAGTACAAATAAACCAAGGCACGTCCTTCCACGCCAGTTGGCTGGATGCAATTCGTGTGAATATGAGCGCTGTTGAACGCAGAACCAGTTCAATAGGCACGCGCAGGTCTGTTAAAAAGGACAGCCAACTGGCTTTTATGCTTAAAGCCGTTAGTTGCATTGACCTGACAACCCTTGCTGGCGATGATACGCCGGGCAGGGTGAAGCGTTTGTGCCAAAAGGCCGCAAGCCCTGTGCGCAAGGATATTCTTGAGGCTATTGGTATGGCGGATATGGGGCTAACAACTGGCGCTGTCTGTGTATACCATGAGATGGTAGAAACCGCTGTAAAAGCTCTTGACGGTACGGGTGTACCTGTGGCGGCTGTATCAACGGGCTTTCCTGCCGGCCTTGCACCGCGCGAAACGCGGATTGAAGAAATAAAACGCTCTGTTGCGGCTGGTGCGCGTGAAATTGATATTGTTATCACGCGTGGTCATGTGCTCTCCGGCAATTGGGAAGCTTTGTATGATGAAGTGAAGGCCTTTAAAGAAGCGTGTGGCCCTATTTTAATGAAATCTATTTTGGCTACAGGCGAGCATGGCAACCTAACACAGGTTGGTAAAGCGTCTATGGTTGCGATGATGGCAGGGTCTGACTTCATCAAGACATCCACCGGGATGGAAGGTGTTAATGCCACGTTGCCAGTCTCCCTAGTGATGATCCGCCAAATCAGAGACTTTTACGACCGCACAGGCATTAAAATTGGATATAAGCCCGCTGGCGGCATCAAAACAGCTAAAGACGCTGTTGTTTATCTGTCTTTGATTAAAGAAGAATTAGGCCGTGACTGGTTAACACCTGACCTTTTCCGCTTTGGTGCATCAAGCTTGCTTGGTGACCTTGAACGTCAATTGGAATATCATGCCACAGGCTCTTATTCTGCCTCTTACCGTCACCCAATGGGTTAAGGATATATCATGAACGTCAAAGAAAAGTTTGAAAGCATGGACTATAGCCCCGCAGCCGAAAGCCGAGCCAATGCAGATGCATGGCTTGCCGCAAATAACGCGTCTTTTGGCATGTATATTGGGGGTGAGTGGGTAAAGCCAGCGGATGCAAAACAGTTTGCAACATATTCTCCGGCAACTGGAGAAAAGCTGGCTGATATCACCGCCGCACGTCAGCAAGATGTGGATGCCGCCGTCTCAGCAGCTAGAGCCGCTCAAGGGAAATGGCTTGCACTGGGTGGCCATGGCAGGGCACGATACCTATATGCACTTGCGCGCCTCGTGCAAAAACACTCTCGTATCCTCTCAGTGATTGAATCGCTTGATAACGGCAAACCTATTCGCGAAAGTCGCGATGTTGATGTGCCGCTGGTGGCACGCCATTTTTATCACCATGCTGGTTGGGCTGAATTACTGGAAGATGAGTTTCCAAAACATGAGGCTTTGGGGGTTGCAGGGCAGATTATCCCGTGGAACTTCCCTATTTTGATGCTGGCATGGAAAGTTGCGCCTGCTTTGGCGGCGGGCAACACTGTTGTCTTAAAACCTGCTGAATTTACATCTTTGTCTGCGCTTAAGTTTGCAGAATTATGCGAAGAGGCTGGCTTACCAAAAGGTGTGGTTAACATTGTAACCGGTGAAGGCAATGTAGGTGCCATGATTGTTGAAAGCGCTGTTGATAAAATTGCTTTCACTGGCTCTACGGCTGTTGGTAAAACAATTCGTCGTTCAATTGCTGGTTCTGGTAAAAAACTAACACTGGAACTTGGTGGTAAATCCCCGTTTATCGTGTTTGAAGATGCTGATATTGACGGAGCCGTAGAAGGCCTTGTGGATGCCATTTGGTTTAACCAAGGGCAGGTATGCTGCGCTGGATCTCGGCTTTTGGTGCAAGAAGGCATTTCTGAAGGGTTTTTCAAAAAGCTGAAAACGCGCATGGGCAAATTGCGCGTAGGCCATAGCCTTGATAAATGCATTGATATGAGCGCCATCATTGATGCGTCGCAAAAAGAACGCATTGAAGGGCTGATAGAGCAGGGCCTTGCCGAAGGGGCAGAAGTATATCATGCAGATGCGGCGCTATCCAGTT
>JAESQS010000045.1 GCA_016765035.1 Kordiimonadaceae bacterium | reverse complement strand
GGCTTTATCCAGCGAGTTTTTCTCTGGTGAAGGCGCAAGGGAAGCCCAGCGCACTTTGTTTGCGGTGGGGGACGCAAAGCAATCAATTTTCTCCTTCCAGCGGGCAGACCCAAAAGAGTTTATTGCGGCCCGTGACAGGGTTTTTGCCAAAGCGCGGCACGCAGATAGGCCCGCAAAAAATGTACCGCTCAACCTGTCTTTCCGGTCTGGTGAGGCGGTGTTATCGCTTGTGGATGCTGTGTTTGATGATGAGGCCGCGGCTGCCGCAGGTTTAACGCCTGACGGTGAGCATGTAGCTCATGATTATATTCGGCAAGGCCAAGCCGGGCTTGTGGAATTATGGCCGCTTGAAGCGCCGCGTACCACGGAAGACGAAGACACGCCAGAATGGGCTTTGCCACTGACGCAAGAAAGTGTCGATGATGCGCAACAGCGAACGGCGTGGCGCATTGCCCGCCGGGTGCGGACCATGCTGCAACAGGGTGAAATGCTCCAGTCGCGCGGCAGACCCGTTGAAGCAGGGGATATTCTAGTGCTGGTGCGCCGCCGCACAGGGTTTGTGGACCATCTGGTGCGGGCCTTTAAGTATATTGGTGTTCCCGTTGCGGGACGTGACCGCATGGTGCTGACAGATGAATTGCCTGTGATGGATTTGCTGGCGCTGGCGCGCTTTGCACTGCTACCAAGCGATGATTTAAACTTGGCAACTGTCCTGAAGGGGCCGTTTGTAGGCATGAGCGAAGAAGCATTGCTGGCTTTGGCTCATGGTAGGAAAGGCACTTTGTGGCAGGCTTTGCTGCGGCGAAAGCAGGAAGAAAACTTCAGCGTTGCCGCCCATGATTTGAGTGCGCTTGCCAGTAGTGTGGACGTAAAAACGCCTTTCGAATTTTTTAGTCATGTGCTGACTAATAAGGGGGGACGGCAACGGCTGGTTGCGCGACTGGGAGAAGAAATTCACGACCCGGTTGATGAATTGCTGGAGGAAGCCCTGCGGTTTGAATTGACCGCGTCAGCCTCTATGCAGGCATTTCTCCACGGCGTAGACACGGGCAATTTGCAGATAAAACGAGATTTGGAAGCAGCCGGGGGCAATGTGCGCATTATGACAGTGCACTCCGCCAAGGGCATGCAGGCACCCATTGTTTTTCTATCTGACCTTGTTGGTTTGCCAAATGTGGGACGGGACACACGTATTTTACCGATAGATAGCAGTGTGCCAGATGCACCTGCTTTGCCGCTTTGGACATCACCCGGCAAAGGGCTTGAGTTTATCGACGGTTTGAAAGACGCAGTGAAGGCGCGGCAACTTTCAGAATATCGTCGGCTTTTATATGTGGCATTAACACGGGCGGAAGACAGGCTGTATGTCGCTGGTTGGCGTGGTAAAGACGAGCCAAGCGATGATTGTTGGTACACGGCTGTTGCCGAGGGATTTGAGCGGCTGGGCGCAACGGAAACGCCCCTAGGTGCCGAGCGTACAGCCTTGCGGTTTGAAGTGGCCCAGACGGTGCCGCCACCGGCTCCCGCACCGCAGACAGAAAAGCAGGCACCTGCTGCGCCGCCCTCTTGGTTAACGCGCCTCATGCCTGAGGAACCAACGCCAGCTAAACCTCTTGCGCCCTCACGGCCAGAAGAAGAACCTGCGGTTTCCAGCCCTCTCGCGCGTACGGATGCGCGGCAGGCCGGGATTGCACGGTATGGGCGCGGGCGGCTTATTCATGCATTGTTGGAGTGGCTTCCCAACCTAGCCCTCGATAAACGAGAGACAGCCGCTTTGCGCTTTTTAGAGCGTAATGCACCGGACCTAACTGCGGGCGTACGCAGTGCCTTGTGGCAGGAAGTAAACAGGTTGCTGGAAGACGCAAGCTTTGGTGCCTTGTTTGGGCCAAGCAGCAGAGCGGAAGTGCCAATAGCGGGCATTGTATCGGGCCGGGCTATTTCAGGGCAAGTTGACCGGCTTGTCGTTACTGAGGATGAAGTGCTTGTTGTGGACTTTAAAACGAATCGCCCACCCCCTGCTGAAGTGCGCGCTGTTGCGCCGGTTTATTTACGCCAAATGGGGCTTTATGTGCGGGCGCTGGAAGGCGTGTATCCCAACAAATCTGTGCGGGCTGCATTGTTGTGGACTGACGCAGCTTTCCTGATGGAAGTACCAAAAACCTTGATGGAAGAAGCACTTACACGTAGCGGAATGTAAGGGGCTTATAAACTATATGTGGGGGTTTATCACTCATTCGTTACTAAACCTTGACCCTGAGAAGGGGGATACCTATCTTAGCTTTCGAACACAGACAGGATGTGATTGTCTGCACCTGCGCATGATAGAAAAGAGTAAATATAATGGCTACCCTCACCGTAACTGATGAAACTTTTGAAGAGTTAGTTCTTAAATCCGACAAGCCAGTTTTGGTTGATTTCTGGGCACAGTGGTGTGGCCCTTGTAAAATGATTGGCCCTATCCTTGAAGAAATTTCAGGGGAACGGGATGACATCATCATTGTTAAAATGGATATCGATGAGAACCCGGAAACGCCAACAGGGTTTGGTGTGCGCTCCATCCCAACGATGCTGATATTTAAAGGTGGGGAATCTATTGCAACAACAATGGGTGCAAAACCAAAGGCGCAGCTATCTCAGTGGATCGATAGCGCCCTGTAATATCAGTTAAATTTTTGTGATTAGGAAAGGCATCTGCATTTGCAGGTGCCTTTTTTTAGATGTGTCTTATTTAGTTAGTACTATCACCGGCCCACGCCACTTATTTGGCCCAACCACCCGCGAGGATACACTGTGGACTGGCGGGACTGGGCGGATATGAAACTAACTAAACCGGATCCGATCTAGTGGAGGGCGCGTGGGCCGGTGATGCTTATAAAATTCGATAAGGTTTAGGTTGGGTACATTTCAGCATCGCGCAAAACTTGCCCTGCTAAATAAAGTGAGCCACCGATAAGCACAAAAGGCGTTCGGCCCGGACGGGCGGTGCTGCTGACCATCTGAATAGCAGCATTTATATCTTTGGCAACAATGCCATTGATGCCCACGTCTGTTGCTTTGCTCGCGAGAAATGCTGCTGTGGCAGAACCCTCTTCGCCGGGGATATTAACAGCAATGACCCGGTTTATAAGGCTGGCCAATGGCTTCAAGTACCCGGCCACATCTTTGTTGCCCATCATGCCCAATATAAGGGTGACGGAGCGTTCTACGGGGTCAATGGTTCGCAGGAAGTTTTTGATGGCTTTGGCCGCAGCAGGGTTATGGCCGCCGTCCAGCCATAAATCAGACCCTTCAGGCAGTTGCTGGTGAAGGCTGCTGCCCCCAAGGTTTTGCAAGCGTGCAGGCCAGCGTACCCAGCCCAGCCCGGCTTTAATAGCTGCGTCTGGAATGGTAACTGCTTTTTGCGCATGGGCTAGGGCAATGGCTGTTGCTGCATTTGCAATTTGATGATCACCGATCAAGCTAGGTTTTGGCAAATCCAATACCGAGCGCCAATTTTCATAAAGAAAGCCTTCATTCTTTGGCTTCTGTTCAACATGCCAAGCTTGGCCAGAATGGTAAGGTTTCACGCCCTTTTCTTCGGCTATCCGGTCAATTACCTGCTTGGCTTCTTTGCATTGTGGCCCCACGACCAGCGGAACATCTTTTTTTATGATACCTGCTTTTTCCGCAGCGATCTCATCAATTGTCGTCCCAAGAAAGTCCTGATGGTCGATGCTAACGGGCGTAATGCATGTGGCTGCGGGCTTGTCTACAACGTTGGTGGCATCAAGCCTGCCGCCAAGACCAACTTCCAGAATACAGAGGTCTGCAGGTGTCTCTGAGAAGGCAAGCAACGCTGCCGCCGTGGTAATCTCAAAATAGGTTATGGGCGAGCCGCCTGCCGCTATTTCGCAGCGCTCTAATAGTTCTGTTAGGGCCTCTTCGCTAATGATTTGCCCGGCAACACGAATGCGTTCAGCAAAGCGTACCAAATGCGGCGATGTATACACATGCACACGGTGCCCAGCGGCCTCTGCAATTGCGCGGAGCGTTGCAGTGGTGGAGCCTTTTCCGTTGGTACCGGCAATATGGATAACAGGCGGTAGCTTTTTTTCTGGGTTGCCAAGAGCCGCAAGGATGCTGTGCATACGGCCCAAAGACAGGTCTCTTTTCTTGGGGTGCAAAGCCATAAGCCGCGCGAGCACTGTATCGCTGGCGTTTGTATCAATTTTGGGGGTGTTGATCATGCCGCGCCACCGCCGCTATTCAGCAGCAGCTTTTTGTTTGCGGCCATCGGTGAGAATTGAAAGCACAGTGCCAAGCTGGGCGCGCATTTCATTCCGGTGCACCACCATATCTACCATGCCGTGTTCCAGCAGATATTCAGCCCGCTGAAAACCCTCTGGTAGTTTTTCACGGATTGTTTGCTCGATCACACGTGCGCCAGAAAAGGCAATCATGGCACCCGGTTCTGCAATTTGCACATCCCCCAACATTGCGTAAGAGGCAGAAACACCCCCTGATGTTGGATCTGTTAAAACAACGATATAGGGCAAGCCTGCATCACGTAGCATCTGTACAGCCACTGTCGTACGCGGCATTTGCATTAGGGACAGAATACCTTCCTGCATACGTGCACCGCCTGACGCTGCAAATAAGACAAAGGGTAAATGTTGCTTTAAGGCTTCCTGCACACCAGCAATGATGCCTTCGCCGACTGCCATACCCATAGAGCCGCCCATGAAAGTGAAATTCTGCACAGCAACCACGGCTGGCTGGCCGTTAATGTCCCCTGTAGCAACTTTAAGAGCATCAATGTCGCCTGTATTCGCGCGGGCTATTTTTAGGCGCTCGGTATATTTCTTTGTGTCTTTAAACTTTAAAGGGTCAATCTGAACTTCGGGCAGTTTTAGCAGCGTGTATTTTTTGTCGTCAAATACAGTGTCAAAACGCGGACCAGGAGGCATCCGGTCGTGGTGTTCGCAGTGCGCGCAGACATAGGCGTTTGCAACGAATTCTTTCTGAAAGATCATCTGACCGCAGCTTTTGCACTTATGCCAAAGGTTATCAGGTGTATCCCTTGGGTTTAATACTCTTTGCAGCTTTGGTTTGACATAGTTGGTGAGCCAATTCATGTGCTTACACCCTTTCCCGTTACGCGCGTCTTACTCTGTACCAGCCTTTACACCATCCGCCAGTTTGCGGGTAAAGTCCAGAACCTCTTCTGCTAGGCCAGCTTTAAGTGTGCCATTTTCGTCAACGCCTGCGGCGATTACATCCACAATGGCAGTGCCAACGACAGCACCATCTGCTCGGGCCGCCACAGCAGCGGCTTGTTCTGGTGTGCGGATACCAAAGCCCACGGCAACAGGCAAGGCTGTATGTTTTTTAATACGTCTAACAGCAGCCCCGATATTATCAGCAGTAGCTGATTTTCCGCCGGTTGTGCCCGCTACGGCAACATAACAAACAAACCCGCTGGCACCAGAAACAATGGTTGGCAGGCGTGCATCATCTGAGGTTGGCGTTGCCAGCCGGATAACATCAATGCCAGCAGCATTGGCTGGACTGCGCAATTCCTCATCTTCCTCGGGGGGTAAGTCAACAATGATAAGTCCGTCTACCCCAGCGGCGGCGGCATCTTTTGCAAAAGCTTTACACCCATAATCATGCACAGGGTTAAAATACCCCATCAGCACAATGGGGGTCGTGTCATTGTTTTTACGAAACTCAGTGACTATGCCAAGGGTTTGCTTCATGGTTGCACCAGCAGCAATGGCGCGCTGGGCAGCGCAGTCAATGGCGGGGCCATCGGCTGCTGGGTCTGTAAAGGGCATGCCCAGCTCGATGATATCAACCCCCACAGCGGGCATACCCTGAATGATGGCGCTTGAAACTTCCAAGCTTGGATCACCAGCCTGAGTATAGGCAACAAAAGCGGCTTTATTATCTGCCTTCAGGGCAGTGAAACAGGCGTTTAATCTGCTCATATTAAATTTCCTCCCCCAGTGCTTGCGCGACTGTGAAGATGTCTTTGTCACCGCGCCCGGACAAGTTGATGACCATAATATGGTCTTTTGGTAAAGTTGGGGCGAGCTTCATGGCTTCGGCAATGGCATGGCTGCTTTCAAGCGCCGGGATAATGCCTTCTGTGCGGCAGCATAATTGAAAGGCTTCAAGTGCGTCATCGTCTGTAGCAGAGGCGTATGTCACTCGGCCTTCTTCATGCAGCCAAGCGTGCTCTGGGCCAATACCCGGATAATCCAGCCCGGCTGAAATGGAGTGTGCCTCCACTATTTGACCATCATCATACTGTAATAGATAAGAGCGGAAACCATGTAACACACCGGGGCGGCCACTGGCGATAGAAGCTGCTGATTTATCAGTGTCGAGGCCATGGCCGGACGCTTCAACAGCAACCATTTTGACGCTTGCATCATCGAGGAACGGGTAAAATAGGCCAATGGCGTTTGAGCCGCCGCCGATGCAGGCAACCAGTGTGTCTGGCAAGCGACCTTCTTGGGCCATCAATTGTTCTTTTGTCTCGCGGCCAATGATGCTTTGAAAATCCCGCACCATCATGGGGTAGGGGTGGGGGCCTGCGGCTGTGCCAATGATGTAGAATGTGTCATGCACATTGCTAACCCAGTGGCGCAGCGCATCATTCATGGCGTCTTTTAGTGTTGATGAGCCGGATGTGACGGACTTTACCTCTGCGCCCAATAATTTCATGCGGAATACATTTGGCTTTTGGCGCTCAATATCAACAGCGCCCATAAAGACAGTGCATTCCATGCCAAACAAGGCAGCCACTGTAGCAGTGGCTACACCGTGCTGCCCAGCGCCAGTTTCGGCGATGATTTTGTTTTTCCCCATACGCTTGGCGAGCAAGACTTGCCCAATGGCATGGTTAATCTTGTGCGCGCCCGTGTGGTTTAATTCTTCACGCTTGAGGTAAATTTTGGCGCCACCTAAATGATTGGTTAAGCGTTCTGCGTAGTAAAGCGGGCTTGGCCGACCAATATATTGGCGGTTCAGCTCATCCAGCTCAGCAAGGAAGCTGGGGTCTTTCAGCGCTTTGCGGTATTCTTCTTCAAGCTCGATCACAGCAGGCATAAGCGTTTCGGAAATATACCGACCACCGTAAATGCCAAAATGACCTTTTTCGTCAGGCCCTGTGCGATAACTGTTGCGCGCCATAGTCGCTACCTACTCTTAAAACCGTTATTTTCAGCCAGGCCCATTATTTCCAGCCAGATCAAGGAAACTAGCCTGACTTTGTCAGCCTCTAGGGCTTATTCAGAAAGCAGCCTTACTTAACCGCTTTTACAGCAGTAAGAAAGGCTTTGATAAGCGTCGATGACTTTTTCCCCGGCGCAGTTTCAATACCAGAGGAAATATCAAGCCCAGCGGTGCCACTTGCGGCAATAGCTTCGGCGGCATTTTCGGGCGTTAAGCCTCCGGCTAATAACCATTTAAAAGGCAGGGTTTTCCCCGCCAAAATATGCCACGGGAAAGAGACGGCGTTGCCGCCAGGTAGCAGGGCACCTTTGGGGGGTTTAGCATCAAATAATATATAGTCCACATGGGGCGCAAACAGGTCTGCTTTTGCAAGGTCTGCTTCTTCTGAAACCGCAATAGCCTTTATGATGGGCAGGCCCGTTAATTTTTTGAGCCTTGCTGCATCCTCTGGGGTTTCTTTGCCGTGCAATTGGATAAGATCAAGGTTAAGGGCAGTAATGGCCCCCGTGATAAGAGCCTCGTCGGCACTCACAAATACGCCTACGCGTTTTGGCTCTGTGGGTAGCTCAGGTGCCAGCGCACGCGCGGCGTCTAGGCTCAGGTTGCGCGGGGACGGCGGGAAGAAAACAAAGCCCAGAAAGTCAGCTCCCGCATTGGCGGCAGTGTGTGCATGTTCGGCTTCGCTGATACCGCATATTTTAACTGCTATGCCCATAGGATTGCTTCACTTAAAAATTACTAATCAGAGTTTGTTTAGTCGTCTGTTTCGGAT
>JAESQS010000360.1 GCA_016765035.1 Kordiimonadaceae bacterium | reverse complement strand
CCAACCACCCGCTAGGATACACTGTGGGGTGGTTGGGTAGGGGGAAGTGGGCGGATCTGTAACCAATTAAACCGAATACGCTCTAACAATCCAGTTCTACCCACACCGGCGTATGGTCGCTGGGTTTTTCCTTGCCGCGGGGGACACGGTCTACTTGGCAATCTTTCAGCATATCGGCGGCCTGCGCTGATAAAAGTAAATGGTCGATGCGGATGCCATTGTCTTTAGGCCATGCGCCGCGCTGAAAGTCCCAATAGCTATAGGCGGGGCCTGCCGGCTTTATCTGGCGCTGGGCATCCAGATAACCAAGGTTTTTCAGGGCACGAAAGCGCGCGCGGCTTTCTGGCTGGGTAAGGGCATCCTCAATCCAAGCGCCGGGATCATAGCAATCTTCATCCAGTGGAATAACATTATAGTCGCCAGCCAGCACAACAGGTTGTTCTGTTTCCAGAAGGCGGCCAGCATGGGCAAGTAACCTGTCCATCCAGTCAAGCTTATAGTCAAACTTTGGCCCCGGCCTTGGGTTGCCATTGGGCAAATAAATAGAAGCAATGCGCACACCGTTAATGGTGGCTTCGATATAACGCGCCTGTTCGTCACTTTCGTCTAGTGTGCCGTCCAACGCGGGCAAGCCGCGCTTCACATCCTCAATGGGGTGTTTGGACAAAAGGGCTACACCGTTGAATGCCTTTTGACCAAAGGTCTCCAAGTTCCACCCTCTGCTTTCAAATTCGAGGCGTGGAAAATTTTCATCAATGCTTTTGACTTCCTGCAGGCAGGCTACATCGGGATTACAATCCTCAAGCCACTCCAGAAGGCGCGGCAGACGTGCTTTAATGCCGTTAATATTGAACGTTGCGATTTTCACGGAATGCCCCTTGGGTGTGGTGTAACTTTAGCCACCACTATAGTATTTAAATTGCGAAAGAAGACCCACAACCACAGGAAGAAGACGCATTTGGGTTAATAACCTGAAAAGATGCGCCTACCAAATCCTCAACATAGTCAACTTCGGACCCTGTAAGATACAGGAGCGACATGGAGTCTACCAGCATTGTAACGCCATTCTTGAGCACAAGAATATCGTCGGCGGTTTGCTTGGTGTCAAAGTCAAAACCATATTGAAAGCCACTGCACCCCCCACCGGATACAGAAAGCCGCAATTTAAGGTCTGGATTACCTTGCTGCTTGATAAGGATAGCAACACGCGCCGCAGCGTTTTCACTCAGCGAAATGGGAGGGGGCGAAACTAGAGGTGCTTTTTCGGTCATAAAACTACTTTTACGTCACAAATAATATCATTGATCTATTATGTAAGGATACCACAAGCATAATTAAAGCGCAGAATAAAATTTAAGAGATTGCAAAAAGCTCTTCATGAGCCTGTTTTGTGAAATCAAAGGCTAACAGTAAATAGCCAAGCGAATTCTCGTCACTGCCGCAAAATGGGGTAGTCAGAAGAGAATACTCTACGGAAGGGCGGCTTACCGGGGTGAAGCTGCCTGTAAAATACATTGGCTCGGCGGCATCACGTGCTTCGTCTAGCATCGTATGCAGCAAGCTATTGATATTTAAATCGCTAGAAACCGTAAGTTTTTGCTCGCGTTGTCCCATTAGTAAAGTATCGCAAATGGTGCTGCCGGTCAGGCGGTCAGAGAATGTACCATCTTGGTTTGTGGTAACGATTGCTAATTGGCCAAGAACTTTGGAGAAATTTTGCGGACGGAAATCCTGTTTCTTGGGAAAAAGGCTACTCCCTTTAATCTCCATCCAATGGTCGAACAGGTTACCCTGAAAAAGGGCCTGAAAATTTGGCCGTTCCGCGTTAATTTTTAGCATGTTTTCAATCATCGAGGCAGAATAGTTAAAAAAGGCTTAACGCGCAACACAACAGTTAAGCTTTTGTTAACTTTTCCATGAAAGCGACCATATAATTGGGTGTGATACTGAATTTAAAATCAATTGCTGGAAATAGTTGCCCTATAGTTTGTAGGGCGATACTGTGCGCAAAACTATATGTCATTTTAGCTCAAGGGATACCCGTATGACTGACGCGCCAGCGCTGTATGAAGATACTCTCGCACCCTATGCCTGTAAGCCTTCAGAAAGCCGTGGCCGAACATTCGTAGAGCCGGAAACCCCTTCTCGAAGCTGTTTTCAGCGGGACAGAGACAGAGTTATTCATTCTTCGAGCTTTCGCCGCCTAAAGCATAAAACCCAAGTATTTGTATACCATGAAGGCGACCATTACCGCACACGGCTCACACATTCGCTTGAAGTGTCGCAAATCACCCGTTCAATGTGTCGGTCTTTGCATCTGAATGAAGATTTGGGTGAAGCTTTGGCGCTGGCTCATGATTTGGGGCATCCGCCTTTCGGCCATGTAGGCGAAACCGTGCTGAATGAATGCATGAAAGAGCATGAAGGGTTTGACCATAATGCGCAGACCCTTCGGCTTTTAACCCGGTTGGAAAGCCACTATGCCTCTTTTGATGGCTTGAATTTGACATGGGAAACGCTGGAAGGGCTGGCAAAACATAATGGCCCCCTTGTGGATAAGCCTATTGATTATAAAAACCCGCCGCAGTCTTTGCCTTTTGGCATAAGGGATTATTTGCCTGAAAATGATTTGAAGCTGCATACATTTGCTAGTGCAGAAGCACAGATTGCTGCTGTGGCGGATGATATCGCTTATTCAACCCATGACTTGGATGATGGCTTGAGGGCAAATCTTTTTAAATTCGAGGAACTGAAAGAAATTCCTGTTGTTGCTCAAATTATTGATGAAGTGATCCTGACATATCCAAAAGCACCAAAAAATATCCTTATTCATGAGCTTGTGCGCCGGATGATTAACCGGATGGTGGGGGATTTGATGGTTGAAACCAAACGCCGCTTGAAGGCGCTGGACCCTCAGACAACTGATGATATTCGCAATGCGGATCAGCCAGTTGTTGCCTTTGGCCGGAATATGACTGTTGCTGTTGCTGAACTGAAAGCCTTTTTGTTCGAGCGCATGTACCGCCATTATTTGGTGAACCGTATGGCCAGTAAGGCAAAACGGGTAGTCACTGATCTGTTTAATCTGTATATGTCCGAGCCTGAGTGTCTGCCTACAGAGTGGAGCCAGCGTGCGGGTGCCCCTATGTCAGAAGAAACCTCCCGTGTTGTAGCGGATTTTATTGCGGGCATGACAGACCGTTTTGCTTTCAGAGAACATGCAAAATTATTTGATTTGAATAGAGTAACCTTATGAATGTTTTTACCCATTTCCGGGGTATTATTGATGCCGAGCTAGCGTCCCTTAGTGTCGCTGGCTCCCTTCCTGCTGAAATTGATACAAAGAATGTTGCTGTTGAACCGCCCCGCGATGCGTCTCATGGGGACATTGCGACCAATGCCGCTTTGGTGCTTTCCAAGCAGGCAAAGAAAAAGCCGCGTGATATTGCAGCGCTTTTGGCGCCAGCTCTTGAAGCGCTTGATGTGGTAGACACAGTGGAAATAGCTGGCCCTGGGTTCATTAACTTGCGGCTGTCTGACAGTTTTTGGCAAAACCAAGTGCAGGGCATTCTTTCTGCCGGAAAAGCGTTCGGCAACAGCCGTATGGGTGGCGGGGAGCGTGTGAATGTTGAATATGTTTCTGCCAATCCTACTGGGCCAATGCATGTGGGCCATGTGCGGGGCGCTGTATTTGGTGATGCGCTTTCTAACCTGCTGCAAAAGGCAGGGTATGACGTTACCAAAGAATATTTGATAAATGATGCTGGCAGCCAGATTGATGTGCTGGCTCGGTCTGCATACCTACGCTACTGCGAAGCCCATGGTCGGGATATTGGTACAATTCCAGAAGGCTTATACCCCGGGAACTATCTGGTACCCGTGGGGCAGGCCCTCAAGGAAAAATATGGCGACCAGTGGCTTGATGCTGATGAAGACGTTTGGCTGGCGACAGTGCGAGACGAAGCAACAGATGCCATGATGGACATGATCCGCGATGACTTGAAACTTCTGGGTGTGGAGCAATCTGTTTTCTTCTCAGAAAAACAACTACATGCTTCAGGAAAAATTGATGAAGTTGTTGAGCAACTTCGGGCACGGGGGCATATCTATGAAGGTGTGCTGGAACCACCAAAGGGCCAGAAAGACGAAGACTGGGAGCCGCGTGAGCAAACTCTGTTCCGCGCGACAAACTTTGGCGACGACGTTGATCGGCCTTTGAAAAAATCCAATGGGGACTATACCTATTTTGGAGCCGACATCGCGTATCATTACGACAAATACCAGCGTGGCTTTAAATCCATGATTGATGTTTGGGGCGCTGACCACGGCGGTTACGTTAAGCGTATGCAGTCTGCAGTTAAAGGGCTAGCAGAGGACGGTGAACTGGATGTGAAACTATGCCAGTTGGTGCGTTTGTTGCGGGACGGTGTACCCGTTAAAATGTCTAAACGTTCTGGCAATTTTGTAACATTGCGCGAAGTAGTTGAAGAAGTAGGCCGTGATGTAACCCGCTTTATTATGTTAACACGCAAGAATGATGCGCCGCTGGATTTCGATTTTGCCAAAGTATTGGACCAGTCCAAGGATAACCCTGTGTTTTATGTGCAATATGCCCATGCGCGGGTTTGCTCTGTCCTAAACAAAGCAAAAGAGGCATTTTCTGGCCTTGATACCAGCGATACATCTCTGGCTGGTGCCGATATGGCGCTTGTTAACCATCCTGCGGAAATCGCGATGATCAAACAATGTGCGGCATGGCCTCGGATGGTAGAAAGTGCCGCAGAGGCGCATGAACCACATAGAATTGCATTTTTTCTCTATGATCTTGCGTCAGAGTTTCATACCTTCTGGAATAAAGGGAATGATGAGCCATCCTTGCGTTTCATCATAGAGGGCAAAGAAGATCTTACAAAAGCGCGTCTTGCATTGATTAGAAGTGTGGCGTTTGTGATTGCAAGCGGTCTGGAAGTGCTCGGTGTTAAACCGCTGGAGGAAATGCGCTAAATGACAGAAGAAGATCAAACAGGATTGTCTGCGGGAAATGATATTCCGCCTTGGTTGCAGCCAGTGCCTGCGGGCGAAGATGAAGCAGCAGAGGCCTCCGGTCGGCGCAAGCTTATTCTGACGTCTACGGCGGCTGTTGCAGTGATTGGCCTGTTTGTCTCTGTTGTTTTCTACCTTTACGATGGGTCTGGTACGGGGGCGCCGCGGCATATCAAAGCGCCAACTGCCCCTGTTAAAGAACGCCCTAAAGACGTTGGCGGCTTACGTGTGGCGCACCAAGATAAACAGGTTTTCAACAGTGTTGACGGCATTGAAGCTCGCAGTGAAGTGACTATTGGCGCACAGCCTGAAGAGCCACTTGCCGAGCTGCCTGCCGAGCCAGTAGAAGCAAAGCCTGCCATGGGTGCCATTGCAAAGGTGATTGAAAAAACGACCGATATTGCAAATGATGGTGCCGTTGCGCGCACCTCTGTACCCAAAGTGGCAGAAAAAGCGGTACCCGCCAAAACGGCGGCTAAGCCAAGGGCCAGTGCCACAAAGGCTTACAGGGTGCAATTGGGCGCTTACGGAACCGAAGCATCTGCCGCTCGGGCATGGAAGGCAACCAAGGGTAAATTTCCCATGCAATTTAAAGATATATCAGCCACCTATGAGGCTGTAAAATCTGGTAGCCGCACCTTGTTCAGGTTGCGGGTGGGGCCGCTTAAGACGCGTGTGGAAGCTGATCAGGTTTGTCTGGCACTTCGGGCAGGGCAGCAGGCTTGTATTGTTGTAAACCCTTAAGGGTACGTACATGAAACCTGTAATTTTTGGATGTGAAGGGCTTACCCTTACGGACCGGGAGCTTGCTTTCTTTAGTAAAGTAAAGCCGGCTGGCTTCATTTTATTTGCCCGTAATGTAGAAGATGCACCTCAGGTAGCCAAGTTAACGGCGCAGATGCGGGCAGCGGTGGGCCGTCATAAAGTACCTATTTTAATAGACCAAGAGGGTGGGCGCGTTCAGCGCATGTCACCGCCTGCATGGCGAAAATATCCGCCCATGGAAATCTTTGGTAAAATGGCGATGCAGGACCCAACACTGGCCGCCAGTGCCCTACGCCTGAATTGCCGTTTAATTGCAGATGACCTACGCAAAGTGGGTATAACAGTTAATTGCTTGCCACTTTTAGATGTGGCGCGGCCTGAAACAAATGACATCATAGGGGATCGTGCTTTTTCGTCAGACCCCGCTCTTGTCGCAGCCCTTGGGCGCATAGTTGTTGATGCGCATCAGGAAGGCGGTGTTTTGCCAGTAATAAAGCATTTGCCGGGGCATGGCAGGGCAACAGTGGATAGTCACCTTGATTTGCCGCTTGTTGAAACAGCACTGGCTGAACTGGAGCAAGCAGACTTTATCCCGTTTCAAGTATTAAAAGACGCGCCTTTTGGCATGACAGCCCATATTACCTATTCTGACATTGATGATACAAAACCTGCCACATTATCGCGGGTGGTTATTGCGCGTATTATCCGAATGAAGCTAGGGTTTCAGGGGGTACTGATTTCAGATGACCTTTCTATGAAGGCTTTGTCAGGCAATATTGATGATTTGGCAATGGAAACACTGGATGCGGGCTGTGACCTGACGTTGCACTGCAATGGAGACATGGCAGAAATGCAGGCTATTGCTGCTAAAATTCCGCTGATTGACCCAAAGTTGGAAACACGGCTTGCCACTCTTATCCGGCATGTTGAACGCGCCCCGATACCGAACCGTGCGGACATTAAACGCCGGTACGAAGAGCTTATGGCTAAGTTTTAGGAGTTTTGAGTGCCTGATTATTCGATGAAGTTATATGAAGTGAGCATAATGGCGCTCCCTTTCTTATTGGCAGTGACGATGCGCGAAGCATTGCGGGGGTATGTGGCCCATAAGCTGGGGGACCCCACAATAGAGAAGTCTGGCCGCTTGTCGGCAAACCCTCTTGTGCACGCAGATCCAATTTGGACCGGTGTGGTGCCAGTTGTCGCCTTTGTTATCCTCAATTTACCCATTCTTTTGGGGCAAGCCAAACCACTGGCAATCGATGCCCGTTATTTTAAAAAAATGCGCAGAGACTTATTGCTGCTCGCTGTATCTGGGCCTGCAAGTCTGCTGCTGCTCGCTATTTTCTGGGCTTATATCACCCGCTTTGCCGGTAATTTTGGCTTTACGCAAGCTGACTGGGTTATTCAAACCAGCCTGTCAGGAATTTTTCTGAGCAGCATTTTCTTCGTTATAGGCATGTTGCCCATCCCTCCGCTGGATGGTGGCAAAATTCTGGAACTTTTTCTGCCTCCCGAAGCAAGTAGCGCCTTTAGGACGATCGAACCGTTTGGTTTTTTCATTATCATCGGGATTTTTATTCTTTTGCCGTCTATTATCGTCGCACCGTCAGAGTTTTTGTTTAGGCTGATAGCAACAATGGTAGGTGTTTAGCTCGGTAATAATGCGCATGACAGAGTTTGAAGAAGACATACAGCCAGAATATGGCACCGGTGCGCCGGGCAATCTTGTTCTGCAAATGGACGGGTTTGAAGGCCCGCTTGATGTTTTGTTGACACTTGCCCGTACGCAGAAGGTAGATCCTACTCAAATTTCTATATTGGAGCTTGTTGAGCAGTTTTTAGAATTTGTATCTGCAGCAAAACGCTTAAAACTTGAGCTTGCAGCGGATTACCTCGTGATGGCCGCTTGGTTGGCCTATTTGAAGTCTCGCCTATTGTTGCCAAAAGAAGTTGATGATGAAGAGCCTTCTGCTGAAGAAATGGCTTTTCGCCTGCAATTGCGACTGCAACGGTTGGAGGCGATGCGCGAAGCTGGCGCGCGGCTTATGGGGCGAAACCGTTTTGGCAGGGATGTGTTCCGGCGCGGAATGCCCGAAGGGCTGAAACTTTTGAAGCGCGGCAGTTATGATGTCACTTTGTATGAGCTTCTAAAAACCTATGGTGATAACAGGCAGCGCAACAGTGTGACTGAGATTACAATTGAACGTAGGCCGGTTTTTGCGCTTGATGATGCGCTCGAGCGGTTGTCTGGATTGATCGGCGGGGCCTTTACTTGGTCCCAGCTCTCAACATTCTTGCCTTCCAATCTGAAAGATGAGCGGCTAAGAAAATCGGCTCTTGCAAGCATGTTTGCCGCAACATTAGAGCTGGCACGGCAAGGGCAGGCTGATTTGCGCCAAATGGAAACATTCGGTCCAATTTATTTAAGACACCGGCAGGATGATGGCCCTGTGGGAGGGAAATAGTGAACGAACAAAGCAGCAAAAAACTGGATAATGACCAAAAAGTTGACGGTGAGGAAGCAGGCACAATCGAAGCAGCCGCAGGCGAAGTTCTTGTTGATGCATTGCCTGATGAGCATTCAGAGGCTATTTCACCCGAACGAATGGCAGAACACCGGCGCATGGCCGAAGCCATTTTATTCGCTAGTGAGCGGCCTTTATCTGAAGATGACATTGCCGAACGTCTGCCCGAAGGGGTGGCTGTAGCCGCCCATGTTGCTAGCCTTATGGAAGAGTATAAAGCACGGGGCGTTCAACTGGTGTTGGTGGCTGGGAAATATATGTTCCGCACCGCTGATGATTTATCTTTTTTGCTGCGCAAAGAAATTGATGAGCCAAGAAAGCTTTCTCGGGCGGCAATTGAAACACTGGCTATTATCGCCTACCACCAGCCTGTAACCCGTGCAGAGATTGAAGATATTCGCGGCGTTACTATATCTAAAGGGACGCTTGATGTGCTGATGGAAGCCGGGTGGGTACGCCTGCTTGGTCGGCGTAAAACACCGGGGCGGCCCGTTACTTATGGTAGTACCGAAGATTTTCTGGTGCATTTTGGCATTGAAACCATTAAAGATTTGCCAGGGTTGCAGGAATTGAAGGCCGCCGGGCTTCTTGACAGCGTGAATGTGGCGCTTGATAAAATGGGTGGAATGCCCGAACCGGGCTTGTCATCAGAAGAAGATGATGGCCAGATCGACATTGAAGATGCTATCGCGGTTGCTGAGCTTAGCGCCACTGAAGAAAGACTGACCGGCGACCAAGAAATAATAGATGCTGCTGATGCGGCTGCCCTGCCACCTGAGGGTGACGGTGGTAACGAGACAGAATGAGACACGCTTGCGTGTTCAGCAGAATGAAGGGGGCTTTGCCCCAATGACAGGAGAGTAAGTATATGTTGGGTCCATGGCAGATAGTAATTGTTGTATTACTGATTGTTGTATTTTTTGGCCGGGGGAAAATCTCTGGGTTAATGGGCGATGTTGGCAAGGGCATCACGAGCTTCCGTAAAGGCCTGAAAGAAGGTACAGAAGCAGATAGTGCAGTAGCAGATAGCTCAGTAGCAGAACCAAAAGCTGTCGCTGATAAAAGCACCAGCGAAACCGTTGTTGTTGCTGAAAATACAAAAGAAAAAGCTGACAGCTAAGTCGGTTTTTCCCTGTTTTATTCCTGAATGAACTGGAGCGTCAGGCATGTTTGACATCGGTGCAATGGAACTTTTCCTTGTGGCGGTTATTGCCCTTGTTGTTGTTGGCCCCAAAGAGCTGCCTAAACTGTTGCGCACGGTTGGCGGTATGGTCCGTAAAGCGAGAGCATTGACAGCCGAGTTTCGCGATGGCGTAGAATCACTCGCCGCAGAAGCAGAGCAAGAGATCGACCCCTTTAGCGACTTGAAAAAGCAAGAAGGCCTTACCCCCGGTATGAGCCCAGAAGATATTACCAGCCATATCATGTCGAAGCGTGACAATGATACTGTTGCTGAGGGTGATGCAAAGCCAGCCCAAAAAGCTGATGAAAAAAAGGCGACTGCTAAACCTTCTGTAAAAGGTAGCAAAGGCAAGGCTGCGCCATGAGTTCAAAACAGTTTCAAGAAGAATCTACGCCGGACATTTTGGACGATGGCCTTAGTGATAGCCAAGCGCCGCTGCTTGACCATTTGAATGAACTACGCACCCGGCTTATAAAAGTGATTTTGGGCATGATGGTGGCCTTTGGAATAGCGCTTATCTTTTCCGATGAGATTTTCAATATTCTCGCCCAGCCTTATGTAGATGCGCAGGCGGCGTCTGGCGGTAATCGCCGGATGATATTCACAGCCCTGACAGAAGGCTTTTTTGTAAAGCTGAAAGTGGCTCTTTATGGCGCTTTCCTTGTCACATTCCCGCTTATTGCCTTGCAGGTGTGGAAGTTTGTTGCGCCGGGCCTTGATCGTAACGAAAAGAGAGCCTTTCTACCGTTTCTTGTGGCAACACCAGTCCTTTTTGCTATGGGGGCCAGTCTTGCATATTTTCTTGTCATTCCTTGGGCATGGAAGTTCCTGCCCGGCTTTGAGCAAGCCGCAGCGATAGGGGCAATTGAAATTGCTGCTGAAGCAAAAGTTAGTGAATATCTGTCTCTTGTGATGCAAATGATTTTTGGTTTTGGTGTGGCCTTTCTGCTGCCAGTGGCGCTTACATTGCTTGGTCGGGCTGGCATTGTGACTGCGGCTGGTCTGCGCGATAAACGCCGCTATATGGTTGTGGCCACCTTTGCTATGGCCGCTTTTTTAACACCACCAGATCCTTTAAGCCAAATCGCGCTTGGCATCCCGATTTTGCTGTTATATGAGCTATCCATCATTCTAATAGCTGCAACTGAGCGTAAAAAGGCTGCGGCAGAAGAAGAGAATGACGAAGCCACCAGCTAAAGCCACACGCACCCTTTAAAGCCGTTGCCTAATTAGGAATACCCAGATGTTTGACTTGAAATTTATTCGCGAAAACCCTGACGCTTTTGATGCTGGCATGAAACGCCGGGGTGAAGAGCCAAAGTCCGCTGAAATACTCGCACTGGACGTTGAACACCGGGCTTTTGCGACAGAAGCTCAGACGGCGCAAGCACGCCGTAATGAAGCTTCAAAACTAATAGGCAAAGCAAAAGCACAAGGCAATGAAGACGAAGCACAAGCTTTGATGGCAGAAGTTGCGGCGCTGAAAACACGCCTTGCGACTTTAGCTGACGATGAGCGCGAGTTAGGCGAGAAGCTCAATACTCTGTTGATGAGCCTGCCAAACCTTATGTATGACGATGTGCCAGACGGTGCAGATGAAGACGGCAATGAAGAAGTGCGCACATGGGGCGCCATGCCTAAGTTTGATTTTGACGTAAAAGAACATTTTGACCTTGGTGAAAGCCTTGGCTTGATGGATTTTGAGCGTGCAGCAAAGCTTTCTGGTTCTCGCTTTGTAGTGCTGCGCGGCGGCTTGGCACGGCTGGAACGCGCTATTGGGCAATTCATGATTGATTTGCACACGTCTGAAAATGGGTATGAAGAAGTGTTTGCGCCTGCAATGGTGCGAGATACGGCGCTGTATGGCACTGGGCAATTACCCAAATTTGGCGAAGATGCTTTTCAAACCAACACAGGGCACTGGCTTATTCCAACGTCAGAAGTAACGCTAACAAATTTTCACTCTGGTGAAATTTTAGACGACGCTAAATTGCCGATCCGCTTCACATCGCTCAGTCAGTGCTTCCGCGCTGAGGCCGGGTCTGCAGGGCGGGATACACGCGGCATGATCCGCCAGCACCAGTTTGAGAAGGTTGAGCTTGTTTCCATCACCACGCCTGAGCAATCAGACGAAGAACTGGAACGCAAAACCCTTTGTGCTGAAGAAGTGCTCAAGCGCCTGCATTTGCCTTACCGGGTCGTGAAATTATGTGCAGGCGACATCGGCTTTGGTGCCCGCCGCACCTATGACATTGAAGTATGGTTGCCGGGGCAAGATCGGTTCCGCGAGATTTCAAGCTGCTCTGTGATGGGGGACTTTCAGGCCCGCCGTATGAAAATGCGGTGCCGCCCCAAAGGCGAAAAGAAAACCCGTTTTGTGCATACCCTTAATGGCTCTGGTTTGGCTGTGGGCCGTACACTTGTCGCTGTTATGGAAAATTACCAACAGGCAGACGGCAGCATCCGGGTGCCTGATGTATTGCATCCGTACATGGGCGGGTTAAACGTTATCGGAGCCTAAGCATGGCTATTTCCACTAGACGTATTCTTATATCCAACGATGATGGCATTAATGCGCCCGGCATCGCTATTTTAGAGCGTATTGCTCGCACTTTAAGCGATGATGTGTGGGTTGTTGCCCCAGAAGGGGAGCAATCGGGCGCGGGGCATTCCCTGACGCTTACAAAGCCATTGCGTATGCGCAAGCTAGAGGAAAAACGCTGGACCGTTTCTGGCACGCCGACAGATTGTGTGATGCTGGCTGTGAATAAGATTATGCCTGATAATCTGCCTACACTTATTCTTTCAGGCATCAATCGGGGCGGTAATTTGGCGGAAGACCTGACCTATTCGGGCACGGTTTCTGTTGCCATGGAAGGCACCCTTGTTGGCATACCCTCAATTGCGCTTAGTCTGTGTATACGGCCTAACCAAAAAACCAACTGGGCCACAGCGGAAAAATTTGCGCCAGAGGTTATCAAAAGCCTGCTGGCTGAGGACTGGCCTGAAGATGTGCTGATGAATGTGAATTTCCCTGCGTTTCCTGAAGATGAAATTCAGGGTGTGCGAGTGACAGAGCAAGGCCGCCGTGAAATGGTCGGCGTGAATATTGAAGAACGTAAGGACCCTCGGGGCTTTACCTATTATTGGTTAGGGCTAGGGCGTGAAGTTGGCAGTCCGGGCCATCAAACTGATATAATGGCTGTGCGTGAAAAATGGATTTCAGTGACGCCGGTTAAAATGAATATGACGGATCACAGCACGCAGCAGAGCCTCGCAGGCCCTTTGGGCAAGGCATTTAAATAGAGGTTTCTGTTTCTGTATATTCCTCTTATTGCTCTTATAGGCAGGAGCCGCTATCCTGTTGGCGATTACGGGTGGAGGGTTTGTGTTTTCAGTTAAGCGACATACTTTTACGGTTTTAAAGTCTGCTTTTGCAGTGGCTTCTGTTTGTTTGGTTGCGGCCTGTGCTGTGAGCCCAACCTATTCCCCTGCCGATATTCAACCGGTTTATAAAATACGAAATGCCCCCATTCCAGTGCCAAATGTGCGCTGGAACCCCCGGCGGGGCAGCACGGCTTTTGCAGTAAGTAAGCCTGCTAAAAAACCAGTTATAAAAGCCACCGCGCGCCCTGCGGTCAGTCGTCCTGCACCTGCTTCACGGGTTAGGGCTAGTGTGGTTGTTCGTAAGGGTGATACGCTTTATGCCTTGTCGCGACGGCACAAGGTGCCTGTACGCTCTCTTATTTCAGCCAACAGCCTTCGGGCACCCTACAGCTTAGCCGTTGGGCAGAAACTGCGCATTCCAACAGCACGGACGCACACTGTAAGGAAAGGCGATACAGGCTATAGTATCTCCCGCCAGTACAGCGTTACAGTTTCCTCGCTTATGCGCGTTAACAACATTAGGAAGCCCTTTAGGCTTTCCATTGGCCAACGGTTACAATTACCGGGCGGGGCAAAAGCAGCGCCAACGTATGCCGCTAACAGCAATGTAAAAGGCAAGCCTGTTACTAAAAAGCCAAGTGTAGGCCGTACGGTGGCAATGCCCACGCCGCCGCCCAGAAGTCGGTCTGGGTTTATTTGGCCTGTGCAGGGAAAATTGGCATCGCGTTTTGGTCCGCGCGAAGGTGGTTTGCATAATGACGGCATCAACATTCTCGCCAAAACAGGTAGTCCTGTAAAAGCCGCAGATGCTGGTGTGGTTGTTTATGCGTCTAATGCATTGGAAGGCTACGGCAATTTATTGCTTTCGAAACATTCTGGTGGGTGGGTGACAGCCTATGCCCACAATGAAAGGTTGCTTGTGCGGCCGGGGCAAAAAATTCAGCGCGGCCAAGTGGTTGCACGTGTTGGCTCAACGGGTGGTGTAAAAGCTTCGCAGCTTCATTTCGAGATACGAAAAGGCCGCAGAGCGCTTGACCCCCTAAGGCACTTAAGCCGCCCCGTAGGCACTGGCGGTTAGTTTCGAGTTTGCAAGAAATAAGTTACATTCAATCCGGTGAAAATGACTGGCATTGATTGAAATTTCATTGGCTGCCCTGGAGATGATTGTATGAAAAAGTTTCTCGGACTTTTAGTGCTGGTGATTGTGGTTTGCGGTGCAGTTTTAAGTCAGCCCACCCTAGAAATAGCTTTGTATAGAGCATATATGAGCCAACCTCAGGGAGCTTTCCCTGTTATTGGTAATATATATTCAGTGGGTGCGACGGATATTTCATCTCACATCATTGTAACGGATGAGGGGCTAATTTTACTGGATGCGGGCACTGTGCCAATGAGCTCAATGCTCAAAGAGAATATCGAAACATTAGGTCATGAGATAACGGACGTTAAATATATTATATCGAGCCACGCGCACTGGGACCATGTGGAAGGGCTTGCCCATATGCAGGTTATGACAGGTGCTCAGGTTATTGCGTTAGCGGAAGACGCGGTAGCTATTGCATCTGGCATTGATAGTTCAGCGTATGGTGGCGTGGGCTGGGAACCAGTAGCTGTGGATATGATCATCAAAGACACGGAGATCTGAGCCTTGGAGGTGTTGAGCTTACCGCGCATCTAACAGCAGGGCACACAAGGGGCTGTACTACTTGGACAACGACAGTTGTTGAAGAGGGTATCTCCTATGATGTGGTTTTTGTGGGCGGTACTGCCATTAATTCAGGGGTGAACATGCTGAATAATGAGCGGCACCCAAGTATTGCTGCTGATTACGCAGCAACATTTTCATTTTTAAAGTCCATAGAGCCTGATGTATTTATTGCGCAGCATCCTTCACTATATGGTGCGGCAAGCAAGCGTGAAGCTATGATGAAGGGTGCGGAAAAAATCCGTTTATCAACCCTGAAGAATATAAAGCCTTTGTTTTGGGGCAAGAGAAAATCTATTTGGATCAAATGGCGCAGGAACGTACCGAATAGCCCTGTGTATAAAACTACCTTAGAAGGAGCAGGTTAAAAGCTGATCTTTTTACCCAGTGTACCCGCTAAATTCATTACATATTGCCATGCTGTTCTGCCTGAACGGTTGCCGCGTGTTTTTGACCAATTGAGTGCTTCTGGCTTCCAGTCAAAGTCAGGTTTGAGTGTGAATTGTGCCAAATAGCCTTCAATGATGCTTAGGTAATCCGCTTGGTCACAGGCGTGAAAGCCAAGCCATAGCCCAAACCTGTCTGACAAGGCGATGGTTTCGTCCATGGCTTCATTGGGGTGGATACCGGTGGCTGTTTCTTGTTCTGCAATCTCTCGCGGTAGGAGATGTCGCCTATTTGAGGTCGCGTAAAAAATAACATTCTCAGGTCTGCCTTCTAGGCCACCCTCCAAGACAGACTTAAGAGCTTTAAAATCTCTGTCTGGACGGTTGAAGGATAAATCGTCGCAGTAAAGCACAAATTGCCGCTTTTCAGCCCGTAAGCAAGTTAAAAGCTGGGGGAGGGCACTAATGTCCTCCCTGTGGATTTCCACCAACGCGGGGGCCTGCGTGCCAAACTCTTCCTGAATGGTGTTATGAGCTGATTTAACCAGCGTGCTTTTGCCCATGCCGCGCGCGCCCCACAGCAACGCATTGTTGGCCGATACGCCCGTTGCAAACATACGGCTGTTTTCCAGCAGCGTATTTTTCACACGGTCGATACCACAAAGGAGGGCGAGGCTAGGTGCGGCTATGCGCTTTACAGGTCGCAGAGAATGGCTTGTGGGTTCAAACACAAAAGCAGTGGCTGTAGGGTCAGGCGTATGAATTTCCCCCAGAGTATTAGTTTTCCCCATATTCTTAGAGGTAGATAATGCTTCGGTCAGGCCCTTTATTGCCTGAATTAGGGCGTCATTTCCTTCTAAAATTTTGTCAGCTGCATCAGTTGGCACTTGTAACCCCTTTCGGTGACACTTATGTCTCAATCAGTACATATCACGGGATTTATCTTTGGGCGAGGGAGTGAATACGCTGCAGCTAAAGGCTGTTGTTGCATTTAAGCCGGATAAAGCTATAGTCCCCGCCATAATAAAGACATTTAGCGGTGTATTTTACCGCTTACTCTGAGAGGTTTTAAAAGTATGTTTTCTTCACCTGCATTTGCGCAAGCTGCTGGCGGCGCTTCGCCTTCTGGCGGTTTGATTGATTTCCTGCCTATCATTTTGATTGTTGTGGTCTTCTGGTTTATGATTTTGCGCCCGCAAAACAAGAAGATGAAAGAGCATCGCAACATGGTTGCTAATGTGAGCCGCGGGGACACTGTTGTGACCGCTGGGGGCCTTATTGGTAAAGTAACTAAAGTAAAAGACGACAATGAAGTTGAAGTTGATTTAGGTGACGGCGTGAAAGTACGCGTTGTTGCGAGCACTTTGTCTGACGTTCGTAGTAAAAACGAGCCTAAGAAAACGGCTGCTAAAGAATCGAAAAAAACGGCTGCTAAAGAGCCGAAAAAAACGGTTGCTAAAGAGCCTAAGAAAACAGCGACGAAAAAAGATAAAAAATAATAGAAAATAGTAAAGCCCTGATGTGTTGAACAATCGGGGCTTCTCTTTTTCAGTAAGTATTGAGGGGACTTATCATGCTGAACTTTCCACGCTGGAAAGTGGTAATGATTTTGGGTGTTGTGCTTTGGGGTGTCTTAACTGCATTGCCAAACTTTCTGTCTGAAAGCCAGCGCGCAGCATTGCCGGGGTTTATGCCGTCTGACACACTTAATCTGGGCTTGGACCTGCAAGGCGGGGTTCACTTGCTTTGGGGCGCACAAACTGAAGACGTGGTGACTGCCCGCCTCAATAATATTGCTGACCAAATACGGGATATCAGGCGTAGTGAAAAGGGCTTGAATTTCCGTAAAATACGGATTGAAGGCCAGTCAGTTCTTTTCGAAATTACTAAAGAAGAGATGCTGCCCCTTGCGCAAGAGAAATTGCAGCCTTTAACACTATCTACAACCGGTGCAGCCAACCCGCTGCTGGGTGGTGGTGTTCAGGAAATGACGCTGGAAAATGAAGGTAAAACCTTCACGCTTACACTGACTGAGCAAGGCATAGCAGTGCAAAAGCGCGATGCCATTGCCCGTGCTATGGGAGTGATGCGCAAGCGCGTTGACCCAGACGGCACCAAGGAAATTACGCTTCAGCCACAGGGCGGGGACCGGATCATTCTCGAAGTGCCCGGTGCTAATGACCCTGAAGCCATTAAGAAACTTATTGGCAAAACAGCAAAACTTTCGTTTCATGATGTGGTGACAGGCCTGTCGCAAAGCGATATTGCAAAAGGCCGTTTACGCCCACGCCAAAAACTGCTGCCTCTTAGTGATGGTGGTGCCTTGGTTATCAATGAACGAGTGATTGTTTCTGGCGATGATTTAACAGATGCAAAACCCTCTTCTGATCAAAACGGTCGCCCTGCAGTTTCCTTTACGTTCAACACAGCAGGTTCACGCAGGTTTGCGAACCATACACGGAAAAACATTGGCCGCCCGTTTGCTATTGTGCTTGATGGCCAAATAATTAGCGCACCCACCATTCAGGCTGCGATCCTTGGCGGCTCTGGCATTATTACCGGGGCTGGCAATGTTGCAGAAACAACGGAACTTGCCACGCTTCTAAAAGCAGGGGCTTTGCCTGTGAAGCTGACAGTGCTGGCAGAACGCACTGTAGGCCCCGATTTGGGGGCTGATTCCATTGAAGCAGGCAGCTTAGCCGCGATCATTGGTTTTATTGCTGTGATTATCTACATGGTGCTGAGTTATGGCAAGTTTGGCTTGGCGGCTAATGTGGCGCTTATTACTAACCTTATACTTATTTTCGGTGCCTTAAGTTTGCTGCAAGCAACGCTTACGTTGCCGGGCATCGCAGGTATTGTTTTAACAATCGGTATGGCGGTGGATGCAAACGTGCTGATTTTTGAACGTATCCGAGAAGAACAGCGTGCGGGCAAAAAGCCATTTCAGGCCATGGAACAAGGATATGGACAGGCGTTTTCAACAATTATTGACGCCAATATTACCACCTTCATTGCGGCTATAGTCCTTTACATGCTGGGCACAGGCCCGGTTCAGGGCTTTGCTGTAACATTGGCAATCGGTATTCTGACATCCGTGTTTACAGCCGTGCTGTTGGCTCGCTTAATCCTTTCAACATGGTTGAAGCGTACGCGCCCAACCCGTTTACCAATTTAAGGGGCAGGATCATGTTGTTACGGCTCGTTCCAGAAAAAACGACTATTAAATTTCTCGCAATGCGCAAGGTGGCTTTGGTTGCTTCTATTCTACTTATCATTGGTTCGTTGGGGTTGTTCACAGCCATTGGCCTGAACCTTGGGATTGACTTTAAAGGCGGTATTACGCTTGAAGTCGGCACCGAAGGGAAGCCTGTGCCAATTGCAACTGTGCGAAAGGCTGTTGGTTCTCTTGGTCTTGGTGATGTTTCCATCAAGGAGTTTGGCGCAGAAACTGAAGTGCTGATCCGTGTTGAACGCCAGCCGGGCAATGATGCAGCGCAAAGCGTTGCAATGACCAAAGTGCGTGAAGCGCTGGCAGTTGCCATTCCTGATTGGATTTTTCGTCAGAGTAATATCATTGGCCCGGTTGTCTCGGGTGAGTTGGCGAGTGACGGTATTCTTGCTTTGTCTGTCGCTATGATTGCTGTGATGATCTATATTTGGTTCCGTTTTGAGTGGCAAT
>JAESQS010000359.1 GCA_016765035.1 Kordiimonadaceae bacterium | reverse complement strand
CCTTCTTCGGCAAACCATTCAATGAAACTTGCGCCGTAGGCCACTTCGCCCCTTGCTTCGGCCAACGGTTTGCCCATTTCTATTGTCAGCAGCGTGGCAAGGTCTTCCTGCGCGTCCATTATGAGATTATACCATCTACGCAAAATAACAGCGCGATCCTTTGCGACCAATGCCCGCCAGCCGATTTGAGCCTTCTCAGCGGCTTCAATGGCTGTTTTGGTCTCAGCCACACCAAGGTCAGCAACACTGGCTATAGGCTCCCCATCAGCAGGGTTGCATACATCAAAGGTCGTCGCACTGCCGATCCATTGGCCATCAATATAGGCCTTATCGCGAAAGAGGGCTCCATTATGCAGTCTCATCTTGTTCAGGCCTTATTTTAAAAGATAAAAATTCACTAAAAATACTGGGTAGCCGTTATAGGGTAATCGATTGGTATATCTTTAGGCACTTTACAATTTGCGCTCTCTAAAAGGCAATTATCGCGCGCCCGTTCGCCCCTAAAACAACCATGCAACGGCAAAAAAACCAGTGACTTGACTGTTGGAGCCACCTGCCCCGCGCACAATGGGGCTTTTTTCAGCGCTACCTTGAAGGTCAGACAGCCGTAAACTGGCTTTTAACACCCATTTTTTGCTCAATCTTTGCTCCAATGCCCCTTCGAGGTATAGTTCATAAAGCCCCCCATCAGCGTTATAGGCCCGGAATACATCAGAGGCGCCCTCTTCAATGCCAAAATATCTATCCATATAACGATCAGAGCCCCAAATAGCCCCAAGAATGGGCGTCACTGTCAGGCTTGAGTTCACCTCGAATGTATAGCCACCTTCCAGTTCCGCAGAAAAACCCTTATGCACACCGCTTACATCCACATAAACTTCACCCGTAAGGAAGAGTTTATAAAAGGAGGTGCCTGCAAAAAGCCCCAGTTCAAACGCTGTATCCACCTCAGCCAATCCACCAAGGTCAGCTTGCACAAGGTTTTGATCACGGCCAAATATGGTCCGGCTAATAATCCCGGCACGCAACAATTTTCCTTTATGCAGCAAAGCACCAAATTTATTATTCTCAATGAAGATACGCTCTTTGTAACTGCCCTTAAAGTCGAAGGCGAGCGCGCTGGTGTTTCCATCCGCGCCTAAAAAGTCAGGGGACACTTCTATCCCAATGCCCAGCCGGCCACTCCAATTATCCTTTTTACGGTCGTCTTCAATATCTTCAGACTGGATATAAATTGGCTTTCCGGAAAAGCGGAAGTCCACATCAGAAGCTGATATGTGAAAGGAAAGCAGGAACAAAAAGCCCCCCAAGCAGGCTCTGGTAGCTACATTGGTCACGTAAAATCTCTAATCAGTCATTGGCCACTGGTTGGCTGGACAGTTTATAATGTATTTCATACCCTAAATGGTCTGAAAGCTCTTTACCATCCAGTGTTTCCGCAAAATTTCGTTCTATAAAATATGGTGCAATACTCACAGTATCAGATGCTTCATAAAAATGTTTATCATTGGTATCAAACAGCACCATCTCAACCTTGGTGCCCTTTGCTATTATACAGCCTGCATTGTCAGAAACGCACTGTGTCCCCGCATCCGTTAAGGCTATTTTCTTAGCAAAATACTCATACCGTGCACCCTGTTTAGTATTGAAATCACCGGCTACAATTACGGGGTTACCAACTCCCGTTTTTTTCAAAAACCACTTTAGTTTATCCGTTTGCTTATGGTGTATTTTAAGCGACAATTTACGGGGTGCTTTGGCTGAACGGCGCGAATTAAAATGGCTATTCACTATATCAACCGGTTGCGCGAGGCCGGGCACATCGATACGTGCCATCTGCATGGATTTATTAGCCATACAGTCTATGCCCGCGCATTCATCGGAATTAAAAGATTTGTGATGCCCTTTAATGATGGGATAGTCGCTGAGAATAACCAGCCCACTCCCCATAAACTTCTGTGGATCAGTGAACTTCACATAGGATTTGCGGGTTTTCTGCACCCAATGCGCTTGCCCAAGCTTTGCCTTGGTTTTTTTGCCAGGCCCTTTCAGAATATACCGATAGCCAGCCTGCTCGAGGATTACATCCGTTTTTTTATCAAAAGCTTCCTGCAACAACACCACATGCGGTTGCGTGCCTTTGGCCCGCCGTTCCTGTAGCATTTCAGCAATACGGGCAAACAAGGGGGCTGTGCCCTTTTTGAGCGGCGAAGGCAGCGCCTGAATATTGTATGATAACACCCGCAAACCAACTGTGGCAGCCCCCGACACGCTTGCCAGAGTAGTATTCAAAGCGGTATTCAGAGCGGTATTCACACTTGTCAGGTTGGAATTCACACTTGCCAGAGTAACATCTGAAATGCTGGCAACTACAGGAGTGGCACCGGCAGCCGCGATAGTATCTCGTGTTGCCCCCTCTCCTGCCACAGCAATGGCATTCCCGGACAACAAGAGCCCTGCAACACTCAATAGTTTTCGCATCATCAAAAAACTGCCCTCCATACAAGCAATTCTCTAAACATTGGCCTGTAAATGAGGTGGCAATGTGACAAAAGAAATATGTTCTTTAAAATATCCATCCTACTTTGACAGAAGTTACAACCCTATCACAGGGGTATTAAAATACTATTATCTGTTGATTTATATGAAATGCAAACAGGGCTATAGAGCATCTGCCCAATTTGCCTCAAATTCTATAGAATTAGGCACTCTTTCTTAAGGTACCTACATTATTGTCATCGTGGGGTAAGAAGGCACATCTTACAAGGCGGAGAGTATAATGAACCCGCAAAAATTACTTCAGTGCATCAAAGAACATGAAATTTGGTTAAAGACACTACCCGGTGGGCAAAGGGCAGACTTTGCAATGCAAGACCTTAGTGGCTTTAGTTTCTCTGACGCAAACCTGAAAGAGGCAAAATGTGTTGGCACTATATTCGAAGAGTGTGACCTTAGCCATGCTGACCTGCGTGAAATAGACGGCTTCACCGCCTCCTTCATCAAAGCGGACCTCACAGGGGCTGACCTATCAGGTGCCGACCTCAGAGGCTCTAAGTTCCATAATGCCATTCTATTGGGCACCAAACTACGTAATGCTGACATGCGTAAAGGGAAATTGATGAACTGGGCCAGTGAAACGGTCAAGATTGTCACAGCAGACATGAGATACGCCATGCTGGATGGTGCAGACATGCGCGACATTGACCTGACAGGGGCCTGCCTTGTAGGAGCATCGCTTCGGGGTGCTGACTTAAGCGGGGCAATGCTGGATGACTGCAACTTTTCAGGTGCTGATTTTACCGGTGCGAACCTCTCCAACACCAGCATGGTCAATGCAAAACTAAATTCTGCGGTATTGGAGGATGCCAACTTTGAAGGAGCAAACCTGAGCCAGGCAAGCCTTAAAAATGCCGATGTAACTGGAGCAAACTTCACAAATGCCACATTGAAAAATGCGAATACCAGTGGTGTTACAGGCTCAGGGCTCGATTTAAAAAAACTGGCAAGGGATGAAGCCACCAAGCATCTACAGCAAAAAATAAAAACACAGCTACAGTCCCATACACTGTGGGTTTATTCCAATGGAGAGGAAGGCAAGCGGTGCAATTTGCAAAACCTCGATTTAAGCAACATGGACCTCTCTGGCCAAATGCTGGAAGGCGCAAACCTGCGCGGGACCAACCTTAAAGGGGCAAATCTCGTAGGGGCGCGGCTTATTCTTGCAGACCTTTCCAGCGCCATTCTGACCGATAGTGACCTTAGTAATGCTCGGCTGGAAGGTGTTAACCTGCGCGGTGCCATTTTACAGAATGCAATATTAGACGGCGCCAACCTATCTGCCATCACCCTTCAAGACGCCGAAGGCACAACAAGCGACCGGAAATGGCAGGCAAACCTGTCAAATGCTATATTGGATGGAGCCAGCCTTGTTGGTACTGACTGCCGTATGTCAAACCTGACAGGGGCCAGCCTGCGCAATAGCAACATGCAGAATGCTGATTTAAGCGGCTCTCGCATGGCTGATACCAACCTTATTGGGGCAAACCTTAAAGGGGCAAAATTGCCTGATGGCAGTGTAATCCTGCCTGCGTTACAACCCTCAGGAACAAATAGCCATATACAAATGGTTTCTTGATATACTTTATTACTCTATGAAATAATATAGTTTTAGGATGGCATAGCGATCACAATGGGTTGTTTTAGAATATCTTTCCAAAACTCGATGTATCGATGATAAGGTGATTGACCACTAGCGTAATACCCGTAATAAATGTTTTATAAGCAACCAAAGGGGGTAGTTATGTTTGAAATTGTGAAAGCATTTTTAGAGGACGTTCCTCTAGCGGATAGTATACCCGCCCTTGAGAAACTATTGAAAACTGCGCTTGACCAACATGATATTCAGCATTTCATCTGCACCAACATGTATGGTCTTAAATGTATGCCTGATCGGCACCTTATTTTTGGCTCGTGGGGGTCAGACTGGGTAAGCCATTATATAAGTAATGGTTATTACGCAGAAGATGCCGTTTCCTTTTTTAGCAACGGGCTGGAACATGATGGGCGACCCTACTATTGGTCGCAATTAATAGCCGAGAAAAACCTGACAAAAACTCAATATAATATTTTTGCAGATGCTTGGGATGCAGACCTCAGAGAAGGCATTGTTTTCCCGATAAATATCAGTAACACTGAATTTGCTATGGTTTCTTTGGGTGGACTTAACTTTAAAAAGAGTTCTGTCCTGCAGGGTATTCTTCATACAATTGCAATTCAGGCCCATAGGCAAGCCCGCAACATTTTGCTGCGTGATCACTATAATCAAATCACGCAAAAAGAAGTTATAGATGCCTTTTCAACGCCAGACATTAGCCGGATCACAAGTACCGAAAAAACCATAATTTCCCTGCTTGCGGAAGACAAACGCGCACGGGACATAGCGATCATACAGAATAGCAGTGTCAGCACCGTACGCAAACATCTATCCTCCGCAAAACTTAAGCTTGGTGTTGACAATACAGAGGCTCTGGTTGCAACCGCAATCCGCCAGAAGTTGATTCACTAGCGTAATAAGTGTACTTCTGGGCCTTTACTACCAGAGATTAATAATACAATCATAGCTATCCTACTTGAAACACACGCAAGCAGGAGGCAGCAATGATACATGTAATTAACAATGTTAACCGGCATTTGTACGGCGATTTACTCGATAAAATGTTTAAGCTTCGCCACGATATTTTTGTGGGGCAAAGAGGTTGGAACCTTATTTCACGTGATGATGGTAGAGATATTGACCAATTCGATACGAAAGACACTACCTATTTCCTAAAAGTTACGGAAGAAAGCGAGATAATGGCGGGTATGCGCCTTTATCCAACAACAGTGCCAACACAATTAAATACGATATTCAGGGATACGTGCGTGCTTACAGCGCCACCAGAAGAGCCAGATCATTATGAGTGGTCGCGGTATTTTGTAGTGGATAGTAATTACCGAGGCAAATCACGCCGCCCAGCCAATCATGAACTATATACGGGTATTTTCGACTATGCGTTGGCCATGGGTATTAAATCTTTGTCCGGCTTCATCGAGACATCCGTATTTACGCGCGCGGGGCGCTTACCATGGAACATGCGCCAGCTTGGCATTCCTGTAGAATATGGCGGCACTGCAGGGGAACCTGTTGGATACGGCCTGCCCACCCAGTTAATGGTGGATGCAGATATGGTCTATAAAACTAAATTGGTACTCAGGCTTTTAAGGCCTGTTTTGTCCCTTTCTTTGGGCGAACGTAATTTAACGACAGAAAAGGGTTTTGATGCAAAAGTTGTTCTCGCGATTCAGAATTTCATTCAATTACACCCAGAGTATACAAGCACGTTGGTTCTGTTCACTGACATGCTAAACAGCGCTGATCCATACCAAATTGAACACGTAAACGAAGCGCTGAATATTTTAACCAAAGATGAGTGTTTAAAAGAATTTACGACAATAACCATGAAGGCCAAAACTGTTGGATGGGAATCCGCTATCCAGCACTAGAGGGGAAAACTAGCCCTATTCCCTGACACATAAAACACAGCACACAAAAAAGCCCCGCATAAAGCGAGGCTTTTTTTATGGTGACAACCTTACCTGATGATAATCTGTACTTTCCAGCTAACTTGTAAAGTCACCATTTATGGTGGTAGCGTTAAGTCTGGCTTTTAACCCATTTTACACCAATCAAAGGGAGCTGCATGCAGGTATTGTCAACCAACAATAAACATAACTATGAGTTATTTCTGAACTATATAAAAAAGCTCCAGTTCGCTCGCTCCATAGAAGCGCTCGACCCAATTCTCTCAGAATTATGTGACTTTTTAGATTTGGATGGATTTACCTGGTTCCACATGAACCATGCTGGTCAGGTAATCGAACTAGACACCCGACCGCTTGAGTGGAAAAAAAAATATGACGATGGATTATTCATCTATAGCGATCCAATTGCACAGATAACAGCGGTTACAAACCAACCGTTTATTTGGGACCAAGCGCTCAAAGTTAAAAAGCTTAGCCCCAAGGAATGGTCAGTCATGAACCAAGGACAAGAATATGGGCTAAGTGAGGGAATCAATTTCCCAATTCACGACGCGCAGTCCAACATCGGCTCGCTAAATTTTTACAGCGATGATTTAACTCACATTTACGACGTATGGAGCGAATATCAAACACTCCTTTCCCATGTTTCTTTCCTATGCCACACAATTACCAACAGTTTTGGTCATTTAAATATTGAGGAAATACCCTCTCTGCGCCAGCTTTCACGAGCAGAGGCAGAAGTTCTCACATTGGCAGCTCAGGGTTGGAGAAGTGGCAATATTGCAGATCACTTGTACATTAGTGAAAGTGCCGTAAAGAAGAGGGCACAAAGCGCTTTCCGCAAACTGGGCGTGCGGACCATGTCTCAAGCAACAGTTGCAGCGGTGCTGCGCAGGGAAATATCTCCCTATGGCCTAGACACCTATCAAGCCTCCCTTAAGTAAACTTATAGTAGTAAAAATACAACCGTATATGCCCTGAACTGTTCGATCGTACAGTCGTTACTCATCCTTTCAAATGATACTAAAGTATCAATAATTATTTGTATGCGCTTCTGCTCCGTGGATCTTAGAAGCGGATGGAAAACCATGCGTACGCCTAAAGCAGATCCCTCTTTATTCAGGAACACTCCCATCCAGAACACATCAAAAAATGGAAAGGACAAAGAGAAAGCGATTAATGCCATAGTTGCAGAGCGCATTCGGCAACGACGCCTAGATATCGGCTTAAAACAAACTGAACTAGCAAAAATTCTAGGTGTTAGCTTTCAACAAGTTCAAAAGTACGAATATAAGGTAAACCGAGTGTTTGCGGGACGTTTATGGCAAATAGCTAATATTCTTGGGGTTCCCCCTGAATATTTTTTTATCGACCAGCCCAGAAAAACAAAGAAAAAAATAAGCAATCCACTAACAGAGCAGCACATTGAATTTGATATATTTTATACCATATTCTGCTGTATAAAGAATCCGAAAATCAAACAAGAAATTCTCGACCTTATTATCCTGATCGTAGAAAATGATATGGAAAACCAGTAAACTATCATTTGATACCTTTTATAGCCCCTAGCGCGATTATTTTGTGAAACCCTTGCTGGGTACTGCATGTATGCGGGCTGTTCCGCCATATTGTGGTGTGGCTGGGCATTGATGATTATGAGGAAAAACCTGTGGGTGCCCTTATACAACTGGCAATTGCGCATCCTTTGGGCTGATCATCCAATCATAACAAAGCGGGCGGTTGATTTTATCTTGCAGGTGGGGGGAATATAAACTGTGCAAATATCTTTTTGGACTACCTTGCAAAAACAAGTCATGCGCCAGAGTGCGCCACCTCCAAAGGCAATAGACTTGGCCTTCGGTAATAATATTATTGGGGTCCAGATGGTTTAGGGTGCAAAAAACATTGCTTTGCCAGCCCAAAGGTATCAGTTCCCTTATGAAGCCTTCCCGCTCTTTAAGAAACGCCTTATCTGCACAGGCAACATGATACAAAGCCAGCTTTACCCCTGTGGCTCCGTGAATAGTCTTTTTTGGCTGGTTCAGTGACCCTATGGGCAATATTTCAGCCACTGCCTCACGCCAAAATATTTTATCCCGCATCTTTATGGACAGGGGGTCATTCGCATCCCCCCAATCTAGGATATCTTGCTTCTGGTCGGCTTTTACACCCATTGCATCTTCTATCAGATGGGCCAGAGGCACTCTGTTTTCGATGCCATGTTCACCAAAAACCAGCCCTGCCCGCACGCCTTCAGCCGAGGAAAATTGATCGCCAATAGCAAAGAAACCCTCTTCCAGATTGCCTCTATGCATATGAGTCCATGGTTTATAACTCCAGCCAGCCTCATCTGGGCCGCCTGCTGTCATAATGGCTTTTCCGCGCAGTTTACCAGCAGTCGTCGCCACCAAATCTTCTGCCAAACCACAACACACATGGAAATAATCAGGCCCCAGCACGCTCAGGACACGGTCCAGAGGGCATACATCAGAATTGCCTCTTATATAGTCAGGATTTAGCTGGGCTACATGGTGTTTCACCTCAATGCCTTCTGCCGCCAACATGGTAAGAGAGGCTTTCGCTTCATGATAATCACCCAAAGTTAAAGTATCGGGCTGTTGAGGGTCCCAAGGGACCACCGTAATAGCCCCGCCAAACTCGCCGTTGGTTGCCCGAGCCGTAAAAACAGTGACTGTTTGGCTGTCAATGCCGCCCATAGCCGTAAACAATATATCGCGCTGCTCGGGTATCCGGCTTTCAACCCTTTGTTTCACTTTCGCTATAACGCCTTTCGGGCAGATACTCCCTTGTTGTGGCACTGGCACTTGCTGTAGTTGCTGCCAGTATTCCAAGGTTATACCACCGTCCTGCACCTCACCGTAGGAGCCAGCGGGAATGGTCTTGATAGCACTGACATTGGCTTGTGCAACCGCCGCCTCAGTACTTGCTATTGCAATGTCGCCAGAGCCATTAACCCCAAAGGCAAGCGGTGAGATTCCCCACCGGTCACGGCCCACAACTGTTTTGACGTTTCCATCAGCCTCAATTTGGGCAATGAAGGCAAACTGCCCTTGAATTTTTCTTAAAAATTCCACCCCCACATCCCGCAACCCAAAGGCTAATAGCTCAGTGTCATTCTTTGCGGAAAAGCCAAATTCCGCCTCCAATTCACGCCAATTATAGATTTCTCCGTTCCAAACCAGCGTTATCCCTGGCAAAAGCAGAGGTTGCGAATTATTTCCAATGGCGACAAATGACAATAAATTATGCCCTAGCCAGCCTCCTTTGATCTGGCGGCCCGTCTGTTTTTCAGGGCCTCTTCTGGCGGTAACTATCTGCATCTTATTCAGCTCTGCTTCAGACGCATTTTTACCAAATATACCAACAATACCGCACATTTTACGTAAATCCTTTTACTGTCCTGAAAAGAGCACCCGCCACGGCAGTCAAAGCAACATTTCAACGGGGTGTGGCTGGCTTAGAAAATGGTGTGGGCTGGCCGAATAGCCGTAAGCTCCCGACTGAAAATCGCAATTACGTCGCCAATTTCCGCTGTGGGCAGCGCAATATTTGTCGCAAATGTGTCGATGGGTGTGCATAAAGGGCCAACGATATCATACGTATCTGTAGGCTCTTCGCCCATTTTAGTCGCTATTGCTATGGGATAATTTTTTCGGATCACCTGCCCGAAATTACCCGTTGCAGCCAGATGATGATGCAGCCCGCCATTCGTCACTAAAAAAGTCTTTTCGCGAGATTTTTTTTTGTCTACCACTTGGCAAAGATATGCCCCCGCTTCCCCAACGAGAAAACGCCCCAGTTCCATTTCAACCATGCAACCGGGGTATTTCTTGTGCCATTTCTCCAGTTCTTGGTGCAGGACAGAGGCAACAAAACCAAGGTCTAAATCCTGATCTTTTTCAAAATAAGGAATACCAAGACCACCGCCTATATTTATCCGGCTTATCGTTAAACCGTGCTTTTTGATCATTCTTTCGGCAGTTTCGAATGTCTTCTGAAAAATAACCCCCAAAGCACCAGAATTTAAATTCTGTGAACCAGAAAATATATGCAGGCTTTTAATGTCAGCCGGGTTATGAACTCTTTTAATGGCCGCCGCTAAACAGTCTTCATCTATTCCAAACTGGGTAGCCCTGCCCCCCATGGCCATGCCGATGCCTTTCACCTTAAAGTTTGGGTTGATGCGCAAGGCAAGGTTAACTTCCCGGACAGAGAGCAGTTCTGCTATCTGATAAATGCGGTCCACTTCATTTGCGGACTCGACATTAAGGGTAACGCCCGCAGCCACAGCCGCCCTTAAATCATTATCAGATTTGCCGGGGCCTGCCATGCTGATGTTTTTCGGCGGCACCTGTGTTTCCAACGCCAAGCGTAATTCTTTGTGGCTCGCCACATCCAAGCCATCCACTTGTTTGGCAATAAAGTGAACAACCGACGGTGAAGGATTAGCCTTGATCGCATAATGTAATTTCAAGGCACTTGGCATAAGGGAGCGAAAATAATTAATTCTCTCGGAAATCATGCTACGGCTGTACACATAACATGGTAGGTGGCCAACAATGGCAATTGCCTGAGATACACTCATATGGCCAATCATCAGCTCCCCGTTTTCATATTGGAACTTTATCTTTCTATCCAGAAAAGCCACCTAAATGCCCCTTTCCCTGAAACTCGCTGTAAGGATTTTTCAGTTGGTAGCTGCCTTTTGCAAGCTTAAGGCTGTTAATATCGGTAACCCGCAACTTGGGGTGTGAAAGGTAAATATCTTTTGCCTTTCGCCAATCGTTAGGGTCGCTGAAATCAAGTTCCGCAACGCTGCTCATAAATTTAGTGTGCGCCTGAAGTGTATGTTTTAACCATTCAGTTTTTCCAATATAGCCCCAACAGTCCCACATGAGACTTTCATAATTCACAGATGCTGCCAAATCGCGGATCAAGCAATTACGGATTATTATGCCGCCCCACATTTTGTTAAATCTAAAACCGCTAAACGCCTTCAAAAGGGAACCATCCAAGGAAGCCATCCGCCAAGCTTCGGCACTGCTTATAAAGAAATTGGCAGGGAGGTTTTGCGCAGATAGTTCCAGCTTATTGTCGCGGCAATAGCTGCTGGTCAGCATGGGTTCTACAAAGTACCAGCGCTGTAATTTTTCATCCCAACATTCCACTATAGTGTGATCAATAAAGGGCAGCTTGGGATTATAACAATGGCGAATAAAACCGTATCGAACTCGGGCGGGAACATTCAGGTTACGCAACATACTTACGAGAAGCAGGCAATTGTCCCGGCATGTCCCGGCCAGTTTATGCTCCTTTTCCCGCTGAGAATGCCAGTCCAAATCCTTTAGACCTTGGATATGCTTAATGATATCACTGGCATAGCGAAGCTCGGACTCCTTCATTTTAACGTCGGATAGCACGCCATTCTTATCCAGAACATCGCGTTGAAAGTGTGTGTAGACATTGCCAATGCAATCAACAATGCCCTGCATATCATCAAGGCTGGGTAATGTATCAAAGACAAACCCCCATGATTTGGGGTCAGATACCAACGTATGCTTTTTAAACCATTGTTGCATTTCCTGCTCAGCATTCACTTTTTTACCCTCCCTTACGCAATTTTTCTAATCGGGAATTCAATGCCATATAGTCAATTTTGCCGTTGGCATTGGCTGGTAGTGGTTCGATAATAACCAAGGTTGGCTGCATATAGTCCGGTAGACCCGCCGCGCATTGCTGTTTAATTTCGGGGATATTCAAGGTGTCATCTGGTGCTACAAACAGCGCAAAATCCTGACAGAAACTTTCCCCGCCAAAGGGCACGGCTGCCACCCGTTTTGCCCCAACAGCCAAGCTGATTTCCGTTTCCAAATCAAGTCGCTCTATCCGGTAGCCTTTAATTTTGATGCAATCGTCTATACGGCCATGAAAATGCACACCGTCCTGATGGATAGACCCCAGATCACCACTGCGGTACCAGACTTTACCGTTACTGAATTTGACAAAAGCAGCAGCGGTTTTATCCTCATTATTATAGTAGCCATCAACCACTTGAGGACCACTGAGATATAGCTCGCCCTTCTTGCCATCGGGCAATTCATTGCCTTCTGTATCAAACACATGGATATCAAGGCCGGGCAATGCTCGCCCTATGGGCACTAACTCTTCCTGATCACGCGCATCCCACTCATGCCATGTAAAGGCGACAGTGGCCTCGGCAGGGCCATAAAGATTGAATATCCGGCTATTGTTTGCTGCCCTAGCCCAAAAGGTAGCTAAAGTTCGCGTTAACGGTTCACCCGCAAATATACAAACCTTTAAATCCGGCAGGTAATTGGGAATCCTAAAGCCGTCATTTTGGATGCGCATCGCCAATGCTGGCACCATGAAACAATGCGTAATGCCGTAGGCTTTAAACTCTAAAGGCAAACGTTGGCGGCTGGCATCAGCAAACACGAACACAGCCGCCCCCACTGACCATGCCACATAAAAATCATGCATATGCAGGTCACTGGCATAGCTTGTACAGTGAGCAAACACATCGGTTTCATCTGGTTGAAACAGGTGGCAAGCATTCTCAATATAATGCGACAGGTTATAATGACTGATAAGAACGCCTTTTGGAGCCCCCGTACTGCCTGAGGTGAAGATCATCACCGCATACGGGTTTTTGCCTTCCACCATTTTTATGGCGTCATTTTCTTGTTGATCATCCAGACCAATCAAGTCAGGGCCAGCTATGACGATACTGTCGGTGGGTATAATGCCCCTGAGATGTTTCACGCGTTCTTCATAAGAAGACATCAGAACATAGCAAGCACCGGGTAATTGTCGCACTATAGATTTGCAACGGCTCGTTGATGTTTCCGGAAGAATGGGGATGTAAGTTTTATCGGCCAACCAAGCTGCCAACATCGCAATATACCGATATAGAGTATTGTCGATATACAATACGCAGAACTTATGAGGGCTTTCCTTTAGCGCCAAGGCCAAAGCATGCGCCATCGATAACAGCTTGGAATAGCTGATACTCCTGCCATCAATAATCAATGCAGTCGCATTCGGGTTTCGCTGGTATGAAGCGATTACCCGGTTCACTATTGAGGGATACACCGAGGGGATTGCGTCATGTTCTTTGACGCATAAATCCACTGTACTAGCCTCCTCTGTCATTCTAGTTTCTCCGTCAAACGCAGGTCCAGCGCGGCATAGTCGACTTTACCGTTTTGATTTATTGGCAATGTCTCGACAAACACATGTGCAGGACACATGCGTTGGGGCATATGCGCCTTACATTTTTCAATGATCATGGATTTTTGTTGCTGCCCCGGCGTTAAGAATAGAGCATAATGCTGGCAAAAATTTGAACCGCCCACAGGCGCTACAGCTAGGGACACCAGCCCGGTCGCCGCTCTGATTTCTTCCTCCAGCTCAAACTTATTGACCCGGATGCCAGAGACCTTCAGGCAATCATCTCTTCGGCCTACAAATACAAGCTCTCCTCCCGCTTGTTTTTCAACAAAATCACCGCTTCGGTACCAATGCTCCCCTGCAGAATTAAAAAATGCCTTCTGCGTATTTTTCTCATCATTTAAATAACCCGCAGCAACCTGCCCCCCTGCCAGACAAAGCTCGCCTTCTTCACCGATGGCTACTTCGTTACCCTTTTTATCCAGAACACTTACTTTCAGCCCCTCAAAAGGTTTCCCTATGGGAACCCTTTTTTGTTTCCCCCTCGGGGACCAGCGATGGTAGGTAAAAATCACTGTCGCTTCGGTAGGTCCGTAAACATTATAAATATCCGATTTTGGCGCTATTTTAGACCACCAGCGGCAGATTTCCTGAGTGACTGGCTCACCGCCGATTAGGCCGCGTTTAAACTTTGGCAGAAAGTTGGGAATATTAAACCCATCGGCCATAATGCTTGTGAGAAACGACGGCCCAATCACTGAATGAGTAATTTCGTAATAGCGCATCATAAGCAGCAGGCGCTTTTGCTCTAAAGCACCAATCACCTGAACGGATGCCCCGGCACACAAAGGCACAATAAAATCGTGAATATGGCAATCAAAAGCATAACTCGCCACATGCCCAAATATATCTTCCTTGCTCACCCCAAATGTCTCGATGGTGTTTTCAACAAAGCAATTAATGTTCTTATGGGTAAGTAAAACTCCTTTAGGGGCTCCTGTACTGCCGGATGTAAACAAAAGGCAGACATTGGGGTTCTGTATTTTTTGAACCATGTCTTCTAGGCTAGGCTGTTTCGCTGCCGGTGGTTTGAGCAACGCCTCACGGCCTATAACCAAAGCACCTTTGGGAATGAACTGATTTACCAACGCAAGGCCTGTCTCATTTTCAGACATGGTTATGAAACAGGCATTCGCCATGTCCACCTGACAGAGCATATGCTTGGTACGAAGGGCAGTTGCCCGTTGCGTGGCGACAGGCACATAGGTTTTACCCGCCAAGATCGCCGCCAAGATCGCTATGAAGCGGTAGGCGCTGTTATCAATATAGAGAATGCAATATTCGGAAGCGTCGTCCTTGATTTTAGCAGCTAAATCAAGCGAACGCGATAAAAGCTGGTGATATGTAACTGTCTCTTTACCGACTAACAGGGCCACTGAATCTGGAAATAACGACGCCATCTTGCAAATACGGTGCATAAAAGGCTCTGGCCAAGCGCCTATATCTGTGACTTTCTGAAGGTTTGTCATGATTGTCCCCAAATATTTTCTAGCGATTACAGGTGATCGCTGCCTACGTAGCGCCATAACATTCCATTAAACACAGCGCCAAGCCCCGCATTACCAACCAACACATGGTCGTCCGGCTCCAGTAGCTGCTTGTCTCTGACGGATTTCATATTGATAAAAACATCTGAACCGAAGCAATGTGCGGTTTTGTCAATATTTTCGAGAAATAGTTTCTTCCTATCAAAATTGGCCAGAAGGGCCACTTTCTTCCAGGATATAATATTAACATTATGCGGAATCACAATTTTGATGTCACTGAAATCCATGTCAGCGTCATCTATGGTTTCACAAAGAATGTCACTTAAGCGGTTTGTATATTCCTTCTGAAATTCTTTGAGTGTTTCGCCCTCTTCCCACGAACACATGGAATGCTGGCCGAATACTTTTCTTTTATTACTGATCAACTCAAACCCTGTGGCCTCGCGGCTAAGCAGGCTAACGGTCAAGGCATCACCCAACACAGTTGAATCGGCAATAATTTGTGAATCCTTGCAGTAGGCTATATCGGAAGTGATAAAAATGGCTTTATCCGTTCCATCACGCGCCAACAAACGGTTGATGATATCCAGAGCAAAGCTTGACGACGCACAGTTGTTGGTCGTCATGCCGAATACCAGCGCGTTCGGAATATCCAGCTTGGTTTTCAAGTCTGTCAATTGCGTATAGGAAAAAGGCTGAAAGCTTGTGATAGTATGGCTAAACACAAGCACCTTAATATCACTTCTGTCTAATTGATTGCGCTCAATAAGCTCTTGGCACGTTGCCAACAGCACTTCAGCAAATGGCTCATCGCTAACGGGTATCTCGTTCAGACCGTAGAAACGGTTAAAAATACTGAGCTGCATCTCGGATAGGTCGTAACGTTCGCTCAATTCAAAGATTGTGTATTTCTGATCCGGGATGAAATACTCAATATCATTCAAATAAAACATGTAGCCCCCTGCGCGAGTTTAACCCGCTCAATAGTGTCAAAAAACGTTTCTCTGCCCCATACTTCAGCGTTTAATGTCGCAATGCCGATGTTTAATCCGGTTTTCACTTTATGAGGCCTCTAGTGCTTCGGACTTCTGGCTTTTAGCAAGATAGTCCGCTTTCAAGGCTGGCAAATCGATTTTGCCATTCAAATTCCTTGGCATGGATGGCAGGACAATGAAGTCCGTGGGAACTTGAAATGATTCCAGTGACTTTTTTGTCTGGCCAATCACGTCATTAAGGTGAAATTTGGTTTTATCCAGCGTGATAAAACAGATTATTTTTGTAGGGCTATTCTCTTGTTCCAGCCCAAGGATGGCGACTTCTCGCACACCATCAAATGTCTGAATCACATCCTCAATCTCTTTGGGAATAAGCTTTCGGCCCCGTACTTTAAGGGCATGGTCCATGCGGCCTTTAAAATAAAAGTACCCCTCTTCATCCAAATAGCCATAGTCACCGGAATATAAACAGCGGTCACCATGAATTGGATGAGGACGGATCTTCTTGGCAGTCGCTTCTGGTTTATTCCAGTAGCCCTGCATCACTGTTTCGCCCCTAACCACCAACTGGCCGACCTCATTTGGTCCGCAAAGCTTGTCCTCATCATCCACAACACAGATTTCTGTGTTCGGGATCGCCAAACCCACGCTGCCCGTCTTGCGCTCCAAGTCTTGCGGAGGGAGGTATGTACAACGCTTGCATTCTGTCAGGCCAAACATGGAAAATATTTTTGCTTGGGGAAACAAGCGCTGCATGGTTGAAAAATGTTTTCCGTTCAGCGCCGCGCCGGTATTAGACACGTAGCGTATAGACTCCAGCGAGTATTTGTTAATAGAAGAAAACTGCTCGAAAAGATCCACTAACACCGGGACAGCCGGAGGCACGGTGGCTTTGTAGTGAGCTATGTTCTTCATTAATTCCAAAGGCCAAATCAGGTTTTTTTCTAAAACCAGAGTAGCGCCAATGGAATGGGCCATAATCATCTGATACAACCCATAATCAAAGGATAGCGGCAAAGCGTTGGCAAATACGTCTTCAGCTTTGTTGCCCAAATATTCATTTAGAGAATCCCGGGCGCAAATCATATTACGGTGGCTTAACATGACACCATTGGGTTCACCGGTAGAACCCGACGTATAGATAATCGCTGCCAAATCCTGGCTGATTATAGGCGTGTTGATTTGATGGTTTTCAGGAGACAAAGCCGCAATTAACTGTAGTTTTTTGGTGCCGGGAGACTTGCCTTCCTTAAGCCCTGTTTTTGTGATCAAAACCTCTACCAAATTCACATTATTTGACAAATACACATCGCCCAGTTTTTCAACGATGCTGGCATGGGTTATCAGGATGGTAGCGCCACTATCTTCAATGACATATTTGATCTTTGAAACTGGTTGTTCATCACTGATAATGCAGGCACAGCCGCCAGCCAATAATGTCGCCCAGAATCCGCAAACAGTTTCTTGGCTGTTGCCGCAACAAATTACGACTCTCTGCCCTTTAACCAAGCCGTTCTGTAACATTTCCGCTGCTAGACATTGAATTTTTTTCCACAGTTGGCTGTAGCTATATTCCGTTCCGTCACAGACCAGAGCCAAATGATTTGCCCGCTCGCTGGTTGCGAGAAATTGAAGGCGGTGAAGTAAGGATGTCTCCATTAAACCGTCCTTTGCGATTTTTGAGTTGGTGATACAGCTAAGGGGGGCTTTTGTTTACGGTAGCAAGACAGCTCGTATAACAAATAGAAAATAGAGAGGCCCCCAGCCGCTGAAATTGTTAAAAATAATGTCTCTTTGGGAACACCCGTTGAAGCCAAATAAATGACCACAGCCAATTGCAGGCCGATACTGACAATATTGTAGATTAGACTTCTCAGGCCCTTGCCGATTTGTTCCTGCATGATCAGCAAACAAAGAAGAGGTCCAAACACCAAATACGACGGTGCTACTATGGAAAGGTAGCTTGCGGCTTGACTGATAATCTGCGGGTCAGGTGTAATTAAGCCCACAATGCTGGTGCGAAATAGATAGAAAGTCAGCGCCAGCACCCCATATAGAGCGAACAAACTGAGGAACACTTCACGCAGCATGTCAAACACTTGAGCTGACCCAAAGCCCAAGCCTCGCCCCTCATTGACCTTAATCGCCAATGCAATGCCGATGGCTATGCCGGGCAAGATAATAAGGTTTTGTAATCTATAGACAATCCCGTATCCGACTACCAACTCCGTCGAATAATTGGCAAAGACACTATTCAGCACACTGGACTGAAAAATAATAATGACGAAACTGGTGCACACGGGAAAAGCAATAGAGACAAACCGTTTAAAGTTCGCCTTGAGTTCAGTCCATTTTAATGCTGATACCTCAAATATTTTCAGGCGTGATATCAGGAGCACATAAAAGCTCAGGCTGATCAAAGTGGTACAGATCTGCGCCGCTATCAGAGAATAAACCCCCCAGCCCAATTTATGGGAAGCATACCAAGTGATTACAAACCCCAAAATAGTGGTCGATATATTGATAGCATTCACTTTCAGACCGATACCATTCACATAGCAGGGTACACTCAGCACCGCCGCCGTTAGCATCAGAACAGCAGAAGCCGTGCTGGCCAATATGAAGTATTTGATGATGGTGGCCTTGGCTGGGTCAACATTGATAGCCGTTAAAAAATGGTCGCCTAGCCCAAGTATCAACCCTGCCGTCACAGCTAGAACCACAACAATTATTATCATCAAAAGGCCAAATCGCCGCCATAAGAGGCCTTTGTCCTTTGTGCCTTTTGCTTCTCCGGCAAACGCAAAGCCCACCGCCTGAAAACTTTCCAGCAGTGCAATAATAAAGATGCTGAAAGGGACGTGAATTGCCAATATATAAAGGTAACTACCATCGGCTTCTGCTAGTATACGCGTATTAACCAGCAAGCTGAAAATCCCGATAAAGGCAGTCAGAACCATTGGCAGGGCCAAGCTATATACCGCTTTGATAGTACCGTATGATGTCATCGCCTTTTGTGGCCTTATCGTTATTGGTTCAAGAACGGAAACTCGTTTCTCTTGATGCCCGTGATTAAATTATTCCGGTGTATATTTGAGGTGCCCTCCATCCATTCGAAGGCATAGACATCCCGTAACGCTTTGCTGAGCCAGGGATCAAATAGAATTATATTGGCTTCCAGTATGCTGTTGATGACAGAACTGACCCGTTTGGCAGCAGCACAGCATTTCATTTTTGCTAGAGAAGCCATCGTGCTCGCGAAAGGGTTTTTATCCACTTGCCGGGCTGCCTTTTCGTTCAGCTTTCGGGCTAAGGCGATTTCCTCATTAAGAAGGCTCAACTGCCTTCTGTCGCTAAAGTCTAGTTTATCAACTGTGCTTTCAACATGATCTACGATGGCCTGCGCGGTTCCTAAGGCCATGGCAGAAACCGAAGGCCGAAACCGGTTAAACACCTGAACCATGGACATGACGCCTTGCTGCATAGGCCGCAAATGGTGGCCCAGTATCATGTCTTCATCAATAGGCAGATCCTCGAAATGAATGTATCCAACATTGCTGCCGCGTAAGGCAAACATTTGCAGTGACTCCCGCTTAACCCGTTCACTGCTAAGTTGCTTGGGCGTCACGATTGCGGCCCGCATATCCAGAAACTTATCTTCAGTTCTGAATAGCACTGTGCCTATGCCAGCCGTCCCGACATTACCAACCAGAAGCTTTTCCCCTTTCAGGGTATGGCCGCGCATTTTGGTTTCCATATTGGCGGCATCAGAGCCTCGATCTGGTTCTGTAACGCCAAAAAATGTCCGGCAACTGGTTTTGGTCACATGCTCTCGAAAGAAGGCTCTCTGGTCATCACTTCCGATTTCATCCAGCAAGGCCCCTGATAAAGAGGGGCTGGGGGTTGCCAACAAGGCACCACAGTCCCCGTAGGCTAATGACTCGCTAACAACGGTACGGTTCAATGTGCTAAGAGAGTCTTTCTTGCTGCGCTTAAAATCCGCCATCATCTTATCTTGGATTAACGTCGAATTTTTGAAATTATTGGCGATATAGTTGGGGTCGCAATCAACTTCCAGCGCGACATCCCTGTAAAATTTGATTAGCTCAATCTGCTCGTCACCATACCGGTCAACTGCTCTTTCAATATCTAATGACGACATAATCAATCCTTGAAATAAACATTAACAACGGTTTGAACTAACGTTTTCAGGTGAACACTGTGCCCTTGCAAGGCACCACGCCCACCCCCCAAATCCACCAAGTGCTGCGCTAATTGCAAACTCATGCGGGCAACCAACGCTGCGGCAGCAGGCGGCAAGACTTTGCTCTCCTGCTCTATTAAGGTGTTTATGCACTGCTGGATGGATAAGGCTTCTGCGAACATTTGCGCCACTGAAGGATTATTAATCAGAGCGGTGTCTGCTACTTTCCTACTGGAAAGATAATGGTGCACCCCTCCCAATTGCTTGCTCAACAAAGCAAATATTCGCTCCGCCAAGGCTAGTCGGTACTTCCCCAAGTATTGCTCGAAATCATTTTCTTTATCGTTCGAGGGAATATCCGCAGGGTTGTATTTTCCCACTGCCAAACCCAACAAATCCAACGTTGGATTTTCCGCCCATGTAATTTCGTCGCCCGGCACATCCTGAAAGCCACTGTTTGTTCGCAGTCGGATCACATCAAGCGGTGAAGTCTCCCGATCCACCAGCAGCAATGACTTATGAAGCAGCCTGCAAGAAGCATCTGCAAAAACCTGTTTAGACGCCGCCCCGATAGGAAAGGATACAGTTTGTTTTACGTCCGAGAGTACCTGTTCATACCTATCCATTCTGGCTTACCTCCAGCACCAGAACACCAAAGGCCATAGTCTCAAAATCTTCTTCAATGTATAGGATCTGGCCGGGTTCAAATGACGCGTTCAAATGGCTGAGAAAAGAAAAAAGAGCCAGCGATGAAACCTCTGAGCTCCAATCACAAAGAGACACGCCCCGACCGTCAAACCAACTGTCGGTGGTTTTTTGATGCCGCAACAGTTTGTTTATATGTGAACTTCTGCGGCTAAATATACGAATTGGGTGTGTTGAATTTTCTCTGATTTCGCGGATGATTGTTTGAATTTCTTCGTATAGGCTAGCAGGGTTTTGGGCTAGTAACCCGGCATCAAATTCCTGTATGTCCACAATCCGCAGGTTGCCGGTTTTTTCCTGTGTGAGAAACAGATACCCGAGGCCTGAAGTTTCAGGGACCATAGCTTTGCTGTTTTTGGGTAGGGGAACCGTATTTTGCTGGAATGCAAACAATGCTGAACGGAATGAGCCTTCCGCCGTTAGTTTGTCCCCCTCCATCACACGGTGAAGAACATGAAGCGCCACCAACGGAGAAAGGCTGCCTCTGTCAATCACATCAAAAATGGTGCTGTCCAGACCAAATCTTTGACCAATGTAGGGGCCCAAGGCGTAATAGTCGGGGTCAAATTCAGGCCCCCAATGGCTAAGCACAACCGGGTCTGATGACTTAAGAAGGTTGGTTGTGGGTTGGTCGAGTGAATCTAATAGCTCGGCATTAGTCAACTTGTCGCCGACCATCACGCTTTGCTCATCAAAGTCTAAATCGTATAATTTGAAGAGACCTTCAATTCCATTGAGACTTCGTTCTCTGGGAATTTTGGCTCCTTTGGATGCTACGGGATTAACACCAGCTTCCTCAATATACATTGCATTAACATTCTATAAGAAACCCACATCGGGTTTGTTAACCGAAATTTGGCTCATAGCCCCAATTGCATCGAGACATAGTCTCTAATGCTGCCTATTGACTCAAAATGAGATGCATCCAGAGTTTCGACATCAACTTCAAAACCCTCCAGTTCTTTCTCCAAATTCATCAGGAGAACGAGGGAATTCATTGAATCAATGCCTAAGTCGTCCTTCAAACTCGTTGTAGGAGGCATTTCCAGCACCTTCTCATCGTTAACAATTTCAGCAAGCACTGCTTTAACCTTCAACAGGACGGCATCTCTATCAAGCATCCTAAAATTCCTTTAAAGTATTCATAAATATACACTTAAAAAGCGCTAAATAAACTTATAAAACAACCATTAGTAGGCAAATTACATATATAACTTTACATGTCAATACCGTATTACGTGTATTTACTATATGGCATTACGCGTATTTCGTGTAACGCTTACGTAATACATAGCGCCAAGCAACGATGGAAAAATAAAGCTGATATGGCAGGCACTGCCTATAATATTTCAGAAATTTCCATCAGCACCTATGGGGCTAAATACTTGATGCACTTAGAGGAATATACTTTATGAGCCAGATAAGAGACCGCTCCCCGTCCGCCTTGTCTTTAACGTCAGAAGAGCATAATTTTCTTACCTGTCAGGTTAGCCGCCATCGTGCCCCCAGCTTCCTGTCTGACCGTTGCCAGCTTATTCTAAAATGTGCTGACGGACAGACAAACGAGGAAATTGGTGCCGCACTTGGCTTTCACGAATATACAGTAAATAAATGGCGTCGCCGTTTTCAGCGAGACCGGCTTGCTGGCCTTCTGGATGAACCACAGCCTAGCAACCCCCGAATGATCACTGATGATGAAGTTATTACGGTGATTGAGCGCACCTTTGATGGCACCCCTGTAAATACAGCCCAAACGGCAGAAGGCTTTGCCTTGGTAAAAGCCTATAACGCCATGCCCCGCCACAACCAAAAGACACTGGAAACCCTCATAATGGCGCTTGTCGATGAGCATTAGCACACCCATTTTATTAGGTTGTATAACTACTATTTATAAGGAAATTTTTATATTTTTATTAGATTGAGGGCTATGCACGAAAACCGAGGCAACTCTTAACTGTATAATTGGCATAAGTTTGGTGGAGGAAGACACAAAAAAGCCCCGCATAAAGCGAGGCTTTTTTTATGGTGATCCCTACGGGACTCGAACCCGTGTTTCCGCCGTGAAAGGGCAGCGTCCT
>JAESQS010000358.1 GCA_016765035.1 Kordiimonadaceae bacterium | reverse complement strand
AGTACGTCGTGCACGTAAGCTGGAGCGTAAGCGCTTAGAGCGTGACGGTCTAGTAGCTCGTACCCGTTAATTCGGCTAACGAACTCAGAATTAAAAACCCCTCAGAGCGGTATGCCTGAGGGGTTTTTTATTGGCCTGATAGCCTAGTTTTTATCAAGTTTAATAAGTATTACCAGCCCACGCCCCTTCCTCAAATACAACACCATCGAACAGCTAATTCATTTCAGTTGGATATGTTTCCGTATGAAGACACTGCCTTCACTAAGGTGTGAACATCAGTGACTGTCATGCCAGAAGCTTCGCATCATATAAGGGCTTTATAGCGTATTCGCTTTAGGTGGAACCATATCTGCCCACTCCCCTAAGTTTAACTAGTACAAGATGAAAAGATAGTGTGTGCAAGACCAATCATTAGAGGAAGCAGGGGGCCTAATGCCAAGCCCTGTGGCCGCAGCTAAGCTTATGCGATCAGCCGTATATAATACAGAAATACGGTTGCTAGATGGTATTAGCTATGTTTTAGCGCGTAACCCCAAAGCGTATACTGGCCCGGGTACAAACACCTATATTGTGGGGAAGGCCAGCGTTTGGGTTGTTGACCCAGGGCCCTATAATTTGGCGCATTGTAGCGCTGTCCTTAATGCAATAGACGGAAGGCCTGTGAAGGGTATTTTAGTAACCCACACGCATCTTGACCACAGCCCGGCAGCAGATATCCTTAAAAGGATGACAGGTGCCAAAACATATGGGTTTGGTGGGCTTTGTACAAAAATACCGTCCGAAACAAAGGCAGCAGTTGATCCTAGTTTTGTACCGGATGTTGCGCTTTCACATGACCACATCATTGGCGTTGGGCGCTGGCGGGTGGAAGCGGTCCATACACCGGGGCATTCCCCAGACCATCTCTGTTATTCATTACCAGAACAGAGTGTGTTGTTTTCAGGGGACCATGTCATGGGTTGGTCCAGCACCGTTATCGCGCCGCCGCTGGGAAACCTCGCTGATTATATGGCGAGCCTGACACTTTTAGAAAACTGTAATGCCAGTTTGATGCTTCCCAGCCATGGGGGGCCTGTTGAAGACCCAAGGGGGCGTATTGGAGCAATAAGAGATCATCGTTTAATGCGCCACCGTCAGGTTGCGGACTGTTTGGCAGAGGGCTTGTCTGAGCCTGCGGATATTGTGGCCCGGATTTACCGGGATTTGACACCGCATTTGATAGAAGCCGCGCAAGGGTGCGTACGCGCACATATGGACACCCTAAGAAATGATACCGCGCTAGCGTAATAGTGGTCTGTTTATGACAAGGGCGTTTCTCATCCATGTTCAAATGGAAATTTAGCAGGAGAGTTGCCATTAAATTTCTAGAGGGAAAACCACTTATTTACTCTCGCATAATATACCGTAAGTATTTGTATTATATATATTTATACAATTTACACTCAGAAGTTTAAGAAAATTTTATGCATTCCTTTACGTTTTAAAAAACATCCAACTGTAGAGCTGTTTCGGTAACCACAGGCAATTGAGGGGGCATGGGAGAGACGAGATGAGCGGCAGCATTGCATCGCTAATTGATGCAGGGAAAATGGAGAAGATGATTCTGGCTAAACGTGTTGGCCAGTTTTTGAGCTCTGACCAAGCTGACGACGAGCGTGCAGTTGTTGAAGATGTTGCGCGCCAACTGGCTGCTGATGTTTCGTTCCATGTGCGCAAGGTGCTGGCCTTTGAACTGCGCCGCTGCGATCGGCTTGTGCCTGATGTTGCAGAAAAAATTGCCAAAGATATAGAAACTGTATCAGGCTCCTTTTTGGGGGCAACACAGGCTTTTTCAGACAAGGGGCTGGTTAAGCTTATTCCTCAACTCACAGAGTATGCACGGGCAGTTTTGGCAAAACGGCCTGACCTGAGTGATGTTGTGATAGAAGCCCTTGCCCGTATGGGTGACGAGGGTAGCGTTACAAGCCTTGTGCGCAATGACAGAGTATCTATGCCGGAAATGGCCTGCAGTGTGGTTGTCCGGCGTTTTTCAGAAAATAGAAGAGTGATGGATCATTTTAGTGGGCGGGGTGATTTACCTGTGACCATTATTGAACAGATCGCGGACAAAGTATCTGAGCATTGCAAAGAGGTGCTTATTTCTGCCTATGGCATAAGTGCGGATGTTGCAATTGACGTGCTGGATAACACTAAAATTGCCCTACTGTATGAGAATGTGCAGGGATTAGAGCCAATGCAAATTCACACTATTGTCCGAGAGTTGCGGGAAAATGGAAAACTGACCGAGGCATTAGCTATTGATATAGCCAAAAAAGGGTGTGCGCCTTTTCTGGAAAGCAGCCTAGCTTTACGTGCCGGGGTGCCCCTCAAGCAGGTGAAAGAGATACTAACATTGAAAGACAGGCTGGCATTTGTGCGCCTGATGCATAAAGCAGATTTTGGTAAATCATATGCGCCAAGCGTGCTGAAATTTGCCAAAAAACAATATGGATAACGACTTAAAAAATAGAGGTACCCGCCTCTTTTATATGCAGGAAATTAGACGCTGGTTGAATATGAGCGAAAATTTTGCTAATTTGCTAAAAATAGTGAGGTGGTTGGGTGCCACAAACCTTAGAGCTGAAAGTATGTTTTCAGCTGATGTGGAATGGAGCCTGACGTAATGTCTATTAACGTCGTTGATATTGTGAACGCAGATGTCCTTGAAAAGGTCGTCCTGACGCAACGTGTTTCTTGTTTTTTGAAAGATGATTGTGCAGATGATGAGCGTTCGGCCATTGAAAATGTGGCGCGTATGCTTGCGCAGGATATTTCTATTCAGGTACGTGAAGCGCTGGCTTTTGAATTACGGATTTGCAAAAAATTACCACACGATCTTGCAGCAAAAATTGCTTCGGATGTGGAAAGTGTTGCATCACCGTTTCTAGCGACAACAGAGGCTTTATCGGACACACAATTGGCTGGCTTGTTACCACATCTTGAGGAACATGCGCATGTCACACTTGCGCGGCGTTCGGACTTGGGGCCGCATACCTGCCACGCAATTGTCACGCTCGGCACTGAAAAAAGTGTTAGCTTTGTGGTGCGCAATTCTAGTGTGACACTGCGGGAAAATACCTGCCGCACAGTTATGAAGCGCTTTGCCGACAGCAGCAAAATGATGGACTTGCTTTCATGTCGCGCTGATTTACCTCTTGCCTTGGTTGATGGCTTGGTTGCGTTAGTTTCTGACGAGTATAAAAGCATCCTTACGACAAAATATAATTTATCTGAGGAAGTTGCTGACAAAATTACTCAAGATAGCCAATCCGCAGTAATTTGGCAGCAAGTCTCTTTTGCTAACCCGCAGCAGATCCATGCCTATGTGATAGATCTAAAAAAATCTTGCCGCCTTTCTCATGAAATGACGCTTGAAATGCTTGAACGGGGTTGTTTGAATTTTCTAGAGAGTATGCTGGCATTGGACGCAGGCCTAACTTTAGCAGCGGTCCGGCAATCATTGTATTCTAAAGATATGGCTGACTTTGTCCGCCTCATGCAACAAGCCAATGTTAGCCAATTGTTTGCAAAAAAATACCGTAAGATTGTCGCCTTGAAAGGTGACTTTAGTTCCTAGGTCGTATCAGCTACTGCTTATCACTGATCTATACCCCCTACTACCCGTCCCAACCACTAGCAGAGTACTATGGTTGCCCTGTCAGGCCATCAAGAGTGTGAAGGCTATGCTTTCTATTTCGGTTTACTATGCATCACCGGCCCACTTCCCCT
>JAESQS010000357.1 GCA_016765035.1 Kordiimonadaceae bacterium | reverse complement strand
CCATGGTTGGTGGACAAATGAAGGCCAAAAAATTTCTAAATCACTTGGGAATGTGATTGATCCGTTTGAATTGATCGAAAGCTATGGGCTGGACCCGGTGCGCTTCTTCCTGCTGCGGGAAGTACCTTTTGGTAATGACGGTGATTTTTCCCGCAAATCTTTTGTATTACGCTGTAATGCTGATTTGGCAAATGGGCTTGGTAATCTGTCCCAGCGCACCCTTTCCATGATACATAAAAATTGTGATGGTCTACTGCCTGCGCCGGGCACTTTAACCAATGAAGACAATGGCTTGTTGTTATCTCTTGAAGGAACACTGGAAGTTGTTCGGACAAATATGGATAATCAGGCCTTCCATGCAGCTTTGGATGCAATATTTGCGCAGTCAGCAGCAGCAGACTTGTATATTTCGCAGCAAGAACCTTGGAAATTAAGGAAAACAGACCCTGAGCGGATGAACACAGTGTTGTATGTTTTGGCAGACGCCATCAGGCAATTGGCTATCCTTATTCAGCCGATTATGCCGCAAGCCGCAGAAAAAATCCTTAATCAGCTAAATGTGACTGAGCGCGGGTTTGACCAGTTGGGTGCCGCAGGGCGTTTGAAGCCCGGCACAAGCATTCCTAAGCCAGAAGGCGTGTTCCCGCGCCTTGATGTGCCAGAAGATGATGAGTAGGCAACCCTTATGAGCGAGAAATACGGGTATATTGTCGATAGTCACTGCCACCTTAATTATAAAGGTATTATGGAGCAGCAAGCTGATGTTGTTGCCCGCGCCCGTGCCGCTGGTGTTGGCTGTATGTTGGCTATCAATACCAAACTGAAAGAATATCCTGAGATCATTGAGGTGATTGAGAAATACGACGATGTATTTGGTACCGTCGGTATTCACCCCCATGAAGCGGAAAGCGAGCCTGATGTGGCTGTGCAAGCACTGGTGGACGGGGCTAAACATGCTAAAATCGTAGGCCTTGGGGAAACCGGGCTGGATTATTATTATGACAATGCTCCGCGTGATATGCAGCAAGTGAATTTCCGCGCCCATATTGCGGCGGCTAGGGAAACAGGCTTGCCTATCATTGTCCATACACGGGATGCAGACGACGACTGCGTGCGTATAATGCAGGAAGAAATGGCTAAAGGGCACTTCACCGGCGTTATCCATTGCTTTACGGCGAGCCAAGCCCTTGCAGATGCTACAATGGAAATGGGTTTCTATATTTCGATATCTGGCATCGCTACGTTCAAAAATGCAAAGGAATTGCAGGCTACAGTGAAAACTATCCCGCTTGAACGCTTGTTAATTGAAACAGATGCACCCTTTCTAGCGCCTGTGCCACACCGGGGTAAAACCTGTGAACCTGCCTTTGTGGCAGATACAGGACGTTTTGTTGCCGAGTTGCGCGGCGAAACATTTGAAGAGCTTGGCGAGGCCACCACTCAGAACTTCTTTCGGCTTTTCCCCCAATAACCCCTCCTGCGGGTAAGGCAGTAGCATGAAAGTAACGATCCTTGGATGCGGAACATCAGGGGGCGTGCCTAAAATGCCAGAACATTGGGGAGCTTGCGACCCTTCTAACCCCAAAAACCGACGATTACGTGCCAGTATTTTGGTTGAAGACGCAGGCACCAGCGTAGTTGTTGATACAACACCTGATTTTAGAGCGCAGATGCTGGCGGCTAAGGTGAAAAAGCTCGATGCGGTTTTATATACGCACGACCATGCAGACCATGTGCACGGCATAGATGATGTGCGGGGTTTTTTCCAGAATACACGCGAAAAAATACCGATTTATGGGGATGCGCAGACCCTTGGACTTATCAAGCACCGCTTTGACTATATTTTTAAATCACAGGCAGGCTATCCGGCAATGTGCTCTGCTCGGGAAATAAACGGGCCGCTGAAAATTGGTGGTTTAAAGGTCGTTCCCTTTGAGCAGGCACACGGTAATGGCATTAGCCTCGGTTTCCGGTTTGGAGACATTGCCTATTCAACTGATGTGAGCAGCCTGCCTGAAACAGCCTTTGAAGCCCTTGAGGGCGTAAAGGTTTGGATTGTGGATGCCTTGCGCTATGAACCACACCCGACGCACTCCCACCTTGATAAAACTCTGGCGTGGATAGAACGGGTAAAGCCAGAGCGGGCCATATTGACCCATATGACGTGGGATATGGATTATGCCACATTAAGGGACAGTTTACCTGTTGGTGTAGAGCCCGCTTTCGACGGTCTTTCCATAACAATCTAATCTAACTAACGACAGTTTAATTGCCGCCTCTACGAAACTGACGTATGCTTGCACCTGAAACCGGGAGAGTTTGATGGGCAATGACCCATGGCAGGTACCTGATCATGTTCCCAAACGGGGCTGGCGTTGCAAAAAGCGAGGCTGGCGTCCTGATGCCCATATGCAGACAGGCGAAACCGAGGATAGGGCCGCCCGGTCTCGCAGGTCGCATGAGGCCGTGAATAGTGACTATTCCGCCGACGAGACAGAAATACGGCCATCCAATATTGCGCGCTTGTTTGTTTTTTTGGCAGGTATGGCGCTTTTGATTTTTGGTTTATCGCTGGCTTTCCCTCTCACTGGCGACATGGACCCTTATTTGCTCCGCAGTATCATTATATTACTAATTTTTGGCGGAGCAGCGGCCTTTTGGAGCAGGGCTAGCCTGCTTAAAATTGCCAAAGTCGCAGGACTTTGGGCTGTTATAATTCTCGGACTATCAATGTTTTATGTGTACCGGTCTGATTTTGGTAACAGGTTTATGTCCTCAATTGACCCCTCTGGTGTGGTTTCAACCAGCGAAGGGTTGCTTGTACACCGGTCACGGGACGGGCACTTTTGGGTGCGGGCGCGGATGAATGGCGTGCTTGTGAATTTAATGGTTGATACTGGTGCATCAAACATTGTGTTAAGCCCCAAAGATGCAAAAAGCGTGGGCTTTTCTTCAAATATTTTACGGTTTAATGGCAGTGCACAGACGGCAAATGGCACTGTACGCTTTGCCCGGGCAACGGCCACAAGCCTCGCCTTTGGGGATACGGTATTTTATGATGTGCCTGTCACTGTGAATGGTGCAGAAATGAATGGCTCGCTGCTTGGCATGAGCGCCTTAAACCGCTTTACAAGTATAGAGTTTCGAGGTGATACCCTTATTTTACGCCAATAACGGTTTATAATTCTAATGTCCCTTAAGTAAGCCCTTTAGGCTCTCAGGTTTTAATAAAGAAGAATTTTTCTTAAGCGGGATGGCAAGCGCTCGATCAAAGTGTGCTCACCACCCTTTGGTTTGCCAGAAACCCACCATAGTAAAAATATCGCAACCCCGTATGTTAGTGCACCTGTTCCAGCCTTAATTCCCAAGGCTACGACAAGGGGTAGCATGGTTACATCAGGCAAATATTGCAATGAGATTAGCATAATGCCACCTGCGATCAGGGGGCGAACCAGATATTTAAAGCCAAGAATACCTAAGCCTATACTCTTGAAAATATACAGTAACTCTATCATCAAAACTGCAACTGAGCTAACGCTGAAGGCCACGGCAACTGCGGCTGGTCCCCAGAATAAACCTGCAAGAAGACAGGCTACCACAAAGGTGATAGCGCGGGCTGTTGCAAAAGCTGCAGCGAGCTTGGCACCATCCCGCGAGATGAATATATTTTGGTTAATATCACCTAAGCTGGTACAGGCACCGCCGATGGCAACAAGCGAGAGGAAATATGCTGCTTCCGTCCATTGAGGGCCAAGCATTAACAAAACCAAATCATCCGAAACAGCTATAATGCCAAATGAAATAGCAATCGTTGCCAGTAAATATACGCTTATTGTGTTTTGCAGGGCTAAAGAAAATCTTTCTGCATCATCACCAAGTTTTACGAGGGCTGGTAAAAGAGCATATCCCACAGGCGCTATTAATTCGATTACCAAGACACGGGTTAAGTCTTTTGACACATGATAAATACCAAAAAGGGCATTATTTTCACTGGCTCTTACCACCAGTTCATCGACAGAATTAGCAACATAACGTGCTAGACCCCGCAAATAGGCCAAAAGGGCAAATGAGGTAAATTTATCTCTGTTTACCAAGGTAATTCTCGGGAGGTAGGGATAGGCTATTTGTGACACCACAGCGCCAAATATTGAGGCTAATAATGCGCCATACACTAATGCCCAGTAGGACCTAAGTGTTAATGCAAGGCCAATAACAGCCAGAACCCGCACAAGCTTATCCGTTGATTTCAGTATGAACTCTTGCCCAAATCTAAAGTTTTTTACATTGAGTGAAGAAGCGGGGCTATAGCAACAATCTAAAATTGGCACAGCGGCCATTAAACGCAGCACATCAACAAGTTTTGGCTCTTTCAGGAAGTCTGCAATAACACCTGAAAATACTATCAGTAAAATGCTGGTACAAACACTGAGGCTAAATGAAAGCGTCCATAAGGTATCAAGGTCCGCTTTGGAGGTGTTTTCACTTTTGATTATAGATTCACTGACACCAACATCTTTTATGAGAGCAAAAAATGCGAGAACCAGTGCTGCGGTAGCAAACACCCCAAAATCTTCAGGGGTTAGGACGCGGGCAAGAATAGTGACTGAAAATAGACCCAATAGCCGCACAAAAAAGCGGGTGCCTACCATATATGCAGCCCCAATGATTACTTTAGCACTGAAGGACTGCGGTTCCGTTTCGGATGAGTTGTTCAATTCATACTCTCTACTAGTATAAAGCCCAAATTTGTTATGTTTATAGAACTGGAATGCAGTTCGGTAAAGGTTTCCCTAATATAGGCCAAGCTTAATCGCCTTTAGGTACTTTAAACACCATTAAAGGGTAGAGTAAAATTCCTCGAAAAAGCCTTTAATATTTTGTAAAAGCTGATAGGCTCCTAGTTCTTGACTTAATGGTCAGGAACTAGGGTTGATATCTTAGGCAGCGTGCAAAGGGTCTTCTGAGACAGAAATATTGCAGGCTGATAAAGCACTTGGGGGCGCTGTAGCACACAATCTATTGATAGCACCGCGCATTTTACTCGGTAAATTTACGGTATAAGGGGAGAAATTATGCCAGCTGTATTTACGATTAATGAAGTTGATTCTGACCAAACAGGGACGGACGCAGGAGAATTTGTAGAAATTTATGATGGTGGAGAGGGGAATTCCTCCTTGGATGGCCTTGTCTTAGTTTCCTACAATGGCAGTGACGACCAATCATATTTTTCCGTTAGTCTGGATGGAATGACAACAAACGCAGAGGGCTTTTTTGTCGTAGGCCATGCGGGCGTGGCCAATGTTGATCTTGTGATCACAGCAAGCAGTTTCTTGCAAAACGGGCCTGACGCAGTTGCTCTCTTTATCGGTACAACGGCTGATTTTACAAATGATACGCCCATTACCACAACCAATCTGCTCGATGTTGTAGTTTATGACACAAACGATAGTGATGATGCTGGCTTGTTGGCTGGCTTTGGAGAAACTATTCAAGTCAACGAAGACGAAAATGGGAATAAGGATATAGAATCCATTGGACGGGCTGTTGACGGCACTGGTGATTTTGCAGCAAGTGCACCCACACCCGGCCTTTCAAATGCATCTGTGCCAGACCCTGATCCAGACCCTGATCCAGATCCAGACCCCGATCCAGACCCTGATCCAGAGATTGATTTTACGATCAACGAAGTTGATTCGGACACCGCAGGCACGGACACACTGGAATTCGTCGAAATTTTTGATGGGGGTGCCGGTAATTCTTCCCTCGATGGCTATGTGTTGGTTTTATATAATGGCTCAGACGATCAATCCTATTTCTCTGTCGATCTAGATGGCCAAACCACAGATGCAAACGGCTATTTTGTCGTTGGTGGTGCTGCTGTTGAAAATGTAGACCTTGTCGTCTCAAATGGCTTTTTGCAGAACGGCCCTGACGTTGCCGCTTTATTCATTGGCAATGGGGCTGACTTTCCAAACGATACGCCAATCACAACTACAAATTTGATTGATGCTGTCGCATACGACACGAATGATAGTGACGATGCTGGGTTGTTGGCTGGCTTTGGATTAACAACCCAGTATAACGAAGGCGAAAATGGCGATAAAGACGCTGATTCTATTGGCCGCCTAGTTGATGGAACCGGTGATTTTGGCACCCTTGCGCCAACACCAGGCTTTTCCAACATTCCTGTGCCTGACTTTACTATCAATGAACTCCGCGTTTCCTCTTCAGGCAGCAGTGATGATACCAGCAATTTTGTTGAAATTTTTGGGGCGCCTAATGCCAGCCTAGACAGTGTGACCCTGTTGGTTATCTCCAGCGAAGGGGATAGTGGCTCCATTGATTTCGCGTTTGACCTCACAGGTGGGTCCACTGATGCAGATGGCATATTCTTGCTGGGTAACAGTGGCTCTGGCTATGCATTTGATGCGGGCGACATCCAAACCAGCTTTGATTTATCAGGCTCACCATCAAGTTTCATTTTGGTTCAGAACTTCACCGGGGCTGTAGGCGATGACCTAGATACTGATAATGACGGCACCTTTGATGTTACGCCATACGGTGCTGAAATAGACTCTGTAACAGTGATTGACGGTGATGGAACAGCAGATGTGCCATACAGCAGCACTGTTGTTGGCCCTGATGGTGACTTCACCCCAGCTCATATTTTCCGCGAAACAGACGGTGAAGGGGCTTACACAGTTGGGCAATTCAGCGATGTGTCAGCGGATACGGCAGGCGTGCTAAATGCTGGTGGCGGCATTGGGGACCCAACTGCGGCTGCAATTTATG
>JAESQS010000356.1 GCA_016765035.1 Kordiimonadaceae bacterium | reverse complement strand
TGTAAGCGGGTTGGGCTTTTTTGAGGGGCTTTATCTGTTAAAAACAGGTCAACAAGGTTGCGGAACAGAATAGTACGATCTTCACCGTCGCGCTCACGCGCGAAAGCTACCAACTCCTTTATTCTATTATCAAGTGCATTCATATCGAATGCTGATACCTTGTCCACACGCTTACTCACTTACTGACTTAAGATAGACTCCGCCTTACAGGAAAATCCACGTGACCGCCATAGTTGTTTTTTACAATTTCAAGTTTAGGCGCAGATCGCTCCCGAGCTGCTCCCGAATCACCCGTTGTTAGTGTACTTGATTTTTGGCAGGATGCTAGTGGTGTTTGTCATAAGAAATAAAATTATCCGAAATTGGAACTTTATTTCCCAAACTGTGTCCACTATTATATGAAAGTATCAAAGATGTAATGGGGAGTTTCCGAATGGGTCGCGTCAAATTAGATGCTGTAGACCAGAAAATACTGGCAAACCTTCAATCTGAGGGGCGTATTACCAACGTAGATTTGGCTAATCGCGTAGGTATAACGGCACCTCCCTGCCTGCGCCGTGTTCGTGCTTTGGAGGAGGAAGGCTATATCCAAGGGTATCATGCCACGCTGAATCAGGAGGCGTTGGGATATGGGTTAACGGTTTTTGCGCTGGTTGGCCTTCATAGTCAGGCAGAAAGTGACCTGCAAGCCTTCGAAGAACATGTCCTTCACTGGCCGATGGTGCGGGAATGTTTCATGCTAAATGGTGAAATTGACTTTATTCTGAAGATTGTAGCGCATGATTTGGCTTCCTTTCAGCAGTTCCTTACAGGTGAATTAACGCCAGCGCCAAATGTTGCCAGTGTGAAAACATCATTAACAATTCGCACATCTAAGCACGCACCGGGGGTGCCTCTGCCAGATATTAGCTAATTTTTCTGACAGTTTTATGGATAAAACAGTGCTTTATTCGCAAAATAGACTGCAAATTAAAAGAAAACCCGCCCAAAATAGGCGGGTTTTCTTTTTTAGAGTAGGTTGGTGGCGCGCTTTAGGGCGTTATAGGCGCTGTCTTAGTCCTGTCCAAAAGAGCAGGCTTTAGACGAAGTCTATTTTTTCAACATCATAATAACGATCACCGCCCGGAGTGCGGACTTCCACTTCATCGCCTAGTTTACGGCCAATAAGAGCGCGTGAAATGGGCGATTGGTATGATATTTTACCTTTTTTAACATCCCCTTCATCTGCCCCAACGATCTGATAAACAATTTTTTCGTCGTCTTCATCGATCAATGTAACAGTTGCGCCAAACATAACCCGGTCACCTGACAGTGATTGTGGGTCAATAATGTCCGCGCGGGAAAGCTTGCCTTCTAGTTCTTGGATGCGGCCTTCGGCATGGCCTTGTTGCTCTTTGGCGGCATGATATTCGGCATTCTCTGAAAGATCACCGTGCGCACGCGCTTCCTCAATCGCGGCAACAATCGCTGGGCGTTGAGTGTATTTTAAATCTTTTAGCTCTGCTTCAAGCCTTGCGTGGCCATCTGCCAACATGGGAACTTTATCGTTCATGTGTCCCGTCCTATTTCTTCTTTAACATTTAACACTGCCTTGCCAGCTACCGGCTAATTTTTTGCGGGCCTATACAAAACAGGAGCGCCGACCAATACGGTCGGCGCTTCGTCTTCTATATAGGGAGTAAGGGCAGAAAAATCAAGGGAGCGCCTGTGTATGTTCCAAGCACCTGCCAATAGCCGCAGGGCAAGCAATAAAACGCTCTGTTTCTGCCTGGCTCCTTAATGATAGTCTTGTAGTTTCTTCACGCTCAGCTTGCCTTCTTTTAGCGCTTTCAGGCTTTCTACCACGGCTTTGGAAGCTGCAAGTGTAGTCATATAAGGCAGTTTCATTGTCATGGCGGTATTCCGCAGGCCATAGCTGTCCTTAATGGCTTGCTTGCCTTCGGTGGTATTGAACATCAGGTGAATTTCATCATTCTTCATGATGTCCAGCACATGAGGGCGCTCGCCGGAGGCCACTTTATGGACAATTTCCACGTCAATGCCTTTTTCTTTAAAGAAAGCGGCAGTACCGTCTGTTGCTAAAACGCCGTAGCCCATAGTTTGCAGGTCTTTTACCAGTTGCACATAGCCTGGCTTGTCGCTGTCTTTTACGGAAACAAACACTTTGCCTTCTGTTGGCAAGTCAACACCAGCAGCAAGCTGCGCTTTATAAAACGCCATAGGGAAACTTTTGTCGATACCCATTACTTCGCCCGTGGATTTCATTTCTGGGCCAAGCAGGACATCTACACCGGGGAAGCGGCCCCACGGAATAACCACTTCTTTCACAGAAACATGCTCAGTTTTAGGGTCTTTCAAGTCGAAAGCGCTCAGGGGTTCACCGGCCATGGCGCGGGCAGCAAAAGCAGCAATTGGGCTGCCAATGGCTTTGGCAACAAAAGGCACTGTCCGGCTGGCACGGGGGTTTACTTCAATCAGGTAAACATCGCCGTCTTTTACGGCAAACTGCACATTCATCAAGCCCACAACATTCAGGGCGTGGGCAAGCTCAACTGCTTGACGTTTGATTTCTATGATGATGTCTTCAGACAAGCTGTAAGGTGGCAATGAACAGGCGCTGTCCCCAGAATGCACACCGGCTTCTTCAATATGTTCCATGATGCCTGCAATATGAACTGTGGTGCCATCTGAAAGCGCATCCACATCTACTTCTATTGCATCTTTGAGGAAGCTATCAATAAGCACAGGGCTGTCGCCAGAAACTTGCACAGCTTCGGCGATATAGCGGTCTAGCCCTTCTTGGTCATGGACAATTTCCATGGCGCGGCCCCCAAGCACATAGCTTGGACGAATAAGCACGGGATAGCCAACTCTGTTAGCAACAGCCACCGCTTCTTCGTGGCTGCGGGCAAGGCCATTGTTGGGCTGTTTGAGGCCGAGGCGTTCAACCAGTTCTTGGAAACGCTCGCGGTCTTCTGCCAAATCAATGGAGTCTGGGTCAGTCCCTAATATAGGGATGTGAGCTGCTTCTAGGGCGTGGGCTAATTTCAGCGGTGTTTGTCCGCCAAATTGTACAATCACGCCTTTAACAGTGCCATTTTCCTGCTCTTTTCGAATAATTTCGATCACATCTTCGGCGGTTAACGGCTCAAAATACAGCCTGTCTGATGTGTCATAATCGGTGGAAACTGTCTCAGGGTTACAGTTGACCATGATGGTTTCATACCCGGCATCTGAAAGGGAGAAACATGCGTGGCAACAGCAATAGTCAAATTCAATGCCTTGGCCGATGCGGTTTGGTCCGCCGCCAAGGATAACTACTTTTTCCTTATCTGACGGATTGGATTCGCACTCGGCAACTTCGCCAGCAGCGAAGGTATCATATGTGGAATACATATAGGGTGTTTTTGCATCAAATTCGGCAGCGCATGTGTCAATACGCTTGTAGCTCGGGCGTACACCGGCCACATGGCGCGCTGTTTGAATTTCATGCTCCGTCAAGTCTGTCAGTTTGGCTAGGCGCATGTCTGAGAAACCGAGCATTTTCAGTTTGCGCAGTTCGCGCTCGCCTATAGGCAGACCGTCTGCTTTCAAGGCTGTTTCAGCGTCAACAATGCGTTTAAACTGGTTTAGGAACCATGGGTCGAAATGACTGGTACGGTTTATGTCTTCTAGGCTCACGCCTTCGCGAATGGCTTGTACAATGCGTAGCAGTCGGTCAGGCTTGGCGGTGCCAAGGTCGCTAAGGATCGGGCTGATATCTTTGTCGCCAGATGTGTAATGGTCAAACTCAATTTCGTCGAGGCCGGACAAGCCTGTTTCCATTGACCGCATGGCTTTTTGAAGGGATTCAGGGAAGCTGCGACCAACAGCCATCACTTCACCCACTGACTTCATAGCGGTGGAAAGCTCTTCTTTCGTGCCAGCGAACTTCTCGAAAGTGAAACGCGGTATTTTCGTAACCACATAATCGATGGTCGGCTCAAACGATGCAGGCGTTACGCCGGTGATGTCATTCAGCAGTTCATCAAGCGTGTACCCAACAGCAAGCTTGGCAGCAATTTTGGCAATTGGGAAGCCTGTTGCTTTGGATGCCAGCGCGGAACTGCGGCTTACCCGTGGGTTCATTTCAATAACAATCAGACGGCCATCTTTGGGGTTTACGGCAAACTGCACGTTCGAGCCGCCGGTTTCCACGCCAATTTCGCGCAGCACTGCAATGCTGGCGTTGCGCATAATCTGATATTCTTTGTCTGTTAGCGTAAGCGCTGGCGCAACAGTGATGCTATCGCCCGTGTG
>JAESQS010000355.1 GCA_016765035.1 Kordiimonadaceae bacterium | reverse complement strand
GCGAGCAGGTCGAACATGTCTTTGCCGGACCCATGCACAATGAGGGCGTTCACTTCCTAGAAGCCGTTGCACTGGATCGTCCTGTCATGGTGACCCCGCAGCAAGCGCGCCAAGTCATGGAAGTCTATATGGCAGCTGATTTATCGGTTGAGCGGAACGAGCCGGTTACCTTGCCATTGAATACCAATGATATGTCATCCATTCGAATTCCCACCAAATAAGAGTTGGACCTTAAACATGGATCAAGTTGTCGAAAAGAAATTTAATTTTAACAGCATCGCGGCGCCCAACAGCACGTTGCTCTGCGGCTTCGCGCTGGCGTTCAGTTTCCATGCGCAAGAAAATTGCTTGGCTGTTTTGTGAGGGAAGGTCAACACGCTTCAACCGCACATCAACAACTGACATGCCATATTGCTCAGCTTTTTCATCAGCAATTACACGAATACGTTCCATCATCGCTGCCCGTTGGCCAGAGACCACAGACTGCATTGTTTCCCGTGCAATAACTTCTTTAATGGCTGAGTTAACGGCTTGAGACAAAAGACTATTAGCCACTCTGTCATCTCTAGCGGCCTGATAACGCTTCAAAGGATCAACTATTCTATACCGCGTAAAACCATCCACAAGAAGGCGCTTCTGGTCAATTTCCAAAGCTTCTGTGGGCGGGTTGTCCATGCTCATTATCCGCTTTTCAAGGATAGTCACCTGCTGGATAAAGGGGACTTTAAAATGAAGGCCTGCGTCTTCCTTAACTGCTTTCAATTGACCAAGCTGGAAAACCAGCGCCTGTTCACGCTCATCAACGACAAACAACGAACTTGCTGTCACGATTACAACAGCGATAACACCTGCAATGAGGAATGATAATCCTTTAGTCATTGGCTTTCCCCTTCTTAACAAGCTGATCTAGTGGTAAATATGGCACCACTCCTGAGCCCGCTTTTCCATCAATAATAATTTTGTCCATGCCCCCTAAAATTTCTTCCATGGTTTCAAGGTACATTCTCTTTTTGGTCACTTCTTTAGCCTGCACATATTCATTATATACTGATGTGAAACGCGCCGCAGCACCCTCTGCACCAGCTACTTTTGTTGCTCTATAGCCTTCAGCTAACTGCACCAGACGTTCTGCATGACCCTCAGCATTTGGGACAATTTCGTTGCGGTACTTGCTGGCTTCGTTACGGAACCGTTGTGCATCTGCTTCGGCCCGTTGCACATCAAGGAAAGCGTCTTTAACTTCCTCAGGTGCTTCAGATTCTTGGATTTGCACTTCCAAAACCAAAATCCCGGCAGCATATTTATCCAAAGTCTCTTGTATCGCGGTTTTTGCATCGGACTGTAATTTTCCGCGCCCTTCCGTGATAATTGAAATAATGGTGTTTTTACCCGCTAGTTCCCGCATCACACTTTCTGAAACGGCGGCCACCGTTGTTTCATGGTCAGTGATGTTGAACAAATAATCTCTTAAATTCTTAATTTGCCAAACCACATTGAAACGCACGTCAACAATATTTTCGTCGCCTGTCAGCATATGGTTCGTATTTTGGCCCCGACGGCTAATTTGGCCGCTCGCCACACCAATTTGTGTCAGGTTTTTATCAGTAACACCGCGTTTCTCTACAGTCTCTACTGGAGACGGGAAATGCCAGTGTGGGCCGGGCAATGTTGTTTCTGAATATTTCCCGAAACGGAGCACCACTGCATTTTCGTTAGGGCCAACGACATAAAAGCCACTTGCCAGCCAAATACCAATAATGACCAACACAATAAGGCCTACCCCAAGGCCACCACCAGGCAAGGCTGCCCTCAGTTGCTCTTGGCCTTTTTTGATGATGTCATCAATATGCGGAGGCTCGCCACCACCGCCACCGCCACCACGCTTGGGTCCATTTCCCCATGGATTAGGCTTATCGCCACCGTTATTTTGCCAAGGCATATGCATCTCCTGAATGGTACTATGTACCGACTTATCTATACGGCCATACTTTCCACCCATAGGTAAAAAGACCGTGTCATGAATTCGTATATATGGTAGGCACCGCTCTGCTGCAATGAAAGTTGCAAATTTTCCGCATTTATTAGGGGATTTTATGTCAAAAATTGCAAAACAGGCCATTTACGATGCTCTTAAAGGCATTATCCCCACATATGCTAACAATGCAACCAAAGGTGATTTAATAGCCTCTGGTGCGATAACGACTGTGGTTATCGATGGCAGCCAAGTTGGCATTGTACTTGATTTTGGTGCCGATACTCCCACCAATGCAGACGCCGTAAGAAAGAGCGCCGAAAAAGCCGCAAGTGCTGTGGCCGGTGTCGCTAATGCCAGTGTCGTTATGTCGGCCACCCGCAAAGCGCCAAATACGAGCCTGCAAGGGAATAAGCCACAAGCAGCCAAAGCCGCCCCTACCCCCACAGCCATTCCGGGTGTGAAACATATTATTGCTGTTGCCAGCGGCAAAGGCGGTGTCGGCAAATCAACAACCAGTGTAAATCTAGCCTTAGCGTTCCAAAAGCAGGGGCTCAAGGTTGGGTTGTTAGATGCAGATATTTTTGGCCCATCCCTGCCTATGCTTGTGGGTCTTAACGAAAAACCAGAAATGAAAGACAAGGTTATCCAGCCGCTTAGCGCTTACGGCCTGAAGCTCATGTCTGTTGGGTTTTTAATCGATGTCGACCAGCCGGTGATATGGCGCGGGCCTAGGGTTATGGGGGCCACGCAGCAGATGCTGAAAGATGTTGCTTGGGGTCCGTTGGATGTGCTTGTGGTTGATATGCCGCCCGGCACGGGTGATGTGCAGCTAACCATGGTGCAACAAGTCCCTTTATCAGGTGCTGTTATTGTTTCGACACCGCAAGATTTAGCGCTCATTGATGCACGCAAAGGGCTTGCCATGTTCCGGCAGGTTAATGTGCCTATTTTAGGTATCCTTGAAAACATGAGCCAGTTTTTATGCCCTCATTGCGGGGAGACATCTGATATATTTGGCCATGGCGGCGCTGCTGACACCGCCGCAGACCTTGGGTGTGATTTCCTTGGGGCCATTCCGCTTCATATGAGCATTCGCGAAACAGGCGATACAGGAGCGCCTATCGTGGCATCAGACCCCAACGGGGCTATCGCTGGTACATATAACGAGATTGCAGAAACTCTGATGAAGACACTGCTAGTTTAAGCATCGTCCCTTTTTTCGTACACGACGAAGGCGTAGCCGGGCTTGTCCTCTTGGGCGGGATGCTCTTCCCTTGATATTTCGCTCCAAACATCCAGCGAAAATTCTGGGAAAAAAGCTTCTCCCGGCACCACGGTTGCGACTTCTGTGACATACAAGCGATCTGTCAGTTCCAAGGCTTGCGCATATATCTGTGCGCCACCTGTGATCATCAATTCGTCCACATCGCCAGCAACCTCTATGGCTTCAGCAATAGAGCCAACAACATCCACACCTTCATGAGCCCAGCCTTTGTTGCGGGTAATGACAATATTCTGCCGTCCCGGCAACGCACGACCAATTGAATCAAACGTTTTTCTACCCATCACAATTGGTTTGCCAAGCGTGGTCTTTTTAAAAAACTTCAAATCTTCTGGCAGGTGCCAAGGCAGGTCATTATTCACGCCAATCGTGCGATTTTCGGCCATTGCCACAATGATAGAAATGATCACAAAGCTCTCCAGTTTTGGGCCAGTTTTGGGCCAGTTTCGGGCCAGTTTCGGGCCAGTTTCGGGCCAGTTTCGGGCCAGTTTCGGGCCAGTCTCGGGCCAGTCTCGGGGCCAGTCTAGGGCCCATATTGAAATAATAAATACGGGGACTAGAACCCTTAGATTAAATTATCGTCTTCCACCAGCGAATCACTGTCAGGCAGAGGATCAAAAGGTAGCTGAACACGAATAGTCGTGCCTATCATAGGAATACTGCGAACTGAAATTCTACCATCCATTCTATCCACCAATTCACGGCAAATAGCCAAACCAAGGCCCACACCGCCATGGCGACGAGAAAGCGCAGCATCCACTTGCGTAAACCGGTCGAACAAAGTGGCCTGTTTTTCCTCTGGTATACCAATCCCCGTATCTTGGACTTCCATAACCCAGCCGTCAGTACCATTTTTAAAGGGTTTCAGATGAAACCGCGCCACAACAGAGCCTTCCGTCGTAAACTTGATGGCGTTTGAGCACAGATTAATCAATATCTGACGTAACCGTAATTCATCGCCAACGACGCATTCCGGCATTGTTTCCGCAAACTCAGCATATAGCTCAATGCCCTTTTCACCCGCTTGGTGGGAAAGAAGAGTAACAACCTTGTCCATTAACGGCTGGATATAGACCGGGATTTTTTCAATTTTAATTTGCCCGGCTTCAAGTTTGGCCAGATCTAGAATATCATTGATCAAACTAAGCAAATGCGACCCACTCGAGTGAATGTCCCGTGCATAATCTGTATAGCGCGCATCCCCCATAGGCCCCAGCGCCTGCTCACTGAGCAACTGCGAAAACCCCAGTATTGCATTCAGCGGTGTACGCAGTTCATGGCTCACTGTTGCCAAAAATTCAGACTTGGTTCTGTTGGCAAGTTCCGCAGCATTCCGCGCTTCTTCAACATCAACATTCATTTGTTGCAACAAGCGGTAATGGTCTTCCAACTCTTCGTGAGCCTCTTTCAGCGCCCGTGTCCGACGCATGACGATGCCTGCTATTCGGTCCGCCCTCTGGGATTGGGAGATAAAGATAAAAACGAAAAGACCAGTTAAAAGCAAGCTGACACTGGCTGTCATTATTGGAGTGCGATATTCAATATTCATGGCACCAACAGGCGCTGAAACCGTAAACAGCCAACGCCCCGCGCCTAAAGTAACTTCTTTATCAGCGGAGAAGATCTGCTCACCTTCTGCTACTGTTTTGCCAAATGCAGTGGTGTTACGCCCCTTTGCCCACGAGGAAACTGCTTTTAAGCTCAGCGCCGCATAAGAGCTTTCTGTCGTTGCTTCAAGGTCAACCAATAGAGATTGAACCATGCTATTAAAGTCTACCAGTTGAATAATCAGGGCCTTGAAACCCGTTTTTGAATGAAGTGGCGTTGCGGCCAAAATCCAACCGCTTTTTCCGCCATCAAGCTCAGGGAATGATGGCAGCACAATCGCTGATGGTTCGCTGAGTGTTAGCGCTTCTTCTATAAATGACCTGACTAACGGTTTAGCGCCCAAATTCAGCCCATTTAGAGATTCTTTCAGCGCTTCATTTTCAGACCAAATAAAAAACATAGGAAACATGGTTTGGGCCGGCTCAACAGTGCCCGAAGGCTGCCGTATTACAAGAGGCACCCCTTCAGACTTTATAAAAGCTTCGTTAAAACGATCCCTGTCCGCAGGGTTAATTTCCACAGAAATTGCGACAAAATTACTATGTTGTTTAAAATTAGTATCTGCTGCCACAAGCCGCTGAAAAAGGGCATTGTTAATTTGGCCACCTGACTGATAAAAACTATCAAGGTCCAGTGCCGACGTCATGCCGCCTTTCAACTTGGTCAACACCCGCTCAACATATAGGTTAGACCGGTGTTCAAGGGCAAAAACAGCGGCTCGTTCCGAAGTACGGACAGACTCGCGCGTGGCGGTCCATGTTACGAGCACACCGATGATCAATACTATGACTAACAGTCCATATTGCTTCAGGTCTTTGTTGTGTTCACGAACCACTTTACACTCTCGTTAAACTCAAATTCGATTATACTGCTACAGCAGCCTTAATATGAGCATGACTTGCATACTCCTCAATATTTATATCGTCATAAGTAAAGGCAAACAGGTCATCAATTTCAGGGTTGAGGGATAGCTTAGCGAGCGGCATAGGCGCTCTTGTAAGCTGTAAATCTGCTTGTTCAATATGATTACTATAGAGGTGTGTATCACCAAAAGTATGCACAAAATCCCCCACTTGCAGTCCACATGCCTGCGCCACCATATGGGTTAAAAGCGCATAAGAGGCGATATTGAAAGGCACACCCAAAAATACATCTGCACTCCGCTGATACAACTGGCAGGAAAGTTTGCCCTCAGCCACATAAAACTGAAACAAGCAATGACATGGCGGCAAAGCCATATGGTCAACATCTGCCACATTCCACGCTGAAACAATAAGCCGCCGACTTTCCGGGTTCTGCTTTATCTGGTCCAGCACATTGGTTATTTGATCCACCGCACCGCCGCTTGGTGTTGGCCAACTGCGCCATTGATGCCCATAAACGGGGCCAAGATCACCTGTAGCATCAGCCCAAGAATCCCATATGGAAACACCATTATCTTTCAGGTATTTGATATTGGTATCACCCGCGATGAACCACAAAAGCTCATGGATAATGGATTTAAGGTGTAATTTCTTGGTGGTTACAAGCGGGAAACCTTCAGATAGATCAAAGCGCATCTGGTGCCCAAAAACACTGTATGTACCAGTTCCGGTTCGATCACCCCGGTATGTGCCTTCTTGGCGAATTCGCGTTAAAAGATCTAAATATTGTTTCAATGCAACGCCTTTATACAACCTAAATTTCTCTAATAGCTATACGCATTTGCGGCTTGTGACGCAATAGCGTCGCCTGCTTTAATAATAGATGCAGCAAAACAGGCCAACCAAAGAACATCGCTCATCAACGCTATAGGAGGCACACTCTTACCTTGTTCATCAGCCCTCAAACTCAATAGCCATAACACTCTTTGCCTTTGCCCCTAGCTTCAAAGCATAAAAGCCTGACTTTGCCGGATTAACCCTTTAAATTCGGATAGCTTTTGATTATATATCACCTGCTGCTTGCAGCTATGGCGATAAACGGCGCATTAATTAGGTATTACGGACCCGGGGGCGGTACCCGGCACCTCCACCAGGAAAGGCCATTTGGCTACATCCTACGT
>JAESQS010000354.1 GCA_016765035.1 Kordiimonadaceae bacterium | reverse complement strand
GTGTCTGATGTAAATGGCGTTATCACCACCACACACGATAACACCCGCACCTATATACCGTTTGGCGGTGTTGTGAAGCAGCCCCGCGCTGATGAACTTGAAACCGCGAACTTGTCTCACTTGCCAGATGGCCATCACGTCATTGCCTATGACAAAAACCAAACGGGGGTACTTTGCCCATAGCGGCACAGGCTTGACGGCACTGGACATGGCCGCTGTGAAAATAGCGGGCGGTAAAACCTACTGGTGGAATGTTGGCACTGGGGCTGGTGCTTGGACTGAATTTAGCAATCCAGTGGTTAAGGCAATTGGCTTTGTCACAAAAGCTGGCGGGGTTTTGGTGGATGCGGATTACCTGACACGCGGGCGCGCGCTTGATCAAGTAGGTGAGGCCACACCAACACGGGTTAACACCACCGGCCCGTATGACAACGCTAAAACCTACCAGTTTGGTGATGTGGTTAGTTACGAGGGCGGCAGTTACAAATATATTACGGTGAATGATGCCAGCGGAAACTTGCCCACGGATGCTCTCTATTGGGAGACATTGGCAAATGGTACGATATGGCGTAGCGGTGATGGCTTGCCTTCTAGTGGGCTGGGTGTTCCGGGTGATTACTATATTGATGATGTGAGCAAGACATATTACTTAAAATCAGATGCTGTCACATGGGATGCGGTTGGGGAACTTGTCGGGCCGCAAGGTGTGGCAGGCGATCCGGGCGTAGACGGTCAAACAACGTATACTTGGATACGTTACGCAGATAACGCGTCCGGCAGCGGTATAACCAATGACCCATCAGGAAAAGCATACATAGGATTTGCATACAATAAGACATCCCCGGTTGAGAGCGGCACTGCCGGAGATTACACTTGGTCACTAGTGCTTGGTCCACAAGGCAATGCTGGCGTTCAAGGGCAGCCGGGTGCGAATGGTGATCCACGCTATACATGGGTAAAATATAGCGCTAACTCAAACGGTAGTGGCCTTACAGACACCCCGCAGTCAGATACGCGCTATATTGGTATTGCGTCGAATAAGACTACAGCGTCGGAAAGTAATACGCAGGGTGATTACACGTGGTCACAGTGGCGCGGTGAAGGGGCTTTAGCGGACCTTGATAGCGTTGGCGAAGGCCAGATTGACGCCGACGCCGTGAATGAAATTGAAAAAGGTTCGGACACTAGCGATACATATGATTTTGACGATGGAGCAAACTGTTTTCTTGCGTCCGTTCAGGTGGTTAAAGAAACTCGCGGAACATGGGTGCAAGGGAAAGTCCGTATTAAGACAACGGATGGCTCTACAAACCTTATGAGTTTGAAGTTATTAAGGAATGGCACTCCATCGGATACGGCAGGTTTCGCGTTTGGCGTTGTAAATGTTGCTCCCGGTTACACGACAGTCGGTATTCTGGTTTTGGACAAGGATTTTGTCACCTCAGGTTCTCATGTCACATACAAGCTCTATGCCCTGAACACCCATGGGAGTTTTGCATTTGAATGGTCAAGCGCGGTGGTCACAGCACAGGCGATCAAAAAATGACGACAGGCACAGTTTACAGCACGACAAGCGGGCGGGTTAAGGCCACGCTTAAATCTATAGAGGATTATGGGTTAGATGACGGCCACGCTATTTTGGAAGGCGTTACGGCGACTGAGGGGCAAGTCGTTGATATTACCGCGACACCCCCTGTCCTAATTGCCGCCCAGCCCGTGGCGGTTGACCTTGTGGCGGAAAAGCAGGCCGCAAAATACCGTGTAGACCTTGAAGCAGGTGCAAGACGTACTCTTGTGGGCAGCCAAGGGTACGGGCAAGAAATGACGTATGTGGTCAAGACGATGGAGGCGGAAAGCTGCCTTGCAGACATTGCCCCTGATCGCCCAACATACCCCATGATGGCAAGTGAAATAGGGATAACCGCCCCAGATACTGGCGATGATGTAACAGACCTTCATGCGGTGGCTACAGTGGTGAAGACTATGAACTTGCAGTGGCGCGCGATGGGCGGCGCCATTGATGCCGTGCGCCTTGCAACAAAGGCCGCGATTGATGCAGCGGCCACCGTTGATGACATCCAGGCTATCACAGCTAGCATTAGCTGGCCGGTCTAACGCACCAAAGATTTTGAATGTTTACAGGCTCTTGATTTTCAAGGGCCTTTTTTATTGAGGTCAATATGGCAGATGTAATTTTAAACTGGGTGGGTGAATTTACCACCACTGTAGGCACGGGCGACTTCATACTGGGTGGCTCTTTGGGCGGTGGTATGGGCACTTTCGCCGCAGCGCTCGCTAGTGGTGATTTGGCTGATGGAGATGCGGTGTTTTACAGCTATCAGGAAGGCGATAGTTCTGAAATTGGTCTGGCCGTCTATGACGATGCAGCGGGTAAGTTATTAAGGCCCGCCACGGTAGAGGCCACGGTTAACGGCGCACGGCAAACAACGCCTGTTGAGTGCTACGGTGCGGGCAAAATTGTTGGTTCATCTCAGGCGCAAGCTGATCAACTGCTAACCCAAGCTTCAAGCCCCACCTTCGAGGGCCTCGATTTAACCGCAGCGGGTGATGTATCACTCAGCCTAGACAACACACTATTCGGCCATAGCGCCACGCTCATAGCTGATGCAACAGGTGTTAAGCTAACCGCAGGTGTAGGGACAGACCTTGGCCTTGGCGGGGGCGGTGTGGAATCGCTGGTGCTGGATGCAAGTGGTGATGCCACCTTCTCAGGTAATGTGGGTGTCTCTGGAGCTACCGTATCGGATTACCCCTTTAATGACCTAGTAGTGGGCGGGGGCGATAGCGTTGTAGGCTTTACACTGGCAACCACAGGTGCCGCCCAGCAGGCAACTATATCTTTCGCTGATGGTACAGCAACCGCAGCCGAGCGCAATGCCGGGTACATACAATACCAGCACAACATTGACAGCATGACTCTTAGCACAGCTAACACACTTGCGTTGACGCTGGATAGCAGCCAGAATGCCGCTTTCTCAGGCGATGTGAATGTAGGGGGCACACCCACCGGAACCGCAAGGGCGACTCTTGACTTAGTAGGGTGGAGAACGGATGCAGATGTCGGGGTTCTATCGGAACTAACTACAGAGAACGCACAAGGCGCTGTTGATGCGGCGTCCATACAAGTATGGGGGACAGGCTCTCCCGACGAAGGTCAGATGAGATTCTACACTAACAATGGCTCAGTTCTGACACAGGCACTACAAATTGATTCGTCCCAAAACGCCACTTTCTCCGGTACCATAAACCTATCAAACAACAAGTCCATCAATTGGCTAGACAGTTCCAGCGTTCTTCGCACGGGTATCCGTTGGGGAACTGACAATTCACTTAACTTTTCCTCTGGGCAGGCTAATGCAATTGGGCTTGTTTTAGATGCAAGCAGCAACGCCACTTTCTCAGGTGATGTGACAGTTGGGGGCAATGTACTATCCAGTAGCAGCGCTACCAGTGTAGTAATTGGGGCGGACACAACCGCAGCGACAGGTGCTAGCCTTAAAATGTATCCCAGTGGTCATGCAAGTGCTGGTGATTGGGCATTTCGCCACAATAACGTTAATAACTTGGTATACGATGATTCGGTGAGCAGGTTCTCGTTTACTGGTGCCGCTTATGTAACTGGCAAGCTCACCGTAGACGGCGGTGCTAAGATAACTATGGGGTCGCCATCGGGCGGAGTCCAAAATGGTCTATTTTGGTCAACAGCAGTCGATACAAACTGGGGTACATACTTCGGCCTTTCAGGTGCAAACAAGTCTTTGGCTAATGGTACAGCCTGCACATCGCTAGATGGGCGGTCTGGCTCCCATATTCGAAATCGTGTTCACAACGGCACAGTAGGCGGATTTCTCTGGGAGAACCATTCAGAACAATGCCTCATGTCCCTCACCGCAGACACAGGGGATTTATATACGCTGGGCGATGTGAATGTTGGGGGTGACATCATCACCACAGGCATTTACGAAGCATCAGGCGCGGGACGTGTAGTAGTTTTAAGGCCGGACCATCCAACGTTTGGAGCAGCAATAGGGACAACGGTAGGGTACGGCTTCGCTATCTACACAGACGAAACCTTGGCATTATCCTTTAGCGGCACAGACCAATCTGCTGACTTCCAAGGCAATGACGTCACTGGAATTTCTGCCCTAACTATCAGCAATGAGATTCAATTACCTCAAGGCTCAGTAGGCGACCCTTCGCTAAGTTTCGAGTCCTACTCCAATAGCGGTATTTACATGATTAGCACCACTGCTATGGGGGTGGCGATTGGTGGAAGTCTACAGCTATCTATTAGTGATGCGACTGTGGATTTACAAGGCAACGATATGACCACCACCGGCACTGTGACGGCGGGGAAGGTCTCACTTGGTTCGCCAACAGAACTAACACTCAACGCAGGGGCCGTAACTGTCAGTAAATCATTCCATATGATTGATACCGAAGCAGATGCCGCCACAGATGATTTAGTTACCATTACAGGTGGTGACGAGGGTGATATTATGGTGGTGGTTGCTGCAAGTGATAGCCGTACAGTGGTGCTGAAGGACAGCGGGGGGAATTTAGTTATCGCTGGGGATTGCTCTCTGGATACCGCACACGACAGCATAACTCTTATTAAAGGTCCGTTCGGCTGGCATGAAATGTGCCGATCAAACAACGCCTAATAATCAATAAATTATCAAACCAAGCACCCCGCCACTGAGCGGGTTTTTATTACATGAAAGGACTAAAACAATGGGTTTAGGTAGAGAAGCAAGTAAGGTTAAAGAAGATGAAGCTTTTAAGCTAAATGAGTGGGTTGAAGAAACTCGGAAAAAGCACTTTGAGCAGCCGCTAGATACAATGAAACAGGGTTGGCATAATTTCCGCAACAAGATGGTTATTGATGCTGCTGAACCAACACCAAAGCGCGACACTGACGACCGTACAATGGACCTAGCCAATCTGACTGACATGGTTAGTGCTGTTAGAGCTTTCGCGGATGATGTGGAAAGTTACGTAACCAGCCAAAGCTAAACAACCAACCACATAGACCACCACAAGGCGCTTTAGGCGTCTTTTTTATGGGAGAACGCCAGTGTTACGACTGAGTTTTATATTAATGCTGGCGC
>JAESQS010000353.1 GCA_016765035.1 Kordiimonadaceae bacterium | reverse complement strand
TTCTTGGGTCACAATATTAAAGAGATTTGTTCTGCTGGCGTTGGTGGCATCTGTCACATGCTGTTTGCCGCCTGTTAGCCGATGGATAAGGAAACTATCAACTGTACCAAAAGCAAGCCCCCCCTCTTCGGCACGGGCACGGGCATCTTCAACATTGTCCAGTATCCAAGCTATTTTTGTAGCGGAAAAGTAGGGATCAAGCAGCAAACCGCTTTTGGCCTGCACATAGGGTTCCAAGCCCTTTTCCTTTAGAGCGTTGCAGGTCTCAGCAGTTCTGCGGTCCTGCCACACAATAGCATTATAAATAGGCTTTCCGGTATCTTTGTCCCACAAAATAGTAGTTTCGCGTTGGTTGGTTATGCCAATTGCTTCAACAGTAAACCCCTTAGCTTCTGCTGTAGAAAAGGCCGTTTTAGCAACATCAAGTGTTGTTCCCCAAATCATCTCTGGAGAATGCTCTACCCAACCGTCATCCGGATAACTTTGCGGGAATTCAAGTTGTGCAGCAGCAACGACGTTACCACCCCTATCAAACACAATAGCGCGGCTACTGGTCGTACCTTGATCAATAGCCAAAATTACTTTTTTGCTCACTTATGATCCTTTGCGTTTTACTTGTCCGCAGATAATATATAGCGGTACACTAACACATCCAGCTTCGCTAACAAGCGCCAAGGAAAACTGCATCACCTTCCATATCTACGGCACAACCACACCTTGCCCACACAGGCACACCGCTTGCAGTCGCACAAAGAAGAAAGGCCCGCATATTTAAAATGCAGGCCTTCTTTAACTGAACACTCGCGTACGCTTTTAGGGTGTTTTTGTGCTTATGGGTTTGCCGGGGAAAACGCCTTCCACAAGGGCTTCGTTTTCCACAATAACCGTCCCGTTTACCACCACATGTGTAATGCCTTTGGAATATTGGTTAGGCTCGGTAAAAGTGGCGCGATCAGCCACATTTTCCGCATCAAAAATGGTAATGTCTGCGTCTGCGCCCACTTGAATACGCCCTTTGCGTTTCATAGCGGGTGTGAAAGCTTCAAGTCGCTTTGCAGGCAAATAAGACATGCGCCCAATGGCATCTGGCAGGCTAATAACATGCCGTTCCCGAACGTAGCGGCCTAACACACGGGCATAGGTACCCATACCGCGTGGATGCGCGCGTTGATCAAGAGTTTCAATCGGCATCCCATCAGAAGCTATCATCACACCCGGATGCTTCATACCTTGCTCAACCATCTGTTCATTCATGGCATGGATGATAATGACACCCTCTGGGTATTTAGCGCGATATTCATCCCACATTTTTTTACCCGTAAAACGCACACCCGTTGGCGGCCATTCAATCTCTCCGTAAGAAACACCAAACTTTCTCTGCCAATCATGGTCAAAAATACCGGAATTAATCCCGGTAGACCCGGCTGTATAGGGGTAAAGTTCCGTCGTAAAGTCGATACCCTCTGCTTGCGCATCATCAACCATTTTCAAATAAAGAGGTACACGTTCAAGGCCTGTACTAACCAAATGCACCATATGCACGATGGCACCGGTTTTACGGGCAAGGTCAATAAGTTCAATCAATCCTGATGGATTAGAAGCATCATCAGACATTCTGATATGAATGAACAAAGGCACCTTGCGGCGTGCTGATAGTTCAAACAAGCCTTCAAGTTCAGCCTCATTCACCCCAAGCGACAAGTAATCAAGTGGCAAACCAATACCCATTGCGCCATTGTCCAAATCTTCTTCTACGAGGGCCAGAATTTGAACCAATTCCTCCGGCGTTGAAGGCTCATGATATGTTCGTTTCAGGTCGCCTTCTTTTACAATCGTGCGCCCGCCACCATACCCGGCGGAATAGCCAAAGTTAATGTAAGAGCTTCCGTCCCGGTCCTTCATGAGTTGAACAAGCTCATGATTACCAGCTTCCAATTCAAGAGCAGTCGTAACCCCGTCCCGCACCTGATAGGTTTGCGCAACTGTGTTTTGGCCATGGGCGTGTAGATCAATGAAACCCGGCGATACCACTAGCCCCGTAGCATCCAGTATTTTGGTGCCAACCAGCTCCTTGGTGGTCACAGCCTGAATGCGCCCCCCCGCAATGCCAACATTACGCACAGCGTCAAGACCAGTTTCAGGGTCGATGACCCGCCCGCCGGATATGACAAGCTCGTAATTTGTATCACCGCCAGCCGCATTCACACCTGCGAACTCTGCACTGACGAAGCTTGTTGTCGCCAGCAACGCTGTGGCAACCAAACTTTTAAATAGTTTCATCTTACTCTCCCTGCTACGGATCACATCACAGTGTTATGTGGCCCCCTATATCTCTAGTATGCTTTTAGTATTTAGCTTCAGCTATTGCGCCGCGATCGCTGTATTTTCCGTAGGCTTATACCCGGGTCCATAAAGAACTTTCCCCGGCTTAGCACCCGTGTGCTTACCCTGTTCAACCACAGTGACACCATTCACCAAAACATAATCAATACCAGTTGGGGTCTTCAATGGCTCTTCCCATGTAGCTTCATCTTTGATGGTTTCCAAATTAAACACCACGGCATCAGCCCAATAGCCTTCTTTTACCAAGCCGCGCTTATCAAGCTTCATCCTGCCTGCGGGAAGCGACGTCATTTTGCGGATAGCTTCTTCAAGCTTTAAAGTGCCAGTTTCCTTCACATAGCGAGCAATGATACGCGGAAACGTGCCATATGACCGAGGGTGCGGCAGACCTAGACCGTCTACAGCACCCAATTCTTCAACTGCTCCAGCGTCAGAGCCAATGGAAACCCAAGGCTGCGTCATAAAGCGCTGTACATCCTCTTCATGCATCAGAAAATAAAGCGCAAATGCCCTTTTGGGAAAAGCTTCTACCATTATGGTCCAAGCGGCTTCTGCCGGGTCCACGCCCATGGCTTTTCCAACGTCAACAAAGTTTTTATTATGATATTTTTCGTAGAGTGGGTTCTGGGCATTCACTAAAATTATATTTTCCCAACCACCACTATTTATCACCATACGGTCAGACGAAGGGTCCAAAACCTCTTTTTTCATGCGCGGCCACAATGACTTATCTTGAAGGTTAACCAGCGCCTTTTGCATCCCATCTGCAAAGACCCACGTAGGCACCGTTGCATCAATACCCGAGCCACCAGCAACATAGGGATATTGATTGGCCGCGATGTCGACGCCCCGCGCGCGCGCCTGATTTATAAGCTCAATGGCATTAACACTGCCTGTGTGCCAATTGGGCGCATACGCATTTTTCAGATGAAAAATCTCAACAGGTATTTTTGCTTCTTCGCCAATCGTTATCATTTCTTCAATAGCAGGTAGAAGCTTGGCGCTTTCATCACGCATATGAGCCGCATAAATGCCGCCGTATGGCGCGATTGCTTTGCCCATTTCCACCAGTTCTTTTGTTGTTAGAAATGAACTTGGCGGGTAAAAAGTAGCGCTCGACAAGCCCAGCACACCAGCTTCCATCGCTTCCGAAACCAGTTTTTGCATTTCCTCAATCTGTGCATCCTGTGCTTTCACATCAGAGGTGCCAACAACAGCAGCCCGGGCCTGATAAGCACTGTAATAGGTGCCCCAGTTCATACTAATGCCCTGTTTTTCCAGCATTTTAAAATAGGCTGGCAACTCAGTAACAGGTACAGGTGTGCCCCCTTCGCCTGAAAAAGCAGTGGTTACGCCCATCAATAATTTATTCTCAGCGCGGCCTTCTTTGCCTATCACCTTGCCTGACTGGTCCATCATATCAATCCAACCGGGCGTCAAATATTTACCGGCGGCGTTTATCTCAGAGCGACCAGCCCCTTTTACCACGCCAATTTTTACAAATTTCCCACCGGTTATGGCAACATCAGCAACAACAGCTTTTGCCCCAGACCCATCGAGAATTGTAGCGCCGCGAATAACAAGGTCATACGCCTCATCAGCCTGTACGGCTGGCTGCATAAGCCCCACTGCCACAATGGTTGCACCCACTAATGATGTCAGGCCTGACCTGATGTGTTGACCAAAATACTGCATGCGTACCCCCTGTTCAAAATTGACTAGCTATCCGGCGCTAATCATAGACAAATTCCAGTAGGAAACTTATAGGGGCTACGAGGCAAATCCTATAATAAAACTGGAGAGTCTTCGTATATTACTGCCAAAAATATCGCCGACTTTAGACCCACACTAACAGAACGCCTACAGTTTAGGTATCATTCAAACGTCCCAGATACCTTGTTCCCAATAAAATCAAAGCAACATTCATAAGGAGCACCAAGACCAGTGCTGGCAATCCTCCCAAATTTGACATCATTTTTACGCCGTCAATTCCAGAAAATGCCGTCATCACCCATGCCGCAGCCCCAATGAAAATAGCGATTAAAACCTTTAACCGAGTATTCGTGCGGCCCTCCCTCTCGGGGTCCTTATTTTTCAGCTCTGTGGCATTCGCATCTTTCAAACAAACCGACGCAATGGCGGATGTATTACTGTCCGCAGCCGTTACATAGGAAATGAAACTTAGCAAAATGAAAGATACCATGAGCAGACTACTAAGCGGGTATTGCGCGAGAACATCATAAGCGATGCTTTCTGCGCCGTTTGCCTTCAGGGCCGCGCTCAAAACACCGCCGCCATTCGTATCAATGTGCAAGGCAGCGCCTCCAAATATGCTCATCCACACAAGGGCAAATAGGGACGGCGCAATAAGATTAACCAAAATAAACTGTCGCACTGTATAGCCCCGAGCAATGCGCCCTAAAAACAAGGCTGTTATGGGCGCCCATGCCAGCCAGTTTGCCCAATAAAAAACTGTCCATGACTGTGCCCATGCCTCGTCATGCTGCGCGCCAACACCTAAGGATCGAGGCAAAAATTCCTGTATATATTGCTGCAACCCTTCCCAGCCTATGGAGAGCATATAAAGCGATGGGCCTGTCACAAAGACAAACGC
>JAESQS010000352.1 GCA_016765035.1 Kordiimonadaceae bacterium | reverse complement strand
TGTGGGGTGGTTGGGTAGGGAGCCGTGGGCGGAGATGCAACTAAGTATGTTACGATCTAAGAGGGTACTGGTAAATACTTACAACGATTAAAGCGCAGCTATCTTGAAAAAGAGCTGCGTTTTCTGTATGCGAAGCACTGCATATAAGTAGAAAATACAATAGCTTCCGTTTGAACAGTTCATGCCGATTAAGAATAGGCGTATGCTGTATCAAACGTCTTATTGGAAGAAAGAACATTCAATGGCTGATGATAGAAAAATCCGTGTCGGTATATTAGGGGCTAGTGGCTATACAGGCGCAGATTTAGTGCGACTATTAGTAAGCCATCCAAAAGTTGAAATTGTGCTTCTTACAGCAGAGCGTAAGGCAGGATTGCCGCTTGCGGATGTGTTCCCTCATTTTGTTGGGTATGATTTGCCCGACCTTATTGCCCTTAGCGATATTGAATGGCCTGCCGTGGAGCTGGATGTTGTTTTTTGTGCTTTGCCCCATGCAACCAGCCAAGAAGTGATCAAAGGCTTGCTGCACGCCACCAAGCATAGCTTGCTTGATGAAATGATTGTGCAGACTGAAGGGGACCGCGCTGACGATATTAAAACCGAAGTTAAAATTGTTGATCTTTCAGCAGATTTCAGGCTTCGGGACACAGCAACATACGCCAAATGGTATGGCCGCGAGCACCAAGCGTTGGACATACAAAAACAAGCCGTTTACGGCTTGCCGGAAATATACCGGGAAGATATTAAAGGGGCCCATCTTGTTGCGTGCCCGGGCTGTTACCCTACAGCCGCGCTTTTGGCGCTAGTGCCCTTACTTAAAGCAGGTGCCATTAGCAAAGATGATATTATCATTGATGCAAAGTCGGGTGCCACAGGGGCAGGGCGTTCCTTGAAGGAAAGCAACCTGTTCTGTGAAGTGTCTGATGCCATGCACCCATACGGTGTTGGGCAGCACCGCCATATGCCAGAAATTGAACAGGAACTAGCCGTTGCCGCAGGAAGCGATGATGTCACCATTAGCTTCACACCGCACTTGGTGCCAATGAACAGAGGCGAGCTTGAAACCATTTATGTGCGTACACAGGATGGCTGCAAGGCAGAAGGCCTAAAGGCAATTTTGCTGGAAACATATGCGGATGAACAGTTTGTAACGGTGCTAGAAAATAATGCTGCCCCTGCAACCCGCATGGTGCGTGGCTCTAATAATTGCGTTATCAATGTGTTTGATGACCGTATTTCTGGCCGGGCCATTATTGTTGCGACCATTGATAACCTTGTTAAAGGGTCCTCAGGGCAGGCCGTGCAAAATATGAACTTGATGATGGGTTTTGATGAATTAACAGGCCTAACACAAGCGCCAATGTTCCCATGAGTACGCCAGTTAAAGCGCCTTTATATAAGGAAACGGCCCTTGGTGGGCGGCTTACGCCCTTTAAAGGCGTCTGGCCTAAAGTGGATAGCAGCAGCTATGTTTTTCATGGTGCACAGGTTGTTGGCGATGTTGAAATTGGGGCTGACAGCAGTGTTTGGCATAACTGCGTTCTGCGCGGTGACGTTAATTACATCAAAATTGGCAAGCGCAGCAATATTCAGGACGGTACTGTCATTCATGTCAGCACACACACCTATCCAACAATCATAGGCGATGATGTGCTTGTGGCCCATATGGCGATGCTGCATGGCTGTACGCTCCATAATAATGCCTTTGTAGGCATAGGCGCTATTGTCATGGATGATACGCATATTATGGAAGATGGTATGTTGGCCGCAGGGGCTATGTTAACCACCGGCAAAACGGTGGGTAGCGGCGAACTATGGACCGGGCAACCTGCAAAATTCAGGCGCAAACTCACTGAAAAGGAAATTGCCAAAAACCGCAGCATGGCAGAGCATTACCGCAAAATTGCCGAGCAACACCGGATAGATTCGGTGGGCGGTGTGGCAGAGGCCCCTTATCCTTAGAGCGTAAGCTTAGTTTGAACTATTTAATCCCCCTTAAATGTGGTGTGGAATGCAAAAAGGGCTGCAAATGCAGCCCTTTTTTTTGTCCAAATATTGTATGGACTGAATTTAGAACGCCAAACCGTTTTGCTGACCAATCATGCAAATAATCATTGGAAAGGATAGCAGTGTGTTTGTGCGGCTGAAAAGCATTGCTTTGCGGGCTGCTGCTGGTTTTGCATCAGCTTCAGCTTCAATAATGCCCAAAGCGATTTTCTGGTTTGGCCAAATGATGAACCAAACATTGAACCACATAATGATGGCCATCCACATGCCAAGGCCAATAAGCCTAGAGCCTTCTGCCAATGTAAGCGCATCTACAATGTAATGGTTTGCACTTGCGAGCCATAGGCCAGTTACAAGTGTGAACATTGCGCCCCAGCGGAAATAAAACAAAGCTGCAGGAGCAATATGCTTGCCTACAGCAGGTTTCAATTCGTCTGGAATAGACGGCATTGTTGGAATTTGTACAAAGTTAAAGTACCACAACAGGCCAATCCACATTACAGCAGAGATAACGTGTAAAAAGCGTGCATAGAGGGCACCGTTATATTCATAAGCGCTAAACCAGCCTGACTGCACGCCAATGATAAGAACCGTAAGTACAATACCTGCAATTACGGTGTTTTGAATAGATTCAAGAATCTTTCCCATGTTCCTAGCTCCCTTAGGGTATTCAGTAGTAACGAATGTGGTTAATACCTACCGCTATCCAAAGGTTTTCTCAAGGGAAACTCGTTTTTTGGTCTTCGGTTAAAGTGCAGTAGAATGAAAAATCTCTAAATTTACTTGCATAGCATGGGTGGGCAGACCATTTTGCGCCCATGACAAAAGCATTTGATACATTTGATACTAATGAATATTGCAGGGACTTGGTAAAGCAGGATGACCGGGACCGGTATCTGGTTTCACTGTTTGCCCCTGCTGCTGCACAAGCAGGCATATGGGCGCTTTTTGCGTTCAACCAAGAAGTGGCAAAAATCCGAGAAACAGTGTCTGAGCCAATGCTGGGCGAAATTCGCCTGCAATGGTGGCTTGATGTTGTGCAGGAACTTGCCGCAGGCACCGTGCGAGAAAAACAGCCTGTGATACAGGCCATGGCCGCGGCTCAATTACCCACGGATGTTTTTCCGTTGCTTGAAGAAACCATAGCTGCCCGCAAAAGCGAGCTATTGGGCGAGGGCACGGCAGAAATTAAAGGCCTTCAGGCTTATGCTGTTGGGGCAGGTGGTGCATTGCATGTTGCCGCTGCGCATGTGCAGTGCGGTGATGTGTCAGAGACCGGTATCTCAGGGGCCGGTATCTCAGGGGCAGGCGTGGCAGTAGCCCGCCACTTAGGCAGTGCGTGGGCAATGCTTGGGCTGGTGCGGGCCATTCCTTTTTACTGGCAATCCGGCCAAGGGAAAGTGGGTGGTGCTGATATGGCTGCTGCTTT
>JAESQS010000351.1 GCA_016765035.1 Kordiimonadaceae bacterium | reverse complement strand
TTTTTGGCTTTATCGACCAGGACACCTGTTATTTCGCCTAAGGCGTTTTTGAGGATAGCCCCGCCGTATGGGCTTTTGGTTTTAGATGTAATGCCCGCCAGTGCCAGAGCTTTGCTATTGGCTACAAGCGCATGCCCATCGGTGCGGGTAAGGAGAATAGGGACGTTATTGCTGATGTCGTCGAGATCCCACTTTGAAGGCGTGCGCTTTTCGGGCCAGTGGGTTTCATCCCAGCCCCCAGCAAGTATCAGAGGATCATCAGGATGATTGTGCTTCCACATGGTAACAGCCTCTTTCAGGGCTGAGAGCGAGGGTATGTCACCAAGGTTTAGGGAAAGCGCGCGCTGACCAATGCCTGCCAAATGTACGTGAGAGTCTGTAAACCCGGGAAATAGTGCTGCGCCTTCGAGTGAAATTACCGTTGTTTCAGGCCCGTTCAATAACTGTGCTTCTGTTATATTCCCCACATGAATAAACCGGCCGTTCCGAATAGCGATGGCCTCTACAGTTGGGTTATTATCATCTGCAGTGTAAATCGGGCCACCGTGGATAATTGTATCTGCGAAGAAAGTCTGTGCATTTGGCACTTCCCCTTGTGCGGGCTGCTGCTCTTGCGCCTGAGCAAGGGTTGAAAAGGCGATGGCTGCAATGAGCTGGATGACAAAACGCATGGGCTTCCTCTGTATTTCCATTATAGTTTTTTGGAGAGTGGCTCTATGCTAGGGTCAGATACGGAATTGTTCAAGCGCCAAGCACGCAAGTTTTCTTGCAAAAACGGACTATAAAAAATATAGCGGGTGCAGAAAATTGTTTCAGGGTAAGAAATTGCTTGTGATAGGACGAATAGGGCGGGAATAGATGCGGGGACTTCTTGTTGCATTGCTAATTTTGGGCTGGATTCCTGTTGCAGCCTTCAAGCCTTATATCGGGGTGCTGGTGTGGAACTGGGTTTCTCACATGAGCCCTCATAGTTATACGTATAATTTTTCTGCGACATTCCCCTTTCTGGTGGTGGTAGCAGGCGCGACCGTCATGGGTATAGTTTTCAGTAAAGAAAAAAACAAAATACCCGGCCATCCGCTAATTTTTATGATGCTGATCTATTGGCTATGGATAGTCATCACAACAATTACGGCATTTGAACCCGCCTATTCGCAAGGGAAGTTAATTCATATGTCGAAAGTGATGGCGTTTGCGCTTATCTCTACGATGGTTATGCAATCGCCCAGCCGGCTAAAGGGCTATGTATGGGTGATGATCGCCTCTTTTTCCTTCATTTCAGTGAAAGGCGGTGTTTTTACAGTGCTTACCGGCGGGGCGGCTCACGTGCAGGGGGCGGGCGGCATGATGGGTGACAATAACCAGCTCGCTATGGTTCTCAGTATGTTTTTACCGCTTGCTATGTATATAGCGCAGCACCCGCCCTTGCCGTTACTGAAATGGCCTCTTATCGGCGCGGCATTCGCTGTCCCAATTTCCATATTGGGAACGCAGTCACGCGGTGGTTTAGCGGCTTTGGCAGCGGTGACTTTCATGCTTATTTTGAAAACAAACCGAAAATTTACGATATTATTCACAATCGCTATTGTTGGGATGGCGGGTTTTACTTTCATGCCTGATGCATGGAAGGCACGAATGCAATCGACTGAAACTGCGGCTACTGATGATGGCAGCTTTAGAGGGCGTGTTTCCATGTGGCGTTTTTCTGCTAGTCTGGCAGATGCCAATCCTGTCCAGGGTGGGGGGTTCAATATTTTTTATGTACGGCGAGCGCAGGAACTATATATGCCGTCAGGCTTTACGCCGAGAGCCCCACACTCCATTTATTTTGAAGTCCTTGCTGAGCATGGTTATACGGGCCTGACCCTGTTCCTCACCTTGATATTTAGTGGCTGGTATACGGGAGGTACTCAGGCAAAACGGTACCGAGCTTATGAGGAAACAAAATGGATAGGGGACCTGTGTGCCGCTCTCCAGTTGAGTTTTGTGGGGTTTGCAGCTGGAGGCCTTACAGTGAATATTGCGACATTGGATGTGTTTTATCACATGCTAGGAATTTTGGTGATGTCCTCAGTAGTAGGGGAAAAACTGCTGCAACGGTCGTTGACTGAAGTGAAGTCGAAAAGTATTTTTGATGGGACGGGGTCAGCAACAGAGAAGTGGCGACCCCGGTAAAATTTCTGAACTCTGCGATTATTTGCAGGTCATTTTTTAGGGGCGAAGTTTTGTTTCATCTTCTTTTTTAGGGGTTGCTTCACTTTCGTTTAGCAGGGTAGAAAGCGTGCCCTCGTGCTGGTTACGGGACCATTTTATAGCAGCGATGATACCGCCGAGAACCGCCGCCGCAGAAATGATGCTAGCGAATAAAAGAAAGACACCAAGAAACCAAGATCGCAAGCTATGCAAATCTTCGCACGCCCCTTCGCATGCATTGTCACTGATTGCCCCAAATTCGAAATAAAAACCGCCTGCGACCATGCCGCTCAAAAAAATCAAACCAAACAAAAACCGCACAGTTAAGAAAGGGCGATTTCTTTCACGCTGTCGTTTTTTGATAAATGTGTTTTCTGACATAATAGGAGCTTGAGCTTTCCGGCAGTAAGAGGCACATATTTTTTATGCAAATTTAAGGGGCATTCCCAGTTGTGCAATGCTAGCCCCGTGAAGTGGTGCGCACTATGGTCTGTGCTGCTTTTACAATCAAGCCCGGAATGGGCCGTGATTATATAGCGGCTTTTCTAGTTTAATGCACGTCACCTGTCCATTGCCCCATTTATGCCCCTAACTAGCCTGCTAGAATTACTGTGACTGGGTAGGGAGAGTGGGAGCACCTGAACCTAACAAAAGCGGATACGACCTAAACAGTAATTTCTTGTTTTTTGAGCGCGTGTCGTAACTGATCATAACTTAAGTTGAGAAATTCGGCAGTGGCGCGCTGGTTAAAGCGGTTGGTTTCCAGCGCGTTGGTCAGCAGTGTTTTTTCTACGGATTTAACTTCTGTCCGTAAGCAGTAAGGCTTGGTTGGTACTGCCGGTTTTTGCGCCGTCTCTGGGGGTGATGCAACATCTGTGGCGCTATTATTCTCTGGTTTGCGCAGCGGTGATGTTGGGCGGAACGGGCTTTCAAACGGGTCAAAAACAATGTCCGACAAGGGTTCTTCCCCATCCCAAGCCCGGTACACGGCGCGTTCCACCACATTTTTCAGCTCACGAATATTGCCGGGCCAAGCATAGGTCAGCATTTCGTCCATGGCATCCGCAGTAAAGCCGGGAAATCGCAACCATTCCAGTTCCCTTGCCATTTGCATACCAAAATGTGCGGCCAAAAGGGGAATGTCCTCAGTCCGTTCCCTAAGGGGCGGTACTGTGATGACATCAAACGCTAGTCGGTCGAGTAAATCATGACGGAATTCACCCTTATCAGCAGCGCTTGGCAGGTCAATGTTGGTGGCGGCTACAATCCGTACGTCAATGGTGATGGTGTCGGTGCCACCCACCCGTTCAAATTCGCCATATTCGATAACGCGCAGTAATTTTTCCTGTGCGGCCATGCTCATAGTGCCAATTTCATCAAGGAACAAGCTGCCTTCGTCTGCGGCTTCAAACCGGCCAGCACGCTTTTTTGTCGCCCCTGTAAAAGCCCCCGGTTCATAGCCAAACAGCTCGCTTTCCAGCAGGCTCTGGGTCAGGGCAGCACAATTCATTTTTTGAAAATTCTTGTTCCAACGCTTTGATAGAAAATGCAGGCGTGAGGCGATCATCTCCTTGCCGGTGCCCCGCTCCCCTACCACTAACATGGGTTTATCCAGCCGTGCTGCTCGACTGATTTGGTCCATCATATCAAGCAGGGCGGGGGAGGATCCGATGATTTGATCTTGTTGCGCCATATTTTTCCTAAGTAATAGTAAATTACACCACTAATAAGTATTATATTCAAATATTGTCCTTGAAAAGTCAATAGATATGAAAAATATATAATAATATCAATGGGTTAACTTTTTAATAAAAACTGGCACACCCCATGCAAAGTAAGGGTGGTCAGGACAAAAAATAACTGACATATAAAAACAGACAGCGAAACAAGACTGAAGGAACACGATCAATGACACAGATGTTGCAAACATTTTCACACTCCCTTTCCAGCGACCAACTTGGGGAATTTGAAGGTTTACTGGCAACTGCCTCTTTGGCAGGCGCTGCAAATAAGCAGGCGCCATATGCCAGCCGTCGCCAACGCCGCATGACACGTCGTCGTCGGTTCGTCTAAGTCTTGGTCAGTTTTGGCCCGATGTTTTAAAATTAAAAATTATAAAAACACGACAGCGAATGAAACATCGAGCCGCGTTCCCTTCACAAGAAGCAAAAGCTCAAGGGGAACAGACCATCGTCCATCAAAAAAGTGGCATTAAGCCTGAGGACGTAGCGAGGATAATTAAGAAAGGACTCTATAATGGGCATTTTTTCACGCCTGACAGACATAGTTAACTCGAACATCAACAGCATTCTCGATAGTGCAGAAGATCCTGAAAAAATCATCCGCATGGTTATTCAGGAAATGGAAGACACCCTCGTTGAGGTGCGTTCCAGCGCTGCAAAAGGTATCGCTGATCAAAAAGATGTTGCGCGCCGCTTGAAGAAATTGGCGAAAGCACAGTCTGAGTGGGAAAAGAAAGCCGAGCTTGCGATTTCAAAAGACCGGGATGACCTTGCAAAAGGCGCACTGATCGAAAAAAATAAAGTCGCAGATATGGCCGCCCTTCTGGAAGAAGAAGTAAACCAGCTGAATGAGGCACTGGACCACAGCGAACAGGATGTCATCAAGCTTGAAGGAAAACTGCGCGAAGCCCGTGCAAAAAAGGCAACTATTCAGGCACGCCATAGTACAGCATCTGCAAAAGTGCGGGTAAAACGTACCTTGAATGACAACCGCATCCAAGACGCCTTTGACAGGTTTGATAAAGTTGATGCCCGCCTTGACCGAATTGAAGCTGAGGCTGAATCATATGATTTAGGCAAAGGCCAAACGTTGACTGAGGAAATTGCCGGCCTTGAAGCAAACAGTGCCATTGAAGAAGAGCTTGCTGCTCTGAAGGCAAAAGCTGGCGGTGGCAAAGCTGAGCCAGTGAAGAAAAAGGCCGCGGCTAAATAGGCTTTGTTTGACCGCAACCTTGGCTAAAAAATTCTATGAAGGATACTTAAATGGACACGGTAGTGCCAGTATTGCTTTTAACCGTTATTATCCCCCTTTGGATCATTTTTCACTATATTACCAAGTGGAAACAAATGAAGGGTTTCACCCCGGAGGACACGGCGTCCCTGTCAGACCTACGAACATCTGCTGACAGGTTGGAAGACCGCCTTCGCACCATGGAACGCATCCTAGATGATGAGATTCCAGATTGGAGAAGCCGCCATGAGCTTTAAGAAAAATCCAACCCGCCTGTATAAAGACCCGCGCAACGGCAAAATAATGGGCGTATGTGCTGGTATTGCAGACTATATGGATATCAGAGTAGGGGTGGTTCGGGTGCTCACTATTATATTGACTGTACTTTTTGCAGGACCGTTCGCGATACTGGGGTATTTCATTCTCGGTTGTGTGCTGGACCCAAAACCGCGGGACTTGTACGAAGACGAAAAAGAAGAAGAGTTTTGGAAGCAAACCCGGAAAGCCCCTGACTATACAGCGGCAGAATTGCGCCAGCGCTTCCGCGATATAGAGCGCCGTACCACCGGTATGGAAGCTTATATGACCAGTAAACGCTTCCGCCTAGAGCGTGAACTACGTGCACTAGAAGATTAAGAAATATCCCTCTGCGACCCTAAGCGCAGATGGAACAAGTGGCAGAGACGGTCCCTACCGTCTCTGCCTTTTCCTTATGGGGCATAGGGCTAGCTTCACCTTATCGCTGTAGGCATATCTTCTCACAGACTGATCACTACCAAGCTTACGCCACAGCTTTTTCAACAGGCTGGCTTTGTTTTTCCTCAGTGGCAATTCTAGTCTCCTCCGCTAGGACGGCTGCGGCGAAGGCTTTTCTGCCCCAAATTAGGGAGAAAAAGGCAAGCGGCGCGGTAATGGCGGCAAGGCATACCATCGCATAATTCAGTTTCATTGGGTCCATGAATACATAGTCTGTCATCACACCCAGCAGCACTGGTCCAGCGCCATACCCAAGGGTGCTGCCAACCAGTATATAGCCCGCAATAGCCTGACCGCGCATCCTGTTGGGTGTTATTATTTGCAAGGCTGCGAACCCGGCACCCGTAGGCAAGCTCAGAAAGATATTTCCAACAGCAAACAGAGCCCATGCAGTGCTTGTATCAGTAACAAGTGGGGCTGCAATGGCGGGGATTAGGTAACAAACCGGCGCCACTAAGAGTGCCTTTATATGAGCGTCTTTATGCCCAGCGCTGTACCACCGGTCAGCCAAGTAGCCGCCGAGTAGCAAGCCTGCCGGCCCAGTGAATAGTGTAACGATGCCAAAGGTTTTACCAACATCAGTCGGCGTGACACCATGAAACCGATGAAAGAAGAAGGTTAAAAAAACCATTGTGCCGAAGCCAAGGGCCGCCGTCATTGCTACGCTGAAATAAATACCCCAATAGGCCTTGGCTCTGCTTTTGAAAAAAGAA
>JAESQS010000350.1 GCA_016765035.1 Kordiimonadaceae bacterium | reverse complement strand
TGATATAAGCCCCCGTACCGCGTTCCGCCCGCAAGGCTCCGTCCACATACAAGAGGCGCCCGCCACTTATAGTATGCGATGGCAACCCTTTCACATTCATGCCTTCGAAAATATTGTAATCAACATTCTGGTGGTGGGTTTTCTTCGAAATCACCTTGGTGGCCTCAGGGTCCCACACCACGATATCTGCATCCGCACCCACTTGAATGGTGCCCTTGCGTGGATGAATGTTGAAAATCTTTGCTGTGTTGGTTGATGTAACCGCCACAAATTCTTCTGGTGTTAATTTTCCGGTACCAACACCGTGTGTCCACAAAACAGCCAGCCGGTCTTCAACACCACCCGTCCCATTGGGGATAAGCGTAAAATCATCTTTACCCGCAGCTTTTTGGTCCGCACAAAAGCAACAATGGTCCGTTGCTGTCGTTTGTAAATTGCCTGACTGCAACCCTTTCCACAGCGCTGCTTGGTGCTCTTTTGACCGGAAAGGCGGGGACATGACGTGGGCGGCCGCTGTATCAAAATCAGGGTGCCTATAAACACTGTCATCAATCATCAAATGCCCGGCCAGCGCTTCCCCAAACACTCGCTGTCCGTTGTTACGTGCTCGGGTAATTTCGTCCAAGGCATCTTTGGTGGAAACATGCACAAGATAAAGCGGAATACCGATCACCTCAGCAAGACGGATCGCCCGGTTTGCGGCTTCGCCTTCAGCCGCGGGTGGCCGCGACAGGGGGTGCGCTTCAGGCCCAGTCATGCCCATCTCAAGCAACTTCTTCTGTAGCTGGAATACCATCTCGCCATTTTCAGCGTGTGCTGTAACAATAGCGCCAAGCTCCAACGAGCGCGTGAAGCTGTTATACATGATCTCGTCATCGGCCATGATGGCGTTTTTATAGGCCATGAAATGCTTGAAGCTATTCACGCCCTCTTCACGCACCAACGTACCCATGTCTTCAGAGACACCCTCGCCCCACCATGTAACGGCCACATGGAAGCTATAGTTTGAACACGCCTTTTCAGACCATTCCCGCCACTGGCGGTACGCGTCCATTAAGGGCTGCTGAGGGTTAGGGATCACAAAATCAATGATCATGGTTGTGCCGCCTGCAAGACCCGCCGCAGTACCTGAAAAAAAGTCTTCTGTCGCAACAGTACCCATAAAAGGCAATTGCATATGCGTGTGTGGGTCAATGCCGCCCGGCATGACATATTGGCCGCACGCGTCAATAACCTCGGCATCAGAGGGCACGTCCAAATTCTGCCCCACAGCTTTGATAGTGCCGTTTTCGCAATAAACATCAGCCAGTACGCTTTGTTCCGCCGTTACAACAGTTCCACCCCGAATTACGATCGACATATCTTATTCTCCCATCATCGTTTCCGCAGGAGCATATAAAGCGCCCCCGCGATAAAGAGACCTACAAACCAGGCATATGTATAAATGAGATTAAAAATCTCGGGAACATTTTCAACAATAGCTGCCGCATATAAAAAACCGGGAACGTTTGGCAAGATACCCAGCGTTAGCGCGATCAAGCTGGCAGCATTCCATGTGCCGTATTCACCACTATGATCAAACAAGGCCGCAGCTTTAAGCTCGCTTTTGCGCAGCAGAAAATAATCCGCGATCAATATACCTGCAATGGGCCCCAAGAGCGCCGAATAGCCAACAAGCCACACAAATATATAGCCCTGAGATGTTTCAATCAGTTTCCACGGGAAAATCGCGATACCAATACCTGCGGTAATATAGCCGCCCATCTTAAAACTAATTTTCTTAGGGCTTAAGTTCGAGAAACCGTAAGCAGGAGCAACCACGTTTGCAGCCAAATTGGTGGTTAACGTTGCCACCACAAGAGCCGCGAGTGCCACTACAACGCCAAGACCACCCATGCGTCCAGCGAGCTGCACAGGGTCCCAAATTGCTTCCCCGAATATAGTCACAGTGGCTGACGTAACAGCAACGCTAATGAAGGCGAACAGTGCCATCGGCAGCGGTAAGCCGACCGCTTGGCCAATCATCTGGTCGCGCTGTGATTTAGCAAAGCGCGTGAAATCAGGAATATTGAGCGCCATTGTTGCCCAGAAACCCACCATGCCCGTTAGGCTTACAGCGAATACAGTCCAAAACTGGCCTTCTTTTACGCCGCCTTCAATGAACTGAGACGGCGCAGATAACATCGCACCAAACCCACCTGCGGCTGAATAAGCCCAAGCCAGCAACACAAGCCCCATCAATATAAGAAACGGCGCTGCATATGTTTCAAGCGACCGGATACTCTCTGTACCATGCTTGATGAAATATAAATGCATCACCCAGAAAGCGAGGAAACATGTGAATTGCCCAGCATCAATGCCGAGCATTGGTAAGGCTGCGCCTGTAATCGCATCTCCCGTTAGGGCATTGACGATTACATAAATGGCCGAGCCACCAACCCACGTGTTGATGCCAAACCAACCGCATGCAACCAAACCACGCGCTAGTGCCGGGATGCGAGCCCCTTTAGTACCAAAAGAAGATCTTAGAAGAACAGGAAAAGGAATACCGTGTTTAGCACCCGCATGGCCAATAAGCATCATTGGGAGCAATACGATCATGTTACCCAGCAACACCGTTAATACGGCCTGCCACCAGTTCATACCAGACGAAACCAGGCCCCCTGCCAACATATAAGTGGGCACGCAAACAACCATCGCCACCCACAGGGCCGCATATGATTTCCAGTCCCACGTGCGTGATGCCGCTGTGGTTGGCGCTAGATCTTCATTCCAAAGATCATCTGCACTTCTGGAGCTTGTAGTATCAGCAACGGTATCGCTCATTGTCCCCTCCTTAAATACCTACTTTGGGTGCGGCATAAATAGCACCACACCCGAAGCTTCATGAAACACTGCCTGCTTCCCCACAGGCTTGTTTTCATTGATCTATTTTATTCGCCGTCAGTCAAGCGCGTATATTGGCTTGGGCGACGGTCGCGGAAGAATTGCCAACCGTTCCGCACTTCCTGCACCAAACTCATATCCATGTCGTGAATGATCAACTCATCTTGGTCGCGGCTTGCTTCTTTTTCGATCTGCCCGCGCGGGTTTACAAAATAGCTTTGGCCGTAAAACTCGCCAATATCCCAAGGTTGCTCGTGCCCTACCCGGTTAATGGCACCAATGTAGCACCCGTTAGCCGCCGCAGCCGCTGGTTGCTCAAGCTTCCACAAATATTCAGAAAGCCCGGCAACTGTTGCTGATGGGTTCACAATATATTCGGCACCGTTCAGTGCAAG
>JAESQS010000349.1 GCA_016765035.1 Kordiimonadaceae bacterium | reverse complement strand
TTTTATATGGATTACACTGATATTATCGGTGCGATTGCCACAAATGGTAGTTTCACGTCTATTTTAGTGAACGCAACCACAGCTTCGGTCAAAGGTTTTGAACTTGATGTGAGAGCGCAACTGTCGGAGACTTTATTATGGTCAGCATCCGTTGGGTATTTGAAGTCTACTTATGGCGACTTTCAGCCTACGCCAGACCTTGACCTGACTGGCGAACCCCTTGGAAACTTCCCAGATTGGTCGCTTTCTAGTTCACTGGATTATAGCTTGCCTTTGTCCAATGACGGTACTTTCACCGCCCATGCTGATCTAGCCTATAAAGGCGTATACGCGACAACACCTGGTGAGGGCCTTGAACGCCGCGAAATTGGTGGATATGTGAAAGCGAATGCGGCGCTTGGGTATGTTGCCCCGGAAGAGGTTTGGAGTGTCACTCTTTGGGTGGAAAACCTGTTTGATGTTGACGACGCGCAGCGTGGTAACAACTGGAATGCAGGGCAGGGTTTCTTCAATGACCATTTTGTGGTTACCTACGAGCACCCACGGACGTATGGCCTAACGCTTGCGACACGCTTCTAAGGCTGTTTAGACCACAGAGATTTGCGGGGTTTGGCATATTATTGCCTGACCCCGCGTCACTATTACAAAAATGGGTGCCTTGAAATATCTACGCGGCGATGCCTATCTCTAATAGGGTATAGCCGGACGGCATTGGGAGAAGAGAAACATGAAATTTTTAAAGAATAAATGGTTTTGGATAAGCTTACCTTTCATTGCTGTGTCCCTAACGTTGGTAGTGTCAGATATGGCGCGCAGATTTATCATATACAGCCCGACCATGTTGGCCGCTGCCAGTGCTAAAATCGCATGTTCAAGCGTGTTTGTTATGAACAGAGACCCAGAGGAAGTTTTAGCCCGGGATATTAAAGAATTTTACGGCGGCCTGATGAAGGTTTCTAATATTTCTTTTGATATGGAAGAGAAGTCCGTAACAGGCACCGTATTGGGGGTTATTGCACGCAAAGCCATTTACCGTCCGGGTGTCGGCTGTACCGTGTTGATTGATGTGGAAAAAGAGACACTTTTAGCCCAAGCGGAAGGCATCACTGAAGCCGTAAGTGTTCACCGTCCAGAAGTATGGCCCAAGGGTGATACTGTCTTGCTCTCTAAAGATGATACTTCCGTTGATTGGGTAGCTTTAGAAACTGCAATTGATGGCGCATTTGAAGACAATACAGAAAATAAAACGATTGATACACGCGCAATAATCGTCGTGAAAGATGGCAAAACTATCGCAGAGCGCTATGCGCAGCCCTTTGGCCCAGACACTCGTTTTTTGGGGTGGTCAGCCAGTAAAAGTGTCATGAGTGCCTTGATTGGTACGATGGTAATGGATGGCAAGTTGCAGCTAGATGCGCCTGCGCCCGTTGCAGAGTGGCGCGCCGAAGGGGACCCGCGCCGTAAAATCAGTTTAAGTCATTTGCTTACAATGAGCAGCGGGCTTGAGTTTTCTGAGCCTTACATCCCTAATAATGACAGTACTGATATGCTTTTTAAATCGCCGCGCATGGGTGATTTTGCAGCCAGTAAACCTCTCTATAAAGAGCCGGGTAGTTTTTGGTATTATTCATCAGGCACAACAAACTTGTTGGGGCGTATTTTCTTTGAAACAGCAGGCGGCACACTACAGGCCTCGCATAGCCTTGCCCATAAACGGTTGTTTGAGCCTTTGGGCATGACAAGCGCAATGTTTGAGCCTGACACCTCTGGTGCTTTTGTTGGCAGTTCGTATTTTTACGCAACAGCCCGTGATTGGGCGCGCTTTGGGTTGCTGTATCTCAATGACGGCAAAGTGGGTGATAAGCAGATACTCAGCAAGGAGTGGGTGGATTATTCCCATGAGCCTATTGAGCAAGCCCCTCGCCGTGAGTATGGGGCTCAATTTTGGCTAAATGCAGGAAACCCTGATGAAAGCCTTAACTTGGGGCCTAAATTACCGGATGTGCCGAGGGATTATTATATGGCAAGTGGGTACAACAACCAGCATGTGGGCATTGTACCTTCCAAAAATGCCATTGTTGTACGGCTCGGCTGGACCACGCTTGGCTCTAGCTTTGATTTGAACGGGCATTTTGCCGCTATTCTCAATGCGTTGCCTGTTGCAGCGCCAATTGTGGCTCATAATAGCGAATGACAATAGGGAATGAAGAGAGTGGCCTCCACCTGTCATGGGTGGGGGCGGCTGCTATCCCCTTCTAAACGACGGTTTAGGCTTTTCGCTTCCTAATCCACAAACTTCAAACTTCTTTATTTGTGCCATGAAGATTACTGATTTGTAATTAAGGGGTGCACTCTGAATTATTGGGGCCTTGCATGAGCATGGTTGCGCAGGCCGCTTACCCAACTTCGGAGTTTTTTATGTCTTTGACTGAAGCCACCCATTTTTATGACCCTGAAACTGGGGCTCGCTACCCATTAGATGTCGCGCGTTGGTGCTCAGATACTGGGGGCTATTTGATGGTAGAGCCTCTTGCCGGCATCAGCAAAGACGAGATTGATACACGTGTAAAGTCCTTGTGGCGCTATAAAGCGGCTTTGCCTCTCGATATTCCTAATCCTGTCACTCTTGGTGAAGGCTGTACGCCACTGGTCGAGAAAAAGTTCCGAGGCAAAACAGTCCTGTTTAAACTGGAGTGGTTTTCGCCCACTTGCAGCTTTAAGGACAAGGGCGCGTCAGTGATGGTTTCATACCTGAAACATTTAGGCGTGCCTGCCATTCTTGAAGATAGTTCAGGCAATGGCGGTGCAGCAATTTCAGCTTACGGTGCAGCAGCAGGCATGAAGGTGCGCATATTAACGCCAGCTCACGCCCAGCCTGCCAAAATCGCACAGATGCGTATTTTTGGCGCAGAGGTGCAATTGGTGCCCGGCCCTAGGGATGCAACAGAAAGAGAAGCACTGAAACAGGCTGACGAGATTTTTTATGCCAGCCATAATTGGCACCCTTTCTTTCTGGAAGGCACAAAAATGACGGCCTATGAGCTTTGGGAAGATCTGAATTTTAAAGCCCCTGATAATGTGATTGTTCCCGCAGGTGCGGGCAGCAATATTATGGGCTGCGGAATGGGATTTGCGGAGCTGTTGGCTGCCGGGCAGATAGATAAGATGCCAAAGATATTTGGTGTTCAACCAGCCAATTGCGCGCCTATCGCTAAATGTTTTGATGCAGGCGTTGATGAACTGGTTGAGACGGCAATTTCTTCGACTATTGCTGAGGGGGCATCCATTAAATTTCCTGTCCGCCTTAAGCCTGTATTGTCTGCTATTCGTAAATCAGAAGGCAAAATGGTCACTGTTGCGGAAGATAAAATTATGGCTGCATTGCTTGATTTGGCTGAAATGGGCTTATTTGTTGAGCCAACCTCGGCGATTGCAGCGGCTGCGATTGATCAATTGCTGGAAGCCGGTGATATTAGAGAGCATGAAACAACAGTTGTTCTGCTGTCTGGTGGCGGGTTAAAAGCTGCGTCTTTTATCACTGAGTATTTGAGCAAATAGCTGGGGCTTTCTTATTAGGGCTTGTTGTTGACGGCAAAGCCTTCTCGGAAGATAGCCAGTATTTCCTCAGTTAATTGCGATGTAGCAATGGACTGGCTATCTGCCGTGCCGCGCATGATTAAATCAACAAAGCCAAGGCAGGGAAACCCATCATCCTCAGTTAATATACGAAGTGTGTCGGGCACAATGCTACGGGCCAAAGTGGTGACAGCATAGCCCGCTAGGGCTGCACTTGTTAGCACTGTGGGGCTTTTGCTTGTAAGCATAATATTGAATTGCAAAGCCTTGTCAGAAGGGGCTGAAAGCAGACCAAGTGATTGTACGGTTGCTTGATAAATGGGTGAGCTATCTGCAAATAATGCCAGTGGCAGGGGTTGCTTTTTGTGTGTGGCATGGCCCTTGGACGTTACCCACTCTATGGGCTCTCGGCCAAGTATGATATCGTTTGTTCCTGCGGATACTGTTGCCGGTACGACTAAGTCCAACGTGCCATCGTGCAGCTTTTTTTCTAATATGGGGGATGTATCAGTGATAACTTCAAGCGATGTTTTTGGATATTTCTCCGCGAAAGTAGCAAGCAGGTGGGGCAGTATTTGGGGGGCATAATCTTCGGGCAGGCCAAAGCTAATCGTTTCCCCTGAATCTTCGGCAGCCCATTCTGCGGCAACTTCATCATGCAACGCTAGGATTTTTCGCGCCTGCACAGCCAAGCGTAACCCTTGCTCACTAAAGGTAAGCTCGCGTCCCTTTTTAACGAATAGGGATTGTCCAATCAGGTTTTCCAGCCGCTTCATCTGCATACTAACGGCTGGCTGGGTGCGGAAAACGAGGGCTGCTGCCCCTTTGAAGCTGCCTGTGTCTGCAAAGGCGACTAGGGTTCTTAGCAGGTCTATATCAAGGGTTATTTTCATAAGGGAAGCCACACCGTAAAAGGCCGCTTTGAATTCAGGGCCTGAAAATAGAACCTACATGATAGGGTTATGTATCCGCTAGGAAAATAGGGAACTTGATGAAAGTTAGGAGACTGCTGCTAATTGCTTGTAGGGCTTTACACGGTAATTCGCTTTAGGCTGTATCAGGGATTTTTAGGGATTTTTCGCATTTAACTTCTTCCATCACAAAATAGCTGTGGGTTTGGGAAATGTGCGGTAAATTGGACAATTTTTCAAAAATTAAACCGCGGAATGCGGCCATGGTCTCAGTGCGAATTTTAAGAATATAGTCAAAGCCGCCTCCTACCATGTGGCATTCAACAATTTCATCCAGATGGGCAATTTGTTCGGCAAAATTTTCGAAGACATCTTCTGTGGTGCGGTCGAGGCTTACTGTAATGAAAGTTACAAAGCCGGCTTTCATTTTGTCAGCGCAAAGTTCAGCGCGATACCCTTTTATATAGCCACTTTTCTCTAGCCGGCGCACCCGCTCTAGGCAGGGGGTGGGGCTGAGATTAACCAGCCGTGCAAGCTCAACATTTGAAATGCGCCCATCATCTTGCAGTGTTTCCAGAATGTTTCTATCGATTTTATCCAAAGGTTTCATTTTAACACTATCCTCTGCATTATTTTGCTAAATCCAGATAATATAGCGGTATAAAATCTATAATGGCAACATATATCGCTATATTTATGGCATAATAACATTAGTTTAAACTTTGTGAGGGTAGGGTGATGTTGCATATTGAAGGGCCGCCTTTGGAAGCTCTGCGGTCTGAAATTAGGGCGCAGAAACAGTGTGACGAACAGATGCTGGTGGAGAAGTTGCTGACGCTATCCAGTCTTACGGTGGCTGATAGAACAGCGATTGAAACGCGTGCCGTGCATTTTGTCGAGCAGTCCCGAGCTAGAAGTGACAAGCAACCGTTGCTTGATGCTTTTCTTCAGGAATATGGCTTGTCTAACGAAGAAGGCATTGCCCTGATGTGCCTTGCCGAGGCGCTTTTGCGGGTGCCTGATAGCCAAACGCGGGACGACTTGATCGCTGATAAAATCGCCCCCGGAAAATGGTTTTCTCATGCTGGTAAAGCTGGCTCTGTATTTGTGAATGCCTCTACATGGGGGCTTATGCTGACAGGGCGTATCATTTCTCTAGGGCCTGATATCACCGAAGAAAGCGGTGGATGGTTAGGCAAGCTTACGCACCGCGTAGGGGAGCCTATTATCCGTACAGCCATGGTGCAGGCCATGCGCATTATGGGGGGTGAATTTGTTTTGGGGCGGACAATCACGGAAGCAGCTTCGCGCGGGGTCAAGGCCTTTGGTCCCCAGCAAATATATTCATTTGATATGCTGGGCGAAGGTGCCCGCACAGCCGCAGATGCCGCTTGTTATGCAGTAGCCTATTCAGACGCGATTAAGGCCACCGGGGCTTTGGCGGTGGGCGACACTGTCTATGACCGATCAGGGGTGTCGGTCAAGCTGTCGGCGCTTCACCCTCGGTATGAGTTTGCCAACAGGACGGCAGTGCTTGCGGAGCTTGGGCATACTCTAGGCCAGTTAGCTGAACTGGCAGCCGCTCACAACGTGAAAATGTCAATCGACGCAGAAGAAGCTGACCGGCTGGACTTATCATTGGATTTGTTTGAACAACTCGCCCTAAACCCAGCTTTGCAGGAATGGGAAGGGCTTGGCCTTGTTGTTCAGGCATACGGGAAGCGCGCCTTAGAGGTCATTGAGTGGCTCGATGCGCTGGCACAGAAGACGGGTCGAAAATTTATGGTGCGGCTTGTTAAAGGCGCTTACTGGGATACGGAAATTAAACATGCGCAAGAGCAGGGGCTTGAGGGCTTTCCGGTTTTCACCCG
>JAESQS010000348.1 GCA_016765035.1 Kordiimonadaceae bacterium | reverse complement strand
GTGTATCCTAGCGGGTGGTTGGGTAGGGGGCGTGGGGCGGTGATGGTTCTACGCTCTACATGTTTCTATCCACGCCCTCTATACGTTGGCACGCCCTGCTCTGGCACCCAAACGCCTTTTGGTGCTTCACCCGTTTGGAAGAATACATCAATGGGAATGCCGCCGCGCGGGTACCAATAGCCGCCCATGCGCAACCATTTTGGCTTCATCTCGTCTACAAGGCGCTGCGCTATGCCGACAGTGCAATCTTCATGAAAAGCCGCATGGTTCCGAAAAGACTGTAAAAACAGCTTCAGAGATTTGCTTTCCACCAATTTTTCATCCGGTACATAATCCAGCACCAGATGGGCAAAATCAGGCTGGCCAGTGACGGGGCACAGGCTTGTAAACTCTGGGCAGGTAAAGCGCACCAGATATTCTGTGCCTACGCGGGGGTTCTGTACCATTTCAAGTACAGCTTCTTCCGGGTTTTGTGGCGCTGGGCCAGATTTACCAAGCTGCGCGAGGCCTTCATATATTTTATTGCTCATTGCCTATTCTTTTTCTTAAAAGCGCCCCAAACACGCACTTTGGTCCATATCGCATCACGCGTCCGATCAAATCGGCTACTGTACCGTAGCCTATGCGCTTTCCTTGCTTTGCTGTCAATTTTTCTCATGTCGTCAAAGGGTAAAACCATTCTAACCCTCTGTGAGGCAACAACATCTTTTCCAATTGGGAAAAGCGAATTTGGAGGGGCTGCTCACTTTATATTTACCAACATGACTGAAATATTCAGCGTTCATTAACTTGGCAGCCCTATACTTTCTTATACGGGCCAAGAAGTGGCCTAGCCTATGCATAGGCCCCCCTATAGCGCAGGCAGAAAGGAGAAGTAGCATGTCCCCGACACAAACAGCGCGTTTCGCCCCCGGCCAAGTGGTTCGCCACCGCCGGTTCGGATACCGTGGCTTAATTTTCGATGTGGATGCCACCTTTAAGCAGTCTCCAGAATGGTACGACGTTATACCAGAGGAAAACCCCCTTAAGGATCGCCCTTGGTATCACATTTTGGTAGATGGTGAAGCCCACACCACATATGTTTCAGAAAACAGTCTTGCAAAATGCAAAGCGACTGAAGAATTTGATCACCCTTTACTGACAAGTCTTTTTAGCTTGAAAGAAAGTGGTCGTATAGAAAGTCGCCTGACTTTAAACTAAAGCCCGTTCGGCTTTAAATGCCTATTTCCAGACCTTCGGAAACGCTGTCCTCGTGCCATTCACCAACAGCGATAATTTCCAGCATTGAAAACCCTGCCAGCTAACCCTAATGTTGCGGTATATTTTATGCCACTTGGTGCTGTTAAAGGTTCAACCCATGCAAAATTCTCCCCTTGTTTCTACGGACTGGCTTGCATCTAAATTAGCCACCACCGCACAAGAAAACGCAGCGGACAGCCGTATCATTACCCTTGATGCGTCGTGGCATATGCCCGCAACGGGGCGCAGTGGCCCAGCAGAATTTATTGAGGGGCTTATACCCGGCAGTGTCTTTTTTGATATTAACCAAATAGCAGACACCAGCACCAACCTGCCCCACACAATGCCCTCTGCCGATGTATTCTCGGCAAAGGTTAGCGCGCTTGGCATCAAAAACACGGATACACTCGTGGTCTATGAAAAAGGCGATATTCCAACTGCCACCCGTGTCTGGTGGATGTTCCGCGCCATGGGCCACAAGAAGGTATTTGTACTGGATGGTGGTTTCAGAAAATGGCAATCAGAGGGGCACCCTACCACCACAACCCTTACAGAACGCGAACAAACAAACTACCGCGCCACCTTCGATAACAGCCTGTTCCGCACCTCTGATGCTGTACAAAGAAACATCGATAGCAAAACAGAACAACTGTTGGATGCGCGTGCCCCCGGCCGTTTTAGCGGTAGTGTAGCAGAGCCTCGGCCCGGATTACGGTCCGGCCATATTCCGGGGTCTAAAAACCTTCCCATTAGCAGCCTATATGAGAACGGGGCTTTAAAAAATAAAGCAGAGCTTCAGGAAGTTATCAGCGCGCTGGACCTTGATTTAGCTGGGCCTATCACCACGACTTGCGGCTCAGGCGTTACGGCCTGCAATCTCGCCCTTGCCTTTGCAGTGCTTGGCAAATGGGATGTAGCAGTATACGACGGGTCATGGACCGAATGGGGCAGCAACCCCAAACTACCGATTGAAGTGTAAATTTTAGACATCCATTTTTACAGAGTGCCTTATGACAGATGAAAGCCCCGCTAAAAACTCAGCAACAAACGGCGTAAATGAAACAACACTGGTGACAGCAGGCCGGAAAAAAGAATGGACACACGGTATTGTTAATCCGCCTGTGTACCGTGCTTCCACCTGCCTGTTTGAAACCTATCAGGAACTTCAGGTCCGTATTGCTGACCCCACGAATGGAAAACTCTTTTATGGGCGTAAAGGCACACCTACCCATTGGTCTTTATCTGACGCAGTAACCGAGCTTGAAGGCGGTGAAGGCACTGTTTTATACCCCAGCGGCCTTGCCGCCGTTACGGGGGCCATCCTGTCACTGGTGAGTACGGGAGACCATGTGCTTGTATCTGATAGCGCCTATGATCCCACACGGGCTTTTGCAAATGGATTTTTGACAAAAATGGGGGTTCACGTCACATATTTTGACCCCCTAATCGGCGCAGGAATAGATAGCCTGTTTGAAGACAACACAAAGCTTGTCCTCACAGAAACACCTGGGTCCTTAACATTCGAAATCTCAGATTTGCCAGCACTATGCAAAGTTGCCAAAAAGCATGGCGCTTATGTTATTGCCGATAACACATGGGCAACGCCGCTTTTGTTTAATCCGCTTGAGCATGGCGCTGATATTTCAGTACACGCTGCAACAAAATATTTGGGCGGCCATTCTGACGTTATGCTGGGCACAGCCACTGCCAACAAACGCACGTTTAAAAAGCTGCAACGCACGGCGTTTCAGTTAGGGCACACAGTGTCGGCGGATGATGCTTCTTTGGTGCTGCGTGGGCTACGCACGCTTGGCATACGCCTAAAGCAACATGAAGAAAACGCGCTGATCCTAGCTGCATGGCTATCTGAGCGCCCCGAAGTAGACACTGTATTACACCCAGCCTTTGAAACATGCCCCGGCCACGAAATTTGGGAACGCGATTTTGCGGGGTCTTCAGGGCTGTTTTCTATCGTGCTTAAGGGTGGGGACTATGCTGACACTGCCGCTCTCGTTGATGATATGAAACTCTTTAAAATGGGTTTCAGTTGGGGCGGCTTTGAAAGCCTGATTTTACCGTCAAACCCGGCATCCGCTCGTACTGCTGTGCCTTGGCAATCGGTGGGGCCTGTTATCCGGCTGCATATTGGGCTGGAAAACACAGATGATCTTATCGCAGACCTGCAAGCCGGGCTTGAGCGGTACAGCGCAAAAATCGGAAGTTGATGTTAACCGCAGTTGAAATAGCGGCACTGGGGTTAAGCCTGAAAGTGGCTTTATGGGCTACATTCTTAACCTTACCCCTCGCTGTGGTGACTGCCCATTTTCTCGCTCGTCAGCAGTTTGCAGGCAAAATTTTGGTTGAAACTCTTGTGCATGTGCCGCTGGTCGTGCCGCCTGTTGTTGTAGGCTATGCCCTGTTGCTTTTTCTCGCCCCCAACAGTGGCTTCGGTGGCTGGTTAGAGAGCATTGGCCTTAGCCCCGCCTTTAAGTGGCAAGGGGCAGCAATTGCCAGTGGATTGATGGCCTTCCCCCTAATGGTGCGCAGCATTCGTCAAGCCTTTGAAGCTGAACCAAATAGCTACCGCGAAGTGGCCGAAACACTGGGCATATCACGCTGGCAACAATTCTCGCGCATTAGCCTGCCGCTTGCCTTTCCCGGCATATTGTCTGGGGCAGTGCTTGGCTTTGCGCGCGCGATTGGCGAATTTGGCGCAACCATAACCTTTGTGGCTAATATCCCAAGCCTAACACAAACTCTGCCACTGGCGCTGTATAGTGCGGCGCAGTCGCCCGGCGGTGAGGATACAGCCATGCGCTTTGCCTTTTTATGTCTTGTGCCTGCCCTTGGCAGCCTTGCCCTTTCTGAAGCGCTAACACGCCGCGCCAAAGCCAAAGCACAGCAAGCATGACCCTTTCCCAACCATATTGCATCTGCCTTAGGTGGACCCAAAACGGCGAGCCTGCTGCGGCTGACTTTACAATTGGGAGCGGCATTACGGCCCTTATTGGCCCTTCTGGCGCTGGAAAAACCACGGTTGCTCGCCTGTTGGCTGGCCTGCAAGCACCAGACGTGGGGACTATCTCATGCTCGGACACCCTGCTCTACGACACAGAAAAAGGGATCAATGTGCCTACTGCGCAGCGGCATATTGGCTATGTAACGCAAGACCCCTCCTTATTTCCAACCCTGTCAGTGGAAGAAAATATACTGATAGCGTCAGCGTTAGACACGGCGGCCTATGAAACACTTTGCGCAGAAGCAGATGTAACAGACCTTCTGCCACGCAATCCGCAAACCCTCTCAGGCGGAGAGGCCCGCCGAGTGGCTATTGTGCGAGCGCTTGCCGCCAAACCAAAGCTGCTTATTCTTGATGAGCCAATGACTGGTCTTGACCCAAAGCGGCGGAAAAGCCTTTTGTTATTGATCCGTAAACTAAGCATTAAAACCAATACGCCCACACTGCTCATAACCCACCATATCGAAGAAATGCTGCTTGCCGCAGACCATGCTGTTTTGATGGCAAAGGGACAAACCCTTGCAACAGGGAGCATTGAAGACGTGATTGCCAACCCGCAAACCAGTGCCCATTTGGGCATAGATGATGCTGGATCAATCATCACCGCTACAATCATCAGCCGCAGCGATGGCCTGTTGTGTGCAGACATTGGTGGGCAGACAATTTACCTAGCAGATGACGATGAACCTATCGGCAGTCGCCTCAGGCTACGCATTTTAGGCAGAGACATATCCATAGCTAAAGGTAATATTAAAAATATTAGTATTATCAATCAATTACCTGCCATTGTTCAGGCAATAGATTCACAAGGTCATGAGCAGATTTTGACCTTAGAACTTTGTGATACACCCCATAAACTGCTAGCACGGATCACAGAAAAATCCTCAATAGCCTTAAGGATAACAGAAGGCATCCAAGTCCATGCACTTGTAAAGGCTGTTGCCGTTAAAGAGCTGATGACAGATTAAAACACTGCCCCTTATGCTTACCCGGTGATGCCTGTATAAAAATACACTTCTAGAAGCGCTTCCTATAGCTCACTTGGAATATATCATTGTGTTGAGTTGCTGCAAAACCGATGGCTTCCCTAGACGGACGGTCGCTATCAATCCGTAAATACTCAGCAATAAGGGAATCTTTTTTACCAATTTTAGCAGAAAAAGCGGCTGTGAAAGACGACCCTGTTTCATTATTGTTATCCACAATTACAAAGCTATTATCATCCGTACCAAACCAGTCAGCGCGGACTGTAGCCCTATACCGCCCAAATGTTTTTGTAGCGAGTATAAAACCCGCACTATAGTCAACATCAACATAGCGTAGCCCATTTGCGGCAAAGCCCCCCATGACGGTACTGCCACGCATATATTGGCTTATTAGCTGTATACCGCCCGGTATTTCCCCTTCGGCATAAAAATTCCAAAATTTGGTGTGCCATGCATATTGGCCATCGCCACCAATGACAGTAGGATCCCCCCTATTATCATAATAGAAAACCCCAAGCTTCAGGGTATCTGCATATTTCCAATCAAGGGCACCATAGAAACCGGGCCGGTTATCGATCTCTCGTACTGGCCCCACCCACAAAGGCTGCTTTAGAAAATCACTATCAAGCCCAATAGAGGGCAGAGGCGGCAGAGGAAGCTGCCCAAAGGCACCAACTTTGGCATCACCAAGTCCCCAGCCCCGATAAGCCAGCAACGTGCCTGCAGGGTCATTAAAACCGAAAATAGCCGCTGTGAAGGAAAGCGTGCTTTCTTCCATGCGGTATGTTGCTGTGCCTTCAAGGCCCAAGGCTCTAATCTCTTCCCCTACCCAGCTATTGATGGCAGAGGGCGTAATTGTAAAAGGGCTTGTCCAAGCTGCGGCTATATTCTCTCGGGAAATATGAGGGAAAAACAAGCCAGCCTTGAATTTGTAACGCAGCGCAGATGATGGCGCAGGTTGATACCGGACATAAGCTTCCACCACATCCACAAGGCCGTTTTGCTCAGGATCATATTTTACATGGGCAAAGGCATCAACATCCCAACTGATATCTGCTTTCGCCAGCAGTGACAATTCAGCCAACCTAAAACCACTGTTGGCGCTGCCATCCAGCTTGCCGCCATATCGGCCTTTGCCTAACCAATCTTTAAACCAACTTGGCTCCCCCGATGCCGTAAAAAACCGTGCATCGGCAAATAACTCAATATCAATAGGACCGCTTTTGTCCCCAGCAGAAACACCTTGCAGCCCCAAAAGGGATTGTAAGGTAAATAAAGCAGCAAGAAGATACTTAAGCCCAGTCAAATTTCGTTTCATTATAAAATTTCTCAAGATCTGCTGCTGCCAGCGGTCTACTGATAAAATACCCCTGCAAGACATCACACCCATACTCGCGCAACATATTCACGGATTCTATGTCTTCCACACCCTCTGCGGTGATACTAAGGCCCAAGTTATGGCCCAATTCTACAGTAGAGCGCACCAAAATTCTGTCTTCTTCGCTTTCTGATAAGTTAAGCACAAAAGATTTATCAATTTTCAGCTCATTCACAGGTAGTTTCTTGAGGTAACTGAGAGACGAATAGCCGGTGCCATAATCATCGATTGAAAGTTCCATCCCCATAGCACTCAGCATATTAAGAACGTCCAGCGCCCTGTTCATATCATGCATGACGGCGCTTTCAGTTACTTCTAACTTTAGCGATGTTGCAGGCAAGGCATATTCAGTAAGTAACGCCAACACTTGGGCTGGCAGATTTTGGTTCATCAAGTCGCTGGTGGATAAATTAACCGCGACCGTTAGGTCCATGCCCTTTTTACGCCACTTGGCACACTGCGACACAGCCTCACGCAAGCCCCAATCAGTGATATGGCGAACATCGCCTGTGCGTTCAGCAAACGGAATAAAATCATCCGGCGGGACAAAACCACGGGTGCTACTGTTCCAGCGCACAAGGGCTTCAACCGTTGTTATTTTTCCTGCGGCCAAATCAAATTTTGCTTGGTAGGCAAAGGTTACTTCACCGTTTTCAATGCCGTCCCGCAAATCGCTCATCATGGATAGGCGATTTTTAAAGTCTTCGCTCCGGTCTGCAACATACCATGCCACCCCTTTTGGGGATGAGCGGGCCAAATCAAGCGCAGAATTTACATACTGCATTAATTTAGCGGGGTCTTTACTGTCATCAGGGTATTTGGTCAGGCCCAGTTTTACGCCCGTGTCGATTTTAATGCCTGCCACATCAAAGGGGATAAGAAATGAATTCATAACCAAGGCTGGCAATGTTTCCAAATTTTTATCATCCTTCAAAATCAGGCAGAATGCGTCTGCTGAAACCCGTGCGACAGGCGCACCGGCAGCTTGTTCAAGCCGTTGTCCAACAGCGGTTAGAAGCTTGTTTATATGACCATGGTCAAGCACGCCTCTAAACTCTGTTAACTGCGGCACCTCTGCAATCATAATGATAAATTTATCGTTATTAGCAATCTCTTCTGACAATATAATCTCAAAATGATTCCGGTTTTTCAGGCCGGTTTCAGCGTCATGACAGGACTGGAAAACAATCTTTTCCTCCCGGTCTTTAACCGCGGCAATCATCTGATTAAAACTGGTTGTGAGGGCCGATATTTCATCATCACTCGAAGAGGCTTCAACTTCTATGTACTCACCAGATGCAATACGGCCTGTTGCTTGAGCTAATTTCTGCAGTGGGCGGGCAATCCCCCGTGACAAGACCACGCTACCACCGACCAAGAACAGTAACCCAACCAGTAAAATTATCGACAAAGTAACAGCCAAACTCACATAGGGCTTGAATGCCCTATCCATAGAAAAGTATAAAAGTGCCGAGATTTCACTGGTTTCTTCCCCGCGTTCAACCAGACCTAACCGCCAAAACATATGGTCTTCATTATTGAATGTTGCATTGAAAACAGTGGCAAGGTTGGCATTCATTTTCGCTGATAAAAAATCATTCAGGCTGGTTGCGTTAGAAGTAGAAGACGCAACCATAAGGCATTATCCTGCTGGTAAAGAAATGCGATTTCCAAATCAATCGGAGACAAGGATTTAATCTCCAGCGCAGCAACTCTGTCAAATTCAAGCCCCAAGGCAATCCAAGCCACAGGCACAGGGGCCATCACCGGCACAACAACCAGTTCGTATATTTTGCCATTTATCTCAGTAATTGTCGAAGCAAACCCATCTTGCTCCGCTTTGTCTTTCAACTCATCGGAAACTGTAGGCCCCCCATTTTGCAAAATAATAGTCTGCTCACCGCCGACGATTTCATTTTCTGTATCATAAATAAGCGCTAGGTCTGCATCAATGCGGCTCGCAAGGTTTTGCAAGGCTGAGTTAATTGTTGGTGCATCTCCGGTGGCAATGGCTTGTTTAAACCCAAAATCACGCGACAAATCTTGTGCACGCCCCCCTAAATCTACCACCCGTTCATTAATAATCCGCTCAAACACACGCGCTGAAGCGCCAAGTTGCCCTTGCACTTGTTCGCGTACATTTTTTGTAACCGAATTATAGAAAAATAGGACAATAATGCCCTGCACTGCCAAAAACAGCGCCAAATAAACAACCGTCAGCCTTGTTTGAAACTTAAGGGGCCGCATTAATCATACTCGTTATCCCCGGGGCTTGCTTGCAAACGGCGCCTAGACCGCATTTTGAGGGAAACATTAACTGCGCCCATGCCATCAGTGACCATAATTTCTTCTGTATGCGCTTTAGTACGACTTTTTTGGTCTGGGTGCCAGACTGTAAGTGCATATTTACCAACTGCTAGGCCAGCAAAGGTGCCTGCACCATCTTGGCCTGCAATACGAGAATATGGTGCATCAGACACATGAATATACGCCAGCATGTTATCGTGAATATTACAGCCCAAGGCGACAATACCTGCTTTATCAAACACTATTTCGTGGGTTTCATCTTTCCCATATAGCCGGAGTTCCAGTTTTTTTGTTTTGGAAAACGAGTAAACATGATGTCTAAAATTATCAAAGTTTGGAAAGCTAACCGCAGTACCAGTGCTAACAGCCAAAACAAAGGGATGAAACATTGAACCTTCTTGCCGCATGACTGCACCGCCTTGCTGGCTCGGCTTCATCGTGTTTTTAAAAAGCGGTTGCAGCGTTATCACCGCATGGTCTGCTGCAATTCCATTTTTAGCATTAGTGACCACCACCTGTAAGTCTGTCGCAAGGGCAGCAGACGTGGCCATAAAAAACAAACCAATGTTTAGAAATGCTTTCAATTTAATAGACACCGCTAAATTCCCTCAAAATAAGACCTCTGGTCAATGACGACTGCACAGTATAGATTAGCGCCACTCGCGCATAATCAATAAATGGTTACAATCATATAGTTGTAGAGAGTTCAACACTTCAAAACACCCTAAATGCTCTTTAGTTAAGTTGCAAACAGGCAAGATGATAAAGCATCAAAATTTATTCAAGCTTAAGGTAGCGCACGTACCAAAGGTATGGGCAATAACGCTGGCTGCATTGTGCCTATGTTCCCCGACGGCAACCTTTGCCCAACCAGCCCCACAAGAGGACCATCACCGCGAAAAATGGGACTTAACTGATCTTTATAGCAGTGAAAAATTGTGGGAAAATACCTTCAAAGCAGCACAAATCAAGCTTGATAAACTCAGCAAGTTTAAAGGAACAATAAAGGACGCAAAGAGCCTTCTTACTGTGCTGAACGCCGCTTCACACGTGCGGGAAAAAACCGCCAAACTATATGCCTATGCCTCCCTAAGGCATGATGAAAACCTAGCAAATATAACGGCACAAGACAGACTGGAGAAAATTGCCAGCCTTATTGCGCACCTCGAGGAAGATACAGCCTTTATACAAACCCAGATTATTCTGTTTGGGAAAAGCAATATTGAAAAATTCATCGTCCAACAAAAGGGCCTTAACAGGCACGCTTTTTTTATGCGCAATGCTTTGCGCCTCGCACCACACCGTAAACCAAAGTTTGCAGGAACAACTGCTACCCGCAGGGCTGGTACTGCACCGTCTCCTCTGGCCACTGCAAAAATTAAATGGCCAACCATATTGCTAGCGTCAGGGGAAGCCGCGCACCTAAATGTGTCTGGCTATGCTTTTTACAGGAAAGAGGCATTTCGCGCTGACCGCCAAACCATATTCGAGCGTTTTTGGACAGCGGTTAAAAAGCATGAAGCCCTAATAGGGAGCGCCTATACTGCACGAATAAAGGCCCAGACTGCAGAGGCCAAAAACAGAGCATTTACGGACAGCTCCGTCCCAACTCTTGCAGCATCCCTAGAAACAGAAAATATTCCTAAGGCTGTCTATATAAAGCTGATTACAGCGGCAAACCACCTACTGCCTACTTTCCATAAGCACCTAAGGCTACGCCAAAAAGCCTTAAAACTGCCAAACCTTGCCTTTTACGACCTATATGCACCACGAGGTGCAGCACAGCAGCATTCCCTAGAGGATGCAAAAAACCTGCTTATTGAAGCAGTCACTCCGCTCGGCAATGGCTATAAAAGCATTCTGCAGCGCGGCCTATATGGGAACTGGATGCATAGCTACCCCAGCGCAAAAAAACGCAGCGGGGCTTACATGCAAGATGCCGCATACGGCGTGCACCCCTTCATATTGCTAAATTATGATGGTGGCCTGCAAAGCCTTTCTACTTTTGCCCATGAATGGGGCCATGCAGCCCATAGTGTTTTGGCTGCCCGCCATAATCTATATGAAACATCAAAATACGGCCCTTTCATTGCAGAAGTGTCCTCAACGACCAGCGAGCTTTTTCTACATAATGAATTACTCGACAATGCAGTTGGTATTTCTGAGCGCATTGCCGCTCTACAGCAGGCACTTGCTACTTTTGAACAGACATTTTTCCAGCAAGCCCTGTTTGCTGAATTTGAACTAGCCGCCCACAATTTGGCCCAATTTGCCACGCTTTCAGGCGCAGAGCTAAGCGCTTTATATTTGAAATTACTGCGCAAATATTATGGGCACCATGAAGGCGTTATGCACATCAATGCTCTGTACGGCATCGGCTGGGCAACAGCCTCCGCCCTGACCCACCCATATAATGCTTTCAAATATGCAACAAGCCTTGCAGGAGCAGCCTTATTTACTGAACAAATAGGGCACGGCAACGTAAAAATGCAGGCCGACTTTTTGTCTACCCTAAGTGCAGGAGGCTCTGACTATCCCTACACTCTCCTGAAAAAAGCAGGGGTAGACCTTGCGACAAACGTGCCTTATGACGCGCTGTCCACTCGTATGAAATTGCTGCTGGACGAACTGGAAGTTTTGCTTGAGAGAAACTAAGCCTGAGCGACGGTAGAATTCTAAGGCGGATATGGTCCTAACTAAAACAGATACGGCTTAGAATTCAAAAGTGATTGTAGCCAAACCATTCATGTTTACGCCTGTTAACAACAGACTATCTCCGCCCCCTAAATCTATCAGCACACCATTACTTTGAGTGGTGGCTGCGGCCTGTACATCTGCACTTGATGCAAATTGGGCTGTTGTTTCTGCCAAATTCAAAATATCAGCGGCAACATCAAAGTCAGTCACTTGGTCATCACCGCCACCGCTAGCAAATGTAAAGGTGTCTGCACCACTACCGCCCGTGTAGGTATCATTTCCAGCACTGTCAAAGATGAAATCATTGCCTGCACCGCCCTGAACATCGTCATTGCCTGCGCCTGAATATAATATATCGCTGCCGCCGCCACCGGTTATAAAGTCGGCATCATCACTGCTACCGCCATAAACAGTGTCGTCACCGTCGCCGGCATGAATTGTATCACTGCCATCTCGGCCACCAATAATGTCCGATCCTGCGGCACCGTAAACAAGATCATTGCCGTTGCCAGCCCACAAAATATTATCGCCAGTACCTGAGGTCACTTGCTCGCCATCGTCAAACCGGCCGTTATCATTTACAGCACCATCGTCCCAGCCACCGCCAAGCACAGTGTCGTTGCCATCCGAGCCATAAAGTGTGTCATCACCATCTAATGTCGCAGCTTCACTTTGGCTGGAAAGCTGGCGTGTGCTGCCTTCATCAAAGCCACCGCCCACAAGTAAATCATCCCCTGCACCGCCCCCTAGGATATCATCACCAGCGCCGCCAACAGCTATGTCATTGCCACTATCACCTGATCCAGCCCAGATAGCGTCATCACCATCTCCAGCCAGTGAAATATCATGGCCTTCGTGGCCTACAAGTGTGTCCCCAGCGCCGCCGCCCAGCAACAAATCATTGCCGCCATTACCCTTCAGGCTGTTGGAGGCACTGTTGCCTTCCAGCGTATCGTCCCCAGAAGCGCCAACGGCATTTTCAATGATGGTATCATCCGCAATGTAAACGGTATAATCGTCGGTAAAAACATTGCTATTATTGCCATACTCAATGGTCGTACCGACATTGCTCCATGTGCCCGGCTTCAGGTTAATATGCACATTTGTGCTACCGCCTGTTACGGAGAGAGTATCTGTGCCGCCTGCATCCCATATTGTCAGATAAAAGCGCGATCCCAAATCATAGGAATAACTGTCTGCACCGCCAGTTGTCACCGTATCTACACCGTAGATTTCCTGCAAAGCCAATATATCGAAATACATATAGCTCTGTGGCCACAGATCGGTCCAAGTCGCGTCGGGAAAGCGGCTAGAGACTGTATAGCTCATCACTGTATAGTCATTCCCTTCAAACGCTGTTTCCAGCGCAGGAAAGCCGTTTTCGGCTTCAAAGGAATGTTTTAGGCCAAGGGCATGGCCTAATTCGTGAAATATTGTCTGAATGAAATCAACATCATTTTCTGTTGATATATCAGACCGCAGCCAAATATCGCCCGCAGCATGATTGTTACCGGGCAAATACGCCCAGCCAACGGCGTTATCTTCACCATTTTCATTATAGGTGGTCCAGGCAATGCGAATGGTGCCCGCACTGTCGCCTTCATCTGCCACTTCCTGAAAAGTGAAGTTTGAAAACCGTTCAATGTTTGCCACAGCACCTTTAAACAGACCTTGTGCCGTAGGTGAAATGCCTTCTAAACCGTCATATGGCTCGGCATCTGAGGTCCCATAACCAGCGGTTTCATGCTCTGAAAACAGACTGTTAGCATTGGGAAAGCTGTAAGTAACGGTCGTCGCGCTGCTACCAGCATCGGCAGAATATTTATACCCTGACAAAATCGCATCAACATTGTCCACGCCAGAGGCGCCATGTGTCTCAGTGGGGGTAACTTCTTCAACGCCGATGGTTGGCATAGATGCCCTACCCTTATTGCCTGATACGCTTGTTCCTACACACTATTAGGCGCACCCCAATGAATGCAAGCTGAATTGGGAACCCTAGCCATAAGAGGTTAAAAACATGTTGGATGTCTGATAAAACTTTAGGAAAAATCGGCACTAAAGTTGAGCACCCTTTTTCGCTGGTTAGTCAATTGTTCCAAAAGACCTAATAAAATCAATGAATTTTTTAGTAGTTGGCGATCCCGGGAGGACTCGAACCCCCAACCTGCTCATTAGAAGTGAGCCGCTCTATCCAGTTGAGCTACGGGACCGCACAAAACACTAGGCGAACGCTAGCCGGGCGCACCCTATCGTAAAGGCCCATGAAAGAAAACAGGAAATCTCGCTTTTTATCGGCTGTTTTTACACGGGCGACAAGAAAGGCCCTTAAATAGAAAAAGGGTTAGGTCCTGGAGACCTAACCCTTTGGTATTCCTACCAGAATAACTGGTCGGGGAGACAAGATTCGAACTTGCGACCCCCTGTTCCCAAAACAGGTGCGCTACCAGGCTGCGCCACTCCCCGACGCGAAGCAGGGTATAGGTTCTGCGCCTTAGAGAAGCAAGCGAAAAAAGCGGTGTTTTTCAAAAAGTATTAAATATCATCTAGCTCTAAACTTCACTGGGAATATTTCACGCGACGATAACGGGCAAAATTGCTGGGTTCTGTAAGGTCAGGCAGGCGTACTATCTGCCGCACTTCCATATAATCACCATCATCAGAGAGGGTGCGCTGTGCCAGCATCAATTCTTTTCCCGCCTTGTAAGCTGCTGAATTTAATTCCTTTTCACTAACCGCTGTCACTGAAATGGAATCTGCAAGGTCTCCGCCCCGAAAGGGTTTTGGCTTACCGTCAGACGTTGCACCGAAACTATAGTCATGCTGACCGCCGTCTGCATCTGTCCAGCCCATATGGAATGTTAGTGTACTGCCAGTTTCTTCAATTGAGTAGGTGCCTGCGATGGGGGCATCCCCTTGTTCATACACGCAGGTAAGGGGAATCAGTTCCCAGTTGCCAAGAAATTGCTGATAAAGTGGCATATTGCCCATAGAGTTTTCTCCTAAATGCTGCCGCATTTAATTGGCCGGATGTTTAGCTGGCAGTCTTGCGCTGACGACCCACTGCTTTAAAAATGGCGCTTGTGGTAAACACAGTCCCCAAAGGGGATACAAGCTTGCCTTTAACGGAAACAATACCATCTGTCACACTGCTTACCTCTGCTGTACCTTCAAGCCACTGACCCAGCACGCCCGGACCTACAAAGTCAGTCACCAGCCGTACTGTTACAAAGGATGAGGGCAGAACCTCGAGCACAGCGCGCGACAGTAAAATATCAGCAAATGTCATCAACATGCCACCATGGCAAATGCCGCCATTGTTTGTGTGCTTTTCTAAAACACGAAAGCCCCTCGCCCAGCCGCTCTGGTCTTTTCGCTCAAAGATAGGCCCATTTTCCCAACCAAAGGGAGATGACGACACAATAGGCAAAAAGCCAGCAGGTGGATTTGCTTCCGCAACCATTTCTGCGGACGCTGTACGGTTTTCCATAATGTATGTTGTTCCGTTAAAAAGGAGAGGCAAAACGTAATGTCGTATCTGGTTTAATTTAGATCACCAGCCCATGATTATTTACCTGTTAGGTTTCCTAATAGCACATGGCGCACAATATCCCCAGCGGCGATACCAAGCTCTTTGGCGCGGCCTCCGGCAAGTTCCAGCACAGCCTTTGCCGGCGCTGTTGAGGGCCGTGATGTATCTGTCTCCGGCTCAGCGTTTGCAACAACATTAATAACAGTGCCGTCTTTGCGCAGAAAAATTATATCCAGCGCAATAGGCACATTCCGCATCCAGAAGGCGCGCCGGTCTATATCTGGAAAGATAAATAACATGCCTTTGTCAGGAGCAAGTTCTGTGCGGTACATCAGCCCTTGTTGGCGCTGACGGGTGGTAAGCGCCAGCTCAACTTGAAACTCAAGCTGTACGCCTGATGTCTGATCAATGGTGAGTGGGCTAAAGGCACCTGCCACAGCGGGCGTTACCGGTAGAACAACCGCGATCAGAAAAGCTAAAAAAATGGGGATAGTTTGGTAAAGCCTTCGGCAAGCAACAAATGCTCTGCGCCCATACACCAGCGAAAAACTAACCATACTGCTTCACCCAAAACCAAGGCGCCCACCAAACAGGCAGGCGCTAAAATACAGTCAAACGTCGATTATTTACTGGGGCTGCACTTTACTGCCCCAGTATTTAAATATCGTCTGAATTAAACATCACCCGGAAGAGCGATTTGCGCTACCAAAGGTCCACGCTCACCCGTGCCAATCCTGACACGCACCTCTTGCGCTGGCTCAAGGTCCGTAAGCCCTGCCCGTCGAAGCGTTTCAATGTGAACAAAAATGTCCTGCGTTCCTTCGCCCATAGACACAAAACCATAGCCTTTGGTACGATTGAACCACTTGACTTCCGCAGCTTCAAATTCACTGGAAACTTCTACTTCCATCCCTGGGTGGGAGAAAGAAGACCGTCCAATGTCTTCAGGTTTCACTGCAGTTGATAAATCCAGAGACTGAACTTTGGTTGCCTGACGCCCTCTCTCTCGTGCCACGGCATTGCAAACAACGGTTGTACCCTCAGGCACAGAACGCCGTCCAACATCGCGCAACACTGAGAAGTGGAGCAGCACATCCCCATCGTCATCATCAGGCACTACAAAACCATACCCTTTAACCGCATCAAACCATTTAACTTTACCGGTTAACTGGCTGCCAAGGTCCTCAGGCATCACTTCAGAACTAACTAAACTGCGACCGTCCATACTATTCCCCCCTCTAGGAAAATAAATGCTTACAACGCAATAAGTGCATACAACGTATTAATATGCCGTTAATCACAACATGCTAGTCCCAAAAAAGAACGCCCGCAACAAGAAACATTGCGGGCGTACCTATTTAACTCATTGTTAGTCGTGGTTTTTTTAATGTCCACTTGCCTTATCGTTGTTTTTTTCACCTGAAACGTGGTGCGTAATCAAATTTGCATCATACAACTTTTGCGTTAGTGGCTCGAGTAAGGTAGCAACAGCAATATAACCTACGATTGACATGGTGATCGTATATGGCAGCGCCATAATTACCATGCGCATGTAGCTTAGACGAATGAGCGGTGCCAGTGCTGACGTAAGCAAAAACAAGAATGCTGCTTGCCCATTAGGCGTTGCCACAGACGGGATATTCGTACCCGTGTTAATAGCCACCGCCATCAAGTCAAATGTGGCACGGTCAATTGTGCCATTCGCCAACGCATCAGCCACTTCGCCGATGTAAACCGTTGCTACAAAAACATTATCTGAAATCGCGGACAATACGCCGTTAGCAACATAAAAGGCCGTAATCTGCGAATTACCCTCAAGGCTAAGGACAAATTGAATTACAGGCCTGAAGAGGCCTTGATCACTAATCACACCCACAATGGCGAAAAACACCACAAGTAAGGACGTGAAAGGCAAGGCTTCTTCGAAGGCATGCCCTATCTGATGCTCTTCAGTTATGCCGTTAAATGCAGTGATAAGGACGATAACAGATAGGCCAATCAAACCTACGTCAGCAGCCCCCATTAACAGACCAATTACCAGCCAGACCCCAACCAAAGCTTGTGCAACCAAAGCAGCGTTATCACGTGATGTGCGGCGACCAGTTTCGTGCTCATCAAACTCCTTTAAGATTTTTAACACACGAGGAGGAATTTTTGAGCCATACCCAAATGTGCCTGTAAGCTCTAGAGCTAAACAAGTCAGCAGGCCTGTAAAAAAGACAGGAATCGTAACAGGGGCCATCCGTAAGAAAAATTCACCGAAGTCCCAACCCGCAACAGTACCAATAATGATATTTTGAGGTTCGCCTACCAATGTCATAACGCCGCCAAGTGCCGTACCAACGGCAGCATGCATCATCAGGCTCCGTAAAAATTCCCGAAAACCTTCCAGATCATCTTCATCTTGCTTGTTTAATTCTTCGTCCGTCATGTGGTCATGGTCATGTTCGAACGACTTACCCGATGCCACTTTATGATAGATGGAATAAAAACCGACAGAAATACTGATAATCACAGCCGTCACGGTTAATGCATCAAGGAAAGCAGATAAAACCGCCGCAAGCGCAGAGAACAATAAGGACAGAACTACTTTATTACGCACATTCACAAGTATTTTTGTAAAACCAAAAAGCAGCAAACTCTTCATGAAATAGATACCAGCCACCATGAAAACAAGCAGCAAGATAACTTCCAAGCCGCCTTCAATCTCATGCATAACCTTGGCGGGGCTAGTCATTCCAATTGCCACAGCCTCAATAGCCAGCAAGCCGCCGGGCTGTAATGGGTAGCATTTCAGCGCCATGGCAAGAGTGAAGATAAACTCTAGCACCAAGGCCCATCCAGCCACATAAGGGCTTACGTAAAAATATAAAATCGGATTAAGAATTAGAAAAGCTACGATGGTTTGCTTATACCAAGTAGCTGAATTGCCGAGGAAATTTCTTCCCGCTGGACTCGCAAAAAGCGACATATTGTATCCTTTATAAACTATTCTGCCCACTACAGACTGTTTTTAGCGGTGTTCTTTTTATAACTTTAAGTGCTGTTTTTAGAGCGCAGACCGCCTAAGCGCAAGGCAAACCGGACAAAATCGGCCATTCCTCACCCGCTAAACACAAGCCCTATTAAATAAGAGACGAATACTCGGGAAAATTCGGGAATTTTTACGGAAGCAATTGCAACAATTCGTCTTCGGAACTGCCTAAAATCCGTTTAACGACCTGAAAAGAGAATCCTGTGCGCAGCATGGCTGCTTTTTCTTTTTCAATTTTTTCCTCAGTCATCCGGTCGGCACGGCGAAATGGGCCAAACCTGCGGCGGCGGGCATAGGCCGCAGCGGCTGACAAATCCAAATCCACCTCCGGGTCGGCTTGTTCTTCCGCAATCAATTCAGTAACAAGGTTGTCGGCCACGCCTTTATACCGCAGGTCTTGGCTGATAGTCCGCAACGGCTTGCCTTTTCGAAGCAAGCTGGCAAAACGCTGCTTTGCATAGTGCGCGTCATCCACATACCCAAGCCTGACACATTTGGCTGCTGCATTGGCTATCCAGCCCATTTGCTCGGCCGTGGGGGCGGTATTTTCCTCGTTACGGCGGCGTACTTTACGTTCCAGCACCTGTATAAGGTTCGCCTCAGTAGAGGAAAAACGCCCCAAATAATGCAGGGCCGCACGCTCTAAATACCCTTCAGTTACTTTTTTAGGGCGCTTTTTGGGATCATCAGGCATTTTACAAATCTTCTAAAGTATTCAAAAACTGGTCTAGCTCTGCAGGTGTATTATAATAATGTGGGGAAACCCGCACAGCAGCTTGAATACCCCTTGCGGTATAATCAAGCCGAGTATGGAAGATAGTAGACACCTGCACGGTGACGCCCTTTTCTGCCATCGCGACACGGACATCTGCCGCATCCCAGCCTTCTTTATTGAATGTGATGATCGCTGCTTGCGCAGCTTCTGGGCATTCAACCTTTATCCCGCGTAAAGATTTCAGTCTTCCCCGTAAATCCGCGGCTAGCCTCTGCGTTTGGCCTGTGGCCTTACCCACACCCATCGCCAAAAAATATTTCAGGGCCTGCCCAAACCCCATCTGCACCATGCAACTTTTTTCCCATGCTTCAAACATGCTGGCATCTGTCGCTAATTCATATTCATTATCTGCTACCCAAGCGGCAGACTTGTTGGTTATCACCACGGGGTCTAACTTCGCCCGTGCCTCAGCATTCACATACAGAAAGCCTATGCCGCGCGGCCCACGCAGAAACTTACGGGACGTAGCCGTTGCCATATGACAGCCTATCTCCGCAAAGTTAACAGGAATTTGTCCCACTGATTGACAGGCATCCAGCAAATAAAAAGCATTTGAGGCTGCCGCAATTTTTCCAACAGCCGCAGCATCAGCCACCAATCCATCAGATGACGCTATTTGGGCAAGGCTGATAATACGCGTTCGACTGTCAACAAGGTCGGCCAGATGGTCCAAATCCAGCGTTCCATCACTTTTGGCGCGGGCAACACGAATTTCCACACCGTCCCGCTTTGCCCGCTGCAAGCACGCAACATAATTGCTGCAATAGTCGTTAAACACTGTGACGATGTTATCGCCCGCAGTCAGGGGAATGCTGTAAAAAGCTTTGGTCCAAGCATCCACAGCGCTGGAAGCAAGAGCATAGTCAGTGCTCTTTCCGCCAAAAAGCGTTGAAAGACTGTCATAAGCGTCGGATAAAGCGCCTAACTGTTGCTCTTGGGCAACATAGCCGCCTAAACGCATTTCAGTATCCAGATAGCTTTTCATTGCAGAGACAACCGGTTCCGGCATCAGCGAAGAGCCACAATTGTCCAGATGCACTCTATGCCCTAGTCCTGGCGTTTCTTGCCGTACACGTCTTATGTCTTCCGTACTGAACATCTGCATTCTCTTTGCCATGGTTTGGTCGCATTTGTGAAATACCTCACCATACTTTACACACCAACGCATAGAATTCACTTGCAGAATTGGACCACAAACTGTAATTCAGCGTTAATATCTGGTCACCTGTACCCCTGTGAATGAACAGGGTGTAGTAAAAAGACGCAAGTAATTTATGCGCTTTTTTAAAGGGACAGACCACAAGGGTTATACCCACCAGTGAATAATCACAGGCTATGGGTTGTTGTTTTAGTAAGGTCCGGTTACTGTGAGCCTGGAGCAATTATGGTTGAAGCAGACACGATGACGGTAGTTACACCTACTCTGGATCCTAGCTTACCACGACGGTATGTCGATTTTGATACGCTTATTGATGCAGTTGAATATGCTGCCCAAGGGAAGCGTGGCGCAAACTTCTTTAATGCCAAAGGCGATCTTCTAGAGGCGCTACCATGGCGTAGCGTCAGAGATCAGGCCGCCATCATTGGGCGCAAGCTTGTCGGCTTGGGCTTCAAAAAAGGCGATCGCATTGCCGTCATTGCTGAAACTAGCGCAAATTTCGTAAGCTTCTTTGTTGGTTGTCAGTACGCCAGTGTGCTGCCTGTGCCTCTGCCCTTACCCACCTCTTTTGGCGGGCGCGATGGCTATGTTGCCCAGCTTGAAAAACAAATTGAAAGCTGCGGTGCAAACGGTGTAATGGCACCGGAATTCATGGCCGAAATGATTGAGCAAGCAACGGCTTCCGTTGATATGGTATTCTCCGGATCCTTTGAAGATTATATGGCAACGGACGCTGATGCAGACCACGTACTGCCATCCCCTGATGACCTTGCCTATTTACAATATTCCTCTGGCAGCACCCGCTTTCCGCATGGTGTGGCTGTAACGCACAAATCTTTGCTTGCCAACACGCACGGCATGAGCAAATACGGCGTAAACATGGGCGATGCAGACCGCTGTGTTTCCTGGTTACCTTTTTATCACGACATGGGCCTTGTAGGCAGCCTTATGGCGACTATGACGTGTCAATGTTCTGTTGATTTTATACCGACTGAAGAATTTGCCCGCAGGCCGTTAAGCTGGCTACGAGTGATTAGCCGCACACGCGGTACAATTACGTATGGCCCAACATTCGGCTTCGACATTTGCACCCGCAGAGCTGCAATGCGCGGCAAAGCAATGGAAGGGCTAGACCTTTCCTGCTTGCGTGTTGCTGGCATTGGTGCGGAAATGATCCGCCCTGAAGTGATGCGTGCCTTCACTGAAACATTCTCTACAATCGGCTTTAACCCTAAAGCGTTGATGCCCAGCTATGGCCTTGCTGAATGTACCCTTGGCGTTAGTTTTGCCAAAACAGGGAATGGCATACATATCGACATGGTTGAAGAAGCCATCCTGACCGGCGAGAAGCATATGGTGCTCAGCGGTGAAGATGATGCCCGCATGCGCGAAGTCGTAAACTGCGGCACACCTTTGCCAGAATATGATGTTGAATTCCGCAATGAAGATGACCAGCATGTAACCGATGGTGTGGTTGGTAAGCTTTATTTACGCGGCGTTTCTGTCATGCGTGAATATTTCAACGACCCAGAAACAACCCGTTCGGTTTTAAGCCCAGAAGGGTGGCTGGACACAGGCGACATGGGCTATATGAAAAACGGTGATATCTATATCGTTGGCCGCGCCAAGGACATGATCATTGTAAACGGTAAAAACCACTGGCCACAGGATATTGAATGGGCTGCAGAGCAATTGGAAGCCCTTAAAACCGGTGATGTTGCCGCTATTTCCATCCCCGGTGCCAATGCCGAGGAAGTCCCACTTATTTTGGCACAGTGCCGTATTTCAGACCCTGCCCTTCGGGCAAAACTGGTCGATGACCTGAAAAAGAAAATTCAGTCTTCAACAGGTGTGAATTGCCTTATTGAATTGGTTCCGCCCCGTGCATTACCCCGTACATCTTCTGGTAAACTGAGCCGTACAAAAGCGCGTGCCCAGTATTTATCCGGCCACTTACAAGCTCTTGCCAGTTAGATAATGTCCCAAAAATCATCTAAAAAACTGTCTGGTCAGACCATTGCGCTGACCGGGGGTACCGGCTTTCTTGGCAACCATCTGCTGAACAGTTTGTTGAATGCTGGCCATACAGTGCAGGCACTAACGCGCAGTGAGCAAACTGACCGAGACGGTGTAACTTGGGTTAATGGCTCGCTCAGTGATGCAGAAAGCCTCAATGCTCTGTGTAAAGGTGCAGACACGCTTATTCATGCAGCAGGACTTGTCAAAGCACTAACCAGAGATGATTTTTTTGATGCAAACGTAGCAGGTAGCAAGCTGGTTTTAACTGCTGCGGCCAAGCAAAAAGTCTCGCATGTGCTGCATATCTCAAGCCTTGCTGCCCGCGAACCGCGCTTATCCCATTATGGGGCCAGTAAAGCCGCAGGGGAATTACTCCTGACAGCTAGAAAATGGCCTTTCAACTGGACGGTTATACGCCCGCCTGCCATTTATGGTCCCGGCGACATGGAAATACTCAAGCTCCTAAAGGCCACTCGCTTTGGACTATTACCAGCGCCCGGCAACGTAAATAATCGCTCTTCCTGGATCCATGTAGAAGACTTGGCAGAGGCCATTACCCAGTTATGTGATGGTAGTCATTCAAAAGCAATTGTTGAAATTGACGACACCAAAGCAGGCGGATACCGGGCCAAGGACATTGCCAAGGCCCTTTCATCGACAGAACAAAAGCCACCAAAAGTCTTTTCAATTCCTTTTTGGGTGCTGGGAACAATTGGTGCCATCAATGGCATGGTAGCAAGTGCCCTTAACCGCCCGACAATGCTGACTTTGTCAACGGCGCGCTACTTGTGCCACCCAGACTGGACGGTAAGAGAACCCCGCCGTCCCAAGCTGCCAAATTGGTCGCCACAATATAACCTTAAAGCCGGATTAAGAAACACAGTTGACTGGTATAAAAAAAACGGGCTTTTATGATTGGTCTCAGGCCGGTATAAAGCGCCGTATGTTTTACATCTACAATAACAGGTAAGCTTTCATTATGGCTCAGGCCCAAACTCTTGAAACAATCTATGACCTTATTGCCCCCCTAAATAAAAAGGGCATTAAGCTTTCAGCCGAAACTTCTTTTGCTGCAGACTTAGAATTTGACAGCCTGACAGTGATGGATTTGGTTGCAGAAATTGAAGATGAATTTGACATCATCTTACCGCTCAACCTGTTGCCTGACCTAGAAAACATCGGCCAAGTTGGGGATGCCGTTGATAGAATTGTAAGCGAAGGTTAGAAAATACCGTGGATTTATTCGATAAATTTGACCCGATAGTCGAGTTACGGGCTTCCCTTCCTTTTGAAAAAGCAGACCCTTTCAAAGTTGTGATGGATGAAATTCTGTCAGAAACTGAAGCTTTAATTAATGGGCGCCGCACAATCCTTGCTGGCACCAACAATTACATGGGCATGACTTTTCATCAAGATGCTGTGGATGCAGCAAAAAAAGCCATTGATGATTTTGGCACAGGCACCACAGGCTCACGCGTCCTAAACGGCACCTACGGGGGCCACAAAGCACTAGAAGCCACAATTGCTGACTTCTACGACGTTGAGCAGTGCATGGTCTTCTCAACAGGCTACCAGGCAACATTAGGCCTAGTTTCCACTCTTGGCGGCAAAGATGATTATGTAATCATTGATGCTGACTGCCATGCGTCAATTTATGATGGTTGCTCTATGAGCAATGCCACGATTGTACGCTTCAAGCATAATGATGTGGACAACATGGAAAGACGCCTAAAACGTATTCCTGAAGGCGCAAACAAGCTGTTGGTTGTTGAAGGCATATATTCCATGCTCGGTGATGCAGCGCCTCTAAAGGAAATGCTCACAGTTGCCAAGAAATATGGCTGCATGACAATTGTCGATGAAGCGCACTCCATGGGCTTTAGTGGCAAAAACGGCCGTGGCATTGCAGAAGCAGAAGGCGTAGAGCATCTAGTTGATATTTTTGTTGGCACATTCTCCAAGTCTGTTGGCACAGTTGGTGGCTTTGCAGCATCAAACCACCCGAAATTTGATGTACTGCGCTTTGTGTGCCGCCCCTATATTTTCACAGCAAGCCTACCGCCCAGTGTCGTTGCCTCGGCTGATGCATCGATAAAAGCTATTAAGCGCAGCGGCAATCGACGCGCGCACTTGTGGGAAAATGCCAACCGCCTCCATGCAGGGCTGCGGGGTTTAGGGCTTGAAATCGCTACAGACAAAGCAGAAAGCCCCATCATCGCTGTAAAAATGCCAGACCCTATGGTTGGCACCCGTTTTTGGGAAGAATTGCTGATGGAAGGCGTCTATGTGAATATGGCTGCACCACCAGCGACACCTGCTGGTATTTTTCTGATGCGAGTAAGCGTCTGCGCCCAACATTCCACAGAGCAAATCGACACAATTATCGAGCGCTTTGGCCGAGCCGCTAAAAAGCTAGGCTTGATAGAACTACCTAAATTTTGATCGAACATCACCGTCCCACGTCCCCTACCCAACCACCC